>NC_011146.1:600000-950000 GCF_000020725.1 Citrifermentans bemidjiense Bem | reverse complement strand
CGGTCATGCATGCCATCTGGAATATGCTGGTAAAGCGCAGCCGCCACAAGACTGTCTTCATCTGGTGGATGTTCGTGATCGCCAGCATCCTGTTCACAGCATCACTACCTCTTTTCCCTGAAGAGTTTCACCTTCCCGGAAGCCATACCTTGCTGATGATCGCCATCGGCTCGGTCAGCTTCGTCCTTTATCACTTGCTGAACGGCCGTGCCTACCACACCGGCGACCTTTCCGTGATCTACCCCCTCTCCCAGACTTCGATGGTATGGGTCCCCATCTGGGGAATGGCGATCCTGGGGGAGCGCCTTTCCCTGCGCGGAATCACCGGGATACTCCTCGTCATCCTTGGCACCTTCTCGGTGCAGATGCAGCGCCTGAGCCTGGTGGAACTCGCACGTCCCTTCCGCGACTTGAAGAGCACCTCGGTGCGAGCCGCATTGGCGGCAGGCTTCATCTATTCCATCGGCTCGATCGCCGAGAAAACCGGTGTCAGACACTACCCACCCTTATATTTCACCTACTTCCTCACGCTAACCATGCTGCTCCTCATGACCCTGAACCTGAGCCGCACCAAGTACCGGAGCGCCATCGCAGAGGAATGGCGGGTCAACTGGCGTCCCATCCTTTGCAGCGGACCTGTGGTTATGGCCTCGTTTCTCACCTTCCGCTATGGATTGAATCTCGCTCGCGTTGGTTATGCGGTGCCGGTACGGCAGGTAAGCATTATGGTGGGGGTCCTGATAGGTATCCTGTTTCTGCAGGAATCCTATGGCCGGACCAGGCTCTTATCGGCAACGATCATCGTCGCCGGGGCCGTCTTGATCAGGTTCGGATGAAGCAAAAGAATGGCCCGAAGCAGACAACGCTTCGGGCCATTTCACTTTCTTTATCAGTCGTTCAATTGAAGGTGCGCCGTGAGCACACTAACTAATGCGCATCAGTTTGGTCGCCTTCCCGCTCATGCTCTCCATGGTGTCAGCCAGATCGGACATCCTACCGGAGAGATCCCGCATCATCCTGTCGCTCTTATTGCCCATCATCTTGCCCATGCGCGCCATTTTTTTGCGGCTCTTGGCACCCGAATAAGGGGCGAACATCAGGCCCAAGCCAGCGCCTACTACCCCGCCACCGACCAGCATCATGACATCTGTCATCAACCTTTTCATACGCGCCTCCTCTCAGACAGTCTGTTCAGATAAGCCATTTTACCGCCGATCAAAAACGGAAGTCTAGGCGGAAATTTATAACCGGCGGGCGTAGAGTCTGCAGCGTCCCATTGATACTCATCTTGGGCGAAAGCGGCAGAATAAAACAGAATGAACAACAAAATGACTGAATCTATCGGGTAGTTGGCGCCCACTGTTAGTATACAACATCAATGTTTTGTTGATATTTAACAAAATCGGCGTACATTATCCGCCAGTGACTGAAACCACTCAAGGAGTGTGAGATGCTACTAGAGGAATTGATAGAGAAGGCGAACCAAAAACCAGAATACGACTGGGACGGTTATTACAAATGGCTGTTCAGCGAAGACGCCGGGCAGAAAGTAACCGGTTACACCTTTTGGGAATGCAAGAACTGCCTGACTATCAACCTGCTCTACCTGCCCGCACGCTACGGCAAATGCCGTAACTGCTCACTCATCCACATGGCCCACTAACCCATCTCAGCCAGCTGCATCCTCAGGACTTCAGTATCTCCTTGGCCAGCATACCTAAGGTCTCTACTCCCCGTTCCGACTTGTCATCCCAATACGCCGATGAAAGACGTATATAGTTCCGGTACTTGTCCGAGAGAGAGAATATGGCTCCCGGCGTGATGCCGATGCGATGCTCCAATGCCCGGTGAAACAACTTCACCGAGTCTACCCCCTGCGGCATCTCCACCCACAGCATGAAGCTCCCTGTGGGGCGCGTCATCCGCGTCCCTTCCGGGAAATACCGCGCCACCGCCTCCGACATCTGGGACAGGTTCTTGGCATAGATGCGCCTGATGGCGCGCAGGTGGTGGTCGTACCCGCCATTGGCGAGAAACTCCGCCAGGGCAAGCTGGGTCGGTGAGGCGACGGCAAGGTTGGTCATCATCTTCAGCCGCTCCATCTCGTCCTGGAAACGCCCTCCGATTGCCCACCCGACCCGATAGCCGGGAGCCAGGGTCTTGGAGAAGGAAGAGCAGTAGATGACCAGCCCCTTCTTGTCGAACGATTTGGCCGCGACCGGACGCTGCTGGCCGAAGGTGAGATCGCCGTAGATGTCGTCCTCGATAAGGGGGATGCCGTGGCCTTCCAGGAGCTGAACCAGTTCGCGCTTCCTGTCGTCCGGCATCAGACTCCCCAGCGGGTTGCTGAAGTTGGGAATCACCAGGCAGGCGCTGATCTTGTTGTTCTCGATGGCATAGCGAAGCGCCTCTATCGATATCCCTTCCCTCGGGGTGGAGGGAATTTCCAGCGCTTTCAGTCCCATTTCCGCGATGAGTTGCAGGAAGTTAAAGTAGAAGGGGGATTCGACGGCGATGGTATCGCCGGCGCGACAGGTTGCGCGCAAGGCGAGCTGAACAGCCTCCACACAGCCGGCAGTCACCAGCACTTCGTCCGGGGTGACGCTGATCCCGGAAAGAAGCGAGCGCTTGGCGATCTGGGTCCGAAGCCGTTCGCTCCCCGGCGGCATCATGTAGGAAACGCTCTGGGAGCCGAAGCGCCTCAGTTCGGCGGACATGATCCGGTTCAGCTTCTCGAACGGCAGGTGCTGCGGATTGGGAACCGCACTTCCCAGAGGGACCATTGCCGGTTCCATCATATTGCGGATCACCAATTGGCAGAGATCGCTGAAGGTGACGGCGGTGGCGCGAAAACCTTGCCCGCAGGAGACGGGATGAGCGGTTATTTCCGGTGCGCGGGGGCAGACGTAGTACCCCGACTGGGGGCGCGCCTGGATCACCCGGCGGTCCTCCAGGACCGCGTACGCCTGCATCACCGTGTTGATGCTGACGCTCAGTTTTGAGCTGAGCTGCCTGATCGAGGGGAGCCGTTCCCCAGCCCGGAAGGTGCCACCTTCGATGAGCGCGACTATCTCGCCCCCTACCTTCTCATACAGCGGCCTGCAGTCTGTTGCCGTTTCCGAAGCCATATCTCCCCCCAGCGCCGCTCACACAGTTTGCTTTAAGACATCTTCACTCTACTCCACGAGCCCAATCACGCCAGATACAGTCTACACAATTTGGAATGGGTACAGCTACCTGTTTCCGTCATTGCCATGATAACAATTGTGACAGTTGCCCGTAGCTGGAACCAGTCACCTCCTACTCGCGGCGCCTTTTCACTTGGAGTACAACCCTTACTGCTGATATGTTGCCTATCGCAATAACAGGCATATGGGGGACTCTGCATGACCACGCTGAATCACATTCCGGCTGTCTCCATCCTGATGCCGGTGAGAAACGAGGAACGGTTCCTGCCGGCGGCGCTTCGTTCGCTTGCGGCACAGACCTTCCCCGATTGCGAGCTGGTGGCGGTGGATGACGGCTCGACCGACGACACACCCGGCGTCCTCGCCGAGGCGGCGGCAAGCGACCCGCGCATCCGGGTGCTTCACTGCGGCGAGGGGCTGGTCCCCGCCTTGAACCAGGGGCTCAAAGCATGCCGGGCTCCGCTTATCGCCAGGATGGACGGCGACGATATCGCGCATCCCCAAAGACTCGCGGCGCAGGTGGCGTTCCTTGCCGCCCACCCCGGGACAGGGCTCGTTGCCTGCTCGTTCAAGCATTTCCCCCGGCAGCAGGTCGGCACCGGTATGAACGGGTACGAGCAGTGGCAGAACCGGCTCATCTCCCACGACGAGATAACCGCAGACCTCTTCGTCGAGTCCCCTTTCGTGCACCCGAGCGTGATGTACCGCAGGTCGGATGTAGAGCAGCTGGGCGGCTACCGCGACCAGGGATGGCCGGAAGACTACGACCTGTGGCTCAGACTTGCCGCCGCGCAAGTGAAGTTCGCAAGGCTTCCAGAGACTCTGTTCTTCTGGAGAGAGCGCCCCGAACGGACCACGCGCACCAATCCTGCCTATGCCCCCGACGCGTTTCGCCGTTGCAAGCTGCACCACCTGATGAACGGATTTCTGAAAGGGGAAAGCGAGGTCATTCTAGCCGGAGCGGGCCTGGAGGGGCGGGCGTGGTATCGCCTGCTGCGCGAGAAGGGGATCAGGGTCTCCGCCTGGCTGGACGTCGACCCCCGGAAGATCGGGCGGGAGCTGCACGGTGCCCCGGTACTTGCCACCGGCCAGGTGAGGCCATCCGGGGTGAAGCTGCTGATGACGGTGGGCGCCCGGGGGGCTCGGGCGCTGGTGCGGGCGTCCTCCGCGCAGGCGGGGTTCGTCGAAGGAATCGACGCCGTCTGCGTGGCTTGAGATAGCTGTTTTTTCCCGTTGTGTTCAGCCCCCGTACTTCTCCTTCTCCTCCGTTTCCTGCTCCATCTGGTCCAGCTCCCGGTGAAAGCGGTGATGGCGTCGGCGAATCGCTCCTGGCGGCTCTTCGGGGGAAGTCAGGCGTCGAGCATCTCGCGCACCTTGCGGGCGAGCTCCGCGGGAGCGATCGGCTTCATCAGGATGTCGTAATGCTCGTCGACGTTGCCGTGTTTTTCCATGACGTCAGCCATGTAGCCGCTGGTGAAGAGCACCTTGACGTCGGGCCTCATCGCCTTGATCTCGGTGTGGAGCTCCATGCCGCTTTTTCCCGGCATGATGAGGTCGGTGAAGACGAGGTCGATGCTCTCCCGGTGCCTCCTGAACTTCTCCACCGCATCCCTGCCGTCGACGGCGAGCATGGTCCGGTAGCCGAACTGCTGCAGCACCGAGTCCACCAGTTCACGGACGTGCGCCTCGTCCTCGGCGATGAGGATGGTCTCGCTCCCCCTTTTGATGGCGTCGAACGTCTCCTTCCCCCTGCCCTTTGGAAGAGGGTTTCCGGAGAGGGGGAGGTAGATGCTGAAAGTGGTCCCTTTCCCCGGATGGCCGTCGACGTCGATGTACCCCTTGTGCTGCTTCACGATGCCGTAGACGATGGAAAGCCCGAGCCCGGTCCCCTTCCCGAATTCCTTCGTGGTGAAGAAGGGCTCGAAGATCTTGCCCCGCACCCCCTTGTCGATCCCCTTGCCGGTATCGGAGACCTTGACGACGGCGAACTTCCCGGGCTTTCCGAACCCGCGGGACTGGATAAACCTGCCGTCAAAAACGGTTAGCCCGGTCGAGATGGAGAAGGCGCCCCCGTTTTCCATGGCGTCCCGGGCGTTGGTCGCGAGATTGATGATCACCTGCTCGATCTGCCCCTTGTCGGCGAAGACGGTGAGCGGTTCGGGGCCAAGGGTGGTGCTCAGCGTGATATCCTCACCGATGATCCTCCTCAGGAACTTCCCGACCCCCTGGACGATCTCGTTGAGGCTGCAGTCGTCTGCGTGCATCTCCTGCTTCCGGCTGAAGGCAAGCAGGCTGCGGGTGAGGTTGGCGGCGCGGTCCGTGGAGGCGACGATCTGGTCGACCATCTCCGCCTTGGGGTCCCCCGGCTCCATCTTCATCTCGAGCAGCGAGGCGTAACCTCCTATGACGGTAAGAAGGTTGTTGAAATCGTGGGCGATTCCTCCGGCCAAATGCCCAACGGCCTCCAGTTTCTGCGAATGGCGCAGCTGCTCCTCGAGGTTCTTCCTGTTGGTGATGTCGCGCACAAAGACGTGGATCGCCGGGTTTCCCTGGTGCATGATCGAGGTGGCGGTGACCTCGCCGTAAAAGGTGCTCCCGTCGAGGCGCTGGTACTTCACCTCGGTTACCGGCAGGCGCCCCATCTGGGTGGCCGCCATCTCCATGTGCTCCTGCACCAGCGCCTTCGAATCGGGGTGGACGAAATCGAGCAGCCTGCGGGAGAGGATATCGTTCGCGCTCGCAGCGCCCAGGATACGGACCCCCGCGTCGTTCACAAAGACGATCTTCCCGCCGCTTGTGATGAAGATGATGTCCTGGGAATGCTCGACCAGTTGGCGGTAGCGCTCCTCGCTCTCCCTGAGGGTCTCCTGGGTTTTGCGATCGAAGGAGAGGTCGTGGCGCGTGACGAGCATGCTCACCGGCTTGCCGTTGCCGTCGCGCACCATCTTGAGGCTCACCTCCACCGGGCATCCCTGGTGGTTGTCGGGGTGACCCGCCTCGAGGACTGTGACGAAGTCGATGAGGGCAGTCTGGGCGTCGCAAAGGACGCACGGGGCCGAGTGGCCGGGGTGGATGATCTCCGCTATGTGCATCCCTATCGAGCTTTCCGGGCTCCTCCCGGTCATCTCGTAGAATGCCTTGTTCGCCCGCAGTACCCTCCGGTCGAGATCGAGGAGGTAGATGGCGTCGCCCGAGGCGTCCATCGCCGCCTGCCATTCGCCGGCCGCCTTCTCAAGCGACGCCTCCGCCCGCTTACGCTCAGTTATGTCCTCGCCTGAAAAAAGGACGCCGGATATCGCACCGCCCTCCTCATGCAAAAGCGTGTTGTGGAATGCGATCATCCTCTCCTCGCCGCTTCGAGTGAGAATCGGGTTTTCGAAAAACTCGACCGACTCGATCTCCCCCGCCATCTGCTTGGCGAAGACGTCCTTGACGACGCCGACCGCCGTCGGAGGAAGACAGACCTCGAACCAGTTACGCCCGATCAGTTCGTCCTCCGGATAGCCCAGGATCTGCCCCCCCTTCTTGTTGATCAGCCTGATGATCCCCTCCCTGTCGATCGCGGCGAACATGACGCCTGCGATGTCAAGGTATAGCTGGGCCTTGTTCCTCTCGCGTATGACGCTGTCGAGGATAATCTTCTGCTCGGTCACATCGGCGTTCAGCCCCATGAACCTCACCGCAGCACCTTCGCCATTGCGTATCACGGTGCCGTCGGCCTTTATGTACCGAATCTCCCCGTCTGGGCGCAGCACCCTGAACGAGAGATCATATTCCGTCTCCCCGCGCAGCGCCGCCTGCGTGGCCGCCAGGGCCCGTTCACGGTCCTCGGGGTGGATCGCCTCCTTCCAGCTCTCCAAGCACCCATTGAACGCGCTCTGGTCTATACCGTAGATCTGCAACATGCCGTCGTCCCACACCAGCAGGTCACGGACGATGTCCCAGTCCCAGATGCCGAACCCTCCGGCTTTCAGCGCAAGGTTGAGGCGACTGGCAGCATTTTCCGAGGCGACACGTGCGCCGTCGATCGCTTTCAGATAACGGAAAAGGACGAGGTGGATCGTGGCTGCCGTAACGAGAACCACAAGGACAGCAAAGAGATAAAAAAGGCGGGGGTGAGCTGGGCCCCGGTCAAAGAAGAGGAAACCAAGGGATGCACCAAGCAGGATTAACGACAAAAAGATAACTGTGCTGCGCGTTTTGAGAGTCATGGGACAGCCTCAGGGGATGTCGTGATATTGTTCCTACAGTCATACTTCGTCAATTTGCGGGACAACTTGAGCCAACTTGATATTTATTACAAGCAAAAACAACTCAAGAATCAGAAAAGATCTCTCCCACACTCTCAGCCGGCTCGCGGTGTCCGGCGTCACATAAAGCGAAGTCTTGTACTTTATCCTTTTTATAATCCGCCATCTTTAGGTATATTGCTTGAACATCCACGTCCAGACAATGCCCGATCACCTGCACGGAGTGTCATAAGATGAAACCGCTCAAGTTCCATCTGCTGTTCTGCCTGACGATGCTGGCAGCGCTACTCATCCCGACGACGCCGCGCTGCGAACAGTCGCAGCACAAGAAGATCCTGGTTATCAACTCCTATCACGCAGGGTACACGGGGTCCGACGGCATCGTCGCCGGCTTCAGCGAGACCCTGAAAAGAACCTTCCCCGCCGCGGAAATCACCATCGAGTACCTCGACTCCAAGAACTACAGCGGCCCCGAATACGACCGCCGCGTGCTGGATACCCTCCACTTCAAGTACAAAAAGAAGCCGTTCGACCTCATCTTCACCAGCGACGACTATGCCTTCAACGTCGTGGAAAAACACCGTGACGAGCTCTTCGGCAACCCCCCCGTGGTCTTTTGCGGGACCAACGACTTCGACGCCGAGCGCATCAGGAACCGCCTGGACTTTGCCGGGATAGACGAGAGCCCGAGCTTCGGGGACACGCTGGAACTGATCTTCAGGCTCCACCCCGACAGCAAGCGGGTGGTGGTCATCCACGACGACTCCATCACCGGAACCCTCAACAGTGCGAGCTTCAAGGAAGCAGCAAGCCCCTTCCGGTCGCGCGCCGAATTCATTTACCGCGAAGGGAAGAGGCTCGAAGAGCTGATCCGCGAGGTGCAGCAGATCCCCCCCGACAGCGTGATCGTCTACTTCGCCTCCTTCGTACCGGACGCCAAAGGGGCGCGCATCTCCAGCGTGGAGGCGCTGCGGCGCATCTCCGACGCGAGCCGCGCCCCGGTTTACGGGGGGTGGGAATTCAACCTGGGTTACGGGATCGTCGGGGGGCGGCTGGTCAACCTGCGCCGGCACGGAGTGGCTGCCGCGGACCTCGCTGTCGACGTCTTAAAGGGGAAGCGCATCCAGTCGCGCCTGCAGCCAAGCCCCAACCAGTACATGTTCGACTACACCGAGATGCAGCGGTTCAACATCCCGGTCTCGAAACTGCCGGCGGACAGCATCGTCATCAACCAGCCGCAGACCTTCCTCTCGCGCTACGGCTTCAGGATGATGGTGCTCCTTTCGGCCAGCCTGTTCCTGCTGCTGCTCTTGGCCCTCGCCAAGCTGGTGATCAGCCGCAACGAGGCGCGGGCCAGCGAGGCGCGCTACCGCGGCATGATCGAGGCGTTCGACGGCTTGATGTACATCTGCTCCCCAGATCGCCACTTGGAGTTTATGAACGAGCGCCTGATCGAAAGGACCGGACGCGACGGGACCGGCGGCATCTGCCACCAGGTGCTCCACGACCTTCCCGCCCCCTGCCCGTGGTGCCACGGCGTGGAAAGCTTCGAAGGCAAGAGCGTGCAGTGGGAGTGGAACAGCCCCGAGGATGGCCGCTGGTACCAGGTCTTCAACACCACCGTGGAGAACGCCTACGGCACCAGTTCCAAGCTGGCCATGATCACCGACGTGACCGAGCGCAAGGAAGCGGAGGAGGCCCTGCGCCAGGCGATGGACGCGGCCGAGAGGGCCAACCGCGCCAAGAGCGAGTTTCTCTCCAACATGAGCCACGAGATCCGCACCCCCATGAACGGGGTGATCGGCATGACGCAGCTGCTGGAACTGACAGAGTTGAACGCGGAGCAGCGCGAATACGTCAGCTCCCTGAAGAGCTGCGGCAAGAACCTGCTGACCTTGATCAACGACATACTCGACATCTCCAAGATCGAGGCGGGGATGATGACCCTGGAGTCCGAGCAGTTCAGCCTGCTGCAAAGCATCAGGGACGTGGTGATGACCCAGAACCCGGCCGCCAGGGAAAAGGCTCTTCGGCTCCAGGTCGAAGTGGCGCCGGATGTCCCCGATGCGGTACTGGGCGACCAGCTCCGGTTCAAGCAGATCCTACTCAACCTTTTGGGGAACGCCGTCAAGTTCACCGAAAAAGGCGGGGTCACCATCACCGTCACGCTGCTGGAGCAGCCCGTGGCCCCTCCCCTGTTCCAAATGGCGGTGCGTGACACCGGCGTCGGGATAGCGGCCGAGGCGCTGGAGGAGATCTTCAAGCCCTTCGTCCAGGTAGACGGCTCCACCACAAGGAAGTACGGCGGGACCGGGCTCGGGCTCAGCATCAGCCGGCGCCTCGCCGAGATGATGGGGGGAAGCATCTCCATCGAGAGCACGCCGGGAGTCGGCAGCTGCTTCACCCTGACCCTTCCCCTGAGCCCCGCCCCCGACGGGAGCAAACCTGTCGAGTCGCCGCGCCAGGAAGGCCCCGCTCTTTGGGGAGGGCGTTACCTGCGGCTTTTGCTGGTGGAGAACGACCAGACCAACATCATGTTCGCCGCGTCCCTGTTCAAAAAGCTCGGCATGGAGACCACGGTGGCGGAGAACGGCAGGGAATGCCTGGCCCAGCTGGAGCAGGGGGATTACGACGTAGTGCTGATGGACATACAGATGCCGGTGATGAGCGGGGACGAAGCGCTTAGGCAGATCCGGGAGAAGGAGCAGGGGACCTCGATCCACCAGCCGGTGATCGCCCTCACCGCCTACTCGCTAAACGACGACAAGAGACGCTTCAGGGAGGAGGGGTTTGACGGCTACCTCTCCAAGCCGCTGGAGACCGGCGAGCTGATCCAGGAATTGCAGCGGGTCCTGTACGCCGTGGAGGTGAGTCATGACTAGAGCATCGAGGATACTGATAGTGGATGACGAGCCGATCAACCTGCGGCTGGTATCGGTCTCTCTGGGCAACGACTACGAGGTGGTGACCGCGCTCAACGGGCACGAGGCTATCAGCAGGCTGAAGGAACAGCAGATCGACCTGATCCTGCTGGACGTGATGATGCCCGACATCAGCGGTTTCGACGTCTGCAAGATCATACAGGCCAATCCCGACTTCGTAGACATTCCGGTCATCTTCCTGACCGCCATGGACACCCCCCAGGGGGCGCGCCAGGGGCTCGCGGTCGGGGCCATCGACTACCTCACCAAGCCGGTCGACCTGGAGCTTTTGAAGCTGCGGGTCCGCAACCTGGTCTCGCTCAAACAGCGCACCGACCTGGTGCGGGAGCAGCGCGACCTGCTGGCACGGCAGAAGGAGGAACTGGAGGCCGCGCTGGCACGGGTGAGACAGCTGGAAGGGATCATCCCCATCTGCATGTTCTGCAAGAAGATCAAGGACGACCAGGAGAGCTGGCGGCAACTGGAGGACTACGTAAGCCAGCACTCGGAGGTGATGTTCAGCCACAGCGCCTGTCCTGAATGCTTTGAAAAAGAGATGAACTCTATCAAGGAGGAACTGTCAGCGTTAGGCCTCCCCCCGGATCCCGGGTCTAAGCCTGCGCCCCCCTAGCATAAGACAACGGCAGAGAGCTTCAGTCGATGCTGCCTCCCGGCACTGCCACGGCCGCCCCTCTCAGATGCAGGACAAATCGAAGCTCCCTTGCCGAAAATCCTTCTCTCGCCCCCCTTGCTGCTTTGACCATTGCTTTTTTTCCGCACGCCTCTCCATCAAGAGCCGCAGTTCCTCAATCCGGTTACAGATCTCCTGCCCCCGCAACTACTCACACACGGGAGTCGACCGCTCAGTTTATGCCGGTACGACTCTCATCTGGCGCCGCTATGGGAATTTTTATTCAAGTCCCGCTCACACGGCGGCGATAAGTGTTGAAGATATATCAATCCGTCGTCAGCAAAGCCCACAAGGAGAGCAGTATGAACTTTTCCGGCATGAGACTCAGTGTCAGACTTGGAATCGCATTCGCTGTAATACTAGTGCTTATGACAGTAGTCGGCGGGTACGCCATAAACAGGATGCAAGTTTTCGACGAGAAGATCGGATTGATGATCGAGGACAAGTGGCCCAAAACGGTGATGCTGAACGAGGCCAAGAGCCAGGCCAACGTCATCGCCCGGGCGATGAGGAACATGATCCTGAACGAGGACCCAGTGGAGGTCCAGAAGGAAAAAAAACGCATAGAGGAAGCCCGCGCGGCGATAGGCAAACTGTTTGAGGAACTCAAGAAGATAGTCAGCAGCGAAAACGGCAAGAAGCTGTTCGCAACCGTGGTGGAGAATCGTGCTCAGTACGTAGAGTCGCAGAAGATGGTGATCGGGCTCATCGAGTCGGGGAACAAGGCGCAGGCGAGCAAGGAGTTGATGACCTCGGTGCGCAAGACCCAGACGGCGTACTTCACGGCCATAGACAAGATGCTCGAGCACCAGCAAAAGGAACTGGAACATGTCGGCAAGGAATCCGATGACTTGATCCGGCAGTCGCGTCTGGTCGTGATCGGACTCCTCATAGCCGCCGTCGTGCTGTCGGCGCTGCTGGCCGTCATAATAGTGCGGAGCATCACGGTTCCGGTGCAGGAACTCATCGCCGCGAACGACCGCCTGGCGGACAAGGACCTCACCGTATCCATCACGTTGACCGGCAGCGACGAACTGGGCCGTCTGGCTGAGTCTTCCCGCAAGATGGTGGAAAGCCTGCGGGGGATACTGGGGCAGGTCTCAGACAGTTCCACCCAGATCGCCGCGGCGTCGAGCCAGCTGCAGTCGACCGCCGTGCAGATAGCGACCGGCGCCGAAGAGGTGGCCTCCCAGACCGGCTCGGTGGCGACCGCCAGCGAGGAGATGGCCGCAACCAGCGGCGACATCGCCCAAAACTGCGTGCTGGCTGCCGAGACCTCGCGCCAAAGCAGCGATTCCGCCAACGAGGGGGGCGCCGTGGTCCAGGAGACCATTGCCGGAATGGCGAGGATCGCGGAACGGGTGAAAGACAGCGCCCGCACCGTGGAAAGCCTGGGCGAGAGGTCGGAGCAGATAGGCGACATCATCGAGACCATCCAGGACATCGCCGACCAGACCAACCTCCTGGCCTTGAACGCCGCCATCGAGGCGGCCCGCGCCGGCGAGCAGGGACGGGGCTTCGCCGTAGTCGCCGATGAAGTTCGCGCCCTTGCCGAACGGACCACCAAGGCGACCAAGGAGATAGGCGCCATGATCAAGGCGATCCAGGACGAGACCAAGGCCGCGGTAAGCGCCATGGAGGAGGGGGTTGCCGAGGTGGAAAAGGGGACTGAATTCTCCCAACGCTCGGGAGAGGCACTGCAGACCATACTGAAGCAGATCGGTGAGGTCTCCACGCAGATCAACCAGATCGCAACGGCCGCCGAGGAGCAGACCGCCACCACCGGCGAGATCACCACAAACGTGCAGCAGGTGACGGAGGTGGTGCAGCAGACCGCCAGCGGGGCCGCCGAAACGGCTGCGGCCGCGAGCCAGCTCGCCTCCAACGCCAAGGTCCTCGAAGGGCTGGTCAGGCAGTTCCGCCTGTAGCCGGTTTCAACCGCAGACAAAAAAGGGGCCGGGCGTAAAGCCCGGCCCCTTTTTGTTTTTATTAGGAAGAGAGTTACTTGTTGTGCCCCTTGCCGTGCCCTTTATTCCCCTTCCCTTTACCGTTCCCTTCATCCCCGCCCTGCCCCCCTTCGGGGTGGCCGCTGAAGTGGAGGTTGCCGGCTTTGAGGTCGTGAAACTCCCGCGATCCCGGTTTTATCCCCAGATCCTTGGCGATGGCTCCCCACCCTTTCTTCCTGTTGGGCTGGTATACCGCCATGACCTGGTCGGGCTGCCTCCCCGACATCCGTCCCAGTTCGAAGACCATGAAGGCGTCGGCCGGTTCCGAAACCGAGCGGATCACCGCCTGCACCTGGGGCACCGGCACGCCGAACTGGGCTCCTATCTTGGCGGAGAAGCCTGGGAGGTCGGCGCGGGCCTGGACGTTGAGGCTGGTGAGGAAACTGTCGAGACCGCCGGCAAGAACTGAAACTGGCAACAGGAGAACAAGGGAGAGACAGATCAGGATCAGGCGCTTCATGTATGCTACCTCCGTGTTTGTTTTTTGGCAGCCGACTCTTTGCGGCAACCGCTACAAATATAAACCGCATTTCTCAATCGTCAAAGGTTTATGCGCTTTGCGGCAAATACAAAAGCTGCCAGGCGTAGTGCCATGACAGCTTTTGTTGAGAAGGTTTTTATGACTGTAGAAGGGGGACATGTCCAAGGGGGACAGGCTACTTTTTGAAATCAAAAAGTTGCCTGTCCCCTTTTGCCTGTCCCCTTTTAATTATCTGGTGAACTCGCCGCTTTCTTTCTGCAGAATCTCGGCGAACTCAAGGAACACCGCCTCGCGCACGGCGTGGCGCTGCCAGTATTTGATCAACGAACGGCCGCACTGCAGCATACCCACCAGCCCCGCCGAGGTTCCGGCGGCGACTATCACAGTGGTTTCCCCGTAAAAAACCATGAGGACGCTGGAGGCAAACAGCACCAGGCTGGAAAGGAACAGTGGGAGCTCCATATGCTTGAACGGCGAGCTGAACATGCGGTGCACCGACGAATACACCGACGCGTGCGCCCTCACCAGGCGCAGGTATCTCTCAAGTTCCGCCCCGTTGCAGCGGGAGACGGCACGCAGGTAAAAGCGGCGGATGGCTTCCCTGCTGCTGGTTGCCATGCGGTCGCCGTAGTAGTGTTCAAGTTCCACATCGATCGTGTAAGTATCCATCTCAACCCTCGAATTGGTGCCCGGGAATTCCGCGCGGTTATGGTAATGCAAAAGTGAAAAAGCAGGATACGTACCAACCGGACGATGTCCGCACTCCCCCTCCTAGCGCCGGAACAGCGAGGGCCAGTGAACCATCCACTGTTCTAATTCGTCGCACCTGCTCAACTTTACGACATGCGGCGCTGCAAAATTGCACACACCCACGCGAGGGAGCCTCCCTCTCAGCACTAGCCTCATCCGGAGCCGGCCACCGCCATTTCACCGAAGATCCCCGGCAAAAGAAAAGACCCCGGTACCGTTTCGGCAACCGGGGTCTTAGGTGCTTCTTTTCAGCCAGCTACTAGACGGCTGCGGAGTCGCCTATGCTCGGCTGGCGCACCGGGCGCTCGGCTGCCTCCTCGCAGAGGTCGACCTTCATGTCCCAGTTCTTGATCTTCATGGTACCGTTCGCGGCGAGGTTCAGGTGCATCTTGAAGGCGCGGTCCCAAAGCTGCGGCTCGTGGCCGACGCCCTTGGCGAGGCACTGCTTCTCGGCGATGCTGAGGTACTCGGTGAGGATCGGCTTGTAGTCGGGATGCGCGCACTTCTCGATGATGCGGCGGGCACGCTCTTTCGGAGCCATGCCGCGCAGGTCGGCAAGCCCCTGCTCGGTGACGACGCAGTCGAGGTCGTGCTCGGTGTGGTCGATGTGCGAGCAGTGCGGCACCACGCAGGAGATACCGTTGGGATCCGTCTTGGAGGGGCGGGAGGACGGCGTATGCATGATCTTCAGGAAACCGTTCCTCAGGAAGTCGCCCGAGCCGCCCAGGCCGTTGATCATGCGGGTACCGCCGACCAGCGTCGAGTTGGCGTGCGCGTAGATGTCGATCTCGACCGGGGTGTTCATCGCGATGCACCCAAGGCGGCGGATCGGCTCGGGGGCGTTGGAGATGGAGAGCGGGCGCAGCACGATCTTGTCGAAGTACTTCTCCATGTTGTCGAAGAAGCGCGGGAAACCCGGGGTCTCGGAGAGCGACAGTGAGCAGGAAGAGGCCATGTCCAGCTTGCCGGAATCGAAGAGGTCGAGCATGGTGTCCTGCAGCACCTCGGTGAAGACGGTGAGGTTCGAGAAGGGACCCTTGGCCAGGCCGCCGATGACCGCGTTGGCGATGGAACCTACGCCGGACTGCAGCGGGAGGAGGTTCTTCGGCAGGCGCCCAGCCTTCACCTCGTGGGTGAAGAAGTCGATGATGTTGTTGGCGATCGCTTCGGAGGTGTCGTCCTGCTCGGAGAAGGCGCGCCCCTTGTCGCGGTGCTTGGACTCGACCACGGCGATCACCTTGCTGGGGTCGCACGGAACGTAGGTGCTGCCGATGCGCTCGCCGGCGGTGGTGATCCCCAGGATCTGGCGCTTGGGCGGGTGGTTGCAGACCACCACGTCGTGCATCCCCTCGAAGGAGGGCTGTCCGGTGTTCACCTCGAGGATGACCTTGTCGCAGATCATCAGGATTTCGGGAACTACGCCGCAGGAAGAGGTCAGCACCAGTCCGCCGTCTTCGGTGATGGCCGAGACCTCGATGATGGCGAGGTCGAGCTTGCCGCTCGGGGTGTCCTTGGTGTAGAAGCCGTAGCCGAGGTCCTGGGCGAACAGGGAGAGGTGCTTGTCGCCCATGCGAATGCGGCCGGCGTTGATCCCCGCTGCGATGTTCTTGCCGGTCTGGTAGGGCCAGCGGCGGTCGATCATGTCGAGGGTTGCCCAACGGTCTTCGGTTTCCGCGCCGACCGAGGCGCCGATGAAGAGGTTGAACCTCAGTTTGCCTTGCAGCCCGTTCTTCTCAACGTGGTCGGCGAGGGCGATGGGCACCGCTTTCGGGTAGCCGGCCGGGGTAAAACCGGACCAGCCCAGGTTCATCCCGTCCTTGAAAAAGCCGATGGTCTGTTCGGGGGACATCACTTTGCTCAGAAGCGACTTGCAGCGCACGCGGTCCTGCAGGGTTCCATAATTCGACATCACGTTCCTCCTGTTTGTTTTTAGCGTATACGCCAATGGCGCAAAAAAAGGGGGCTATCAACCCTTCTCAAACGTGGAAATGCTGCGCCGCTCGTCGATGTTCTTGCGTGCGGCCCTGATGTGGCGGCGCATCAGGAGATCGGCCAGTTCGGCGTCCCGCTCCTCGATCGCCTCCACGATGCGACGGTGCTCCTTGAGCGCCTGGTAGGGGCGCGGACCCGAGATGGAGAACTGGTAACGGTACATCCGCATCAACTGGTACAGGCCACCCTTCAATATGCCGGTGACCTTGGAGTTGCGGCTCCCCTGGAGGATGCGGTAGTGGAAATCGAACTCCCCCTCCTGCTGGTAGTAGGAAAGCCCCTGGTTCTCCTCGATGTTTCTTTCGTGCTCGTCGAGCAGCCGCTTCAGGTCCGCGATCTCCGCGGCAGTCATATGCTCCGCCGCCAGCCCGCAGGCCATCCCCCCTAAGGCTTCCCTTATCTGGTAGATGTCGACCAGCTCTTCATAGGAGAGCGTTACCACCCGCGCCCCGAGGTTCGGGGAGCGAACCACCAGGTAGCGTTCCTCCAGCCGGCTCAGCGCCTCCCTGAGGGTTCCGCGGCTGATGCCGTAGCTTTTTGCCAGTTCCGGCTCCGAGATCTTGCTGCCGGACGGCATCTCGCCCTTCACAATGGCGGTCTGTAGTTGTTCGAAAATCCTGTCGGACAGGCTGAGTGAAGAGTCGATTTCGACCCGAGTGCTTTTCATTAATTGTCGACACCTCAAAACGTATACACAAGACAGGGCCACAAAATACTCCGTTTTTTGCTACTGTCAACAGTAAAGTGTCGACAGATCCTTTGTTGTATTAATTTTTACTTAACAGTGCGAATTGCCTCACTTTGTCTTTTCGACTCAGATGCAGCACGTTGCTGACAGAGAAACCTCGGCGGTGGGCAGGCATAAAAAAAACCCCGGTGCATTGCCGCCTCGGGGTTTCAGGTTTAGCTATGTCAGGATGCGCTCAGGCAATCGGCCTCAATGCTTCCACCAGCGCGCTCAGCTTGTACGGCTTCTGGATGAACCCCGCCAGCTGTTTGCCTCTCAGTTTTTGCGTCACTTCGTATTCGGTGTAGCCGCTCGACATCACGACTTTCACGTCCGGCCTTATTTTTTGCAGTTCGACAAGGCAGCGCTCGCCGTCCATCTGCGGCATCGTGAGGTCGAGAAGGACGACCCCGATCCCGGGATTGGCCGAGAAGAGCTCGATGGCGGTCCTGCCGTCGGATGCCGTCAGCAGGTCGAACCCTAGTTGCTGCAGCATTTCCGAGGCGATGCAGCGCACGGCTTCCTCGTCGTCGACAAGCAGCAAGGTGCCGTGCCCCCTCCAGTTCTCCTGGCTGCACGGCGCTTCGGACAGCTCGGCTGCGCTGCCGGCCGCAGGGAAAAGAACCCTGAAGCAACTCCCCTGGTTCGGCTCGCTCTCGACGATAATCGCCCCGCGGTGCCCCCTTACGATGCCGAGCGTCGCGGCCATGCCCAGCCCGCGCCCGGTGAATTTCGTGGTGAAGAAGGGGTCGAAAATCTTGCTCCTGGTGGCGCTATCCATGCCGCACCCGGTGTCGGTCACCTCCAGGCAGACGTAATCGCCTTCCGGTACGTCCACGTCGAGCCACGCCTTTTTGAGGTAGCTGCGGTCGCACTTAAGGCTCAGGGTTTTGATCGAGATGAAGCCGCGGCCGTCGCCGAGGGCCTCGGAGGCGTTGATGACCAGGTTCATCACTACCTGCCTGATCTGGGTCGCATCGGCTTCTATCTGCAGCAGAGAAGGGTGCAGGTCCAGCCTCACAATCGCGCTCTTGGAGACGGACAGCTCCAGCATGTGCAGCATCTCTTGCAGCAGGCGGTTCAGGTCGGTATTTCCCACCACGAACCTCCCTTTACCGGAGTAGGCCAGCATCTGACGGGCCAGGTCCGCGGCGCGGGTGGATGCCTGCTCGATCTTCTGCAGGTTGTCCACCGCCGGAGAGTCCTTGTCGATGCGCATCAAGGCGAGTTCGGCGTTCCCCATGATGGCCATCAGGATGTTGTTGAAATCGTGCGCTATCCCCCCCGCCAGCACTCCCAGGCTCTCCAGTTTCTGCATGTGCAGGAGCTGGCGCTCGAGCTGGAGCTTCTCCTCCTCAGCGAGGATCTTGTCGGTCACGTCCCTGGCGGCACCGAAGATGATATTTCCATCCGGCCGCACCGAGTGCCACTCGATCGAGCGGTAGGACCCGTCGGCGTGCAGGAACCGGTTGGTGAAACTCCGGATCTCCCCATTTCTTTCCAATACCGCGACAGCATCGGCCGTGGCAGCCACGTCATCGGGATGCACCATCTCCAGGAAGTTCTGCCCCACAAGCCGGTCCAGGGGAAACCCGAGAGCCGTTTCCCAAGCCGGGTTGAGGCGCCGGAAACAGCCGCTTGTGTCGGCGATGCAGAGGAGGTCCAGGCTGTTGTTGAAGTACCTGTCGAGTTCCTCGCCCTTGGCGAGGGCCTCTGCCTCGGCGCGCTTTCTTCTCTCGATGTCGACCGACAGCTGCTGCGCCATGCTGTCGAAAGCGGCTCCGAGCTCGCCCAGCTCCCCTCCGGCGACGTTGTCGTTCACCCGGACGGTCAGGTCGCCGGCCGAGATCTTCTGGGTCCCCTCCCTGAGCGCCCGCACCTTGTCGAGAATCGCCCGCTTGCTTATGTACAGCGCCATCAGCGCCGTGAGCAAGACGATGGCCGCCATGGCCGAGATGTTCGCCATCAACGGCAGCGAGCTCTTTTTGTCGACCCACTCCTTGTCGATGCCGGCACGGACGTACATGTACGGCTCGCTCTCCCCCTTGAGGTAAACCTGGTGGTAGGCCATCACCTTCTGGATGCCGTTGATGTCCTTGGCGCTGAAGCTGCCCAGATCTTCCTTTTTCATGGCGGCGAAGAGGTCGGGCCGGTCCTGTTTGCCGACCAGTTCCCGGGGCTTGTTGCTGAAGAGGACGGTCCCTTTGTGGTCCAGCAGCAAAAGCGAGGTGTTGCGGGGGAGGTTGCGGGAGTCCAACAGCTTCTCGTAGTTGGTGAGCGTGAAGGCCGCTACCGCGACGTCCTGCACCTTTCCGTTTTCATCCAAAATGGGATAGCCGAAGCTGAGCGCCGGTTTGGAGAGTACCTTGCCTATGGTGTACTCCCCGGAGGAGAAACGGCCGCTTTGCAGGGCCGCCTTGAAGTACCTCCTCTCCGCCGCGTTTATCGGCTTTGCCATCGGCACCGCCGAGGCCCAGATGGTTCCGTCAGGTGCGATCATGAGGAGATTGCTGATCTGGGGGGATTTTTTCAGCAGTCCGGCCAGGATCCGGTTCACCTCGGCGGCATCCCTCTTTCTCACGGCCTCGACATAGGAAAGGGTGCTCAGAAGTTGCTCGGCGCCCGACAGCAGTACATTCTGGTCGTTATGCACCGCAGTTGCGAGGCTCAGGGAGAGGTGTGCAGCTTCACGGAAATCGGCTTCGCGCTGCCTTTCCGCGGAATACAGGATGACGCCCATCGATCCTATAGCCATTAACAGGATCATGATCATCATCTGGGTGCGCAGTTTAAGTGAAAGAAAGCGATCCATGACAGCTCCTGTCACATACTTTATTGCTGCTACATGATCCTGGGATGATCTCTACTGTTTCGGCGGGAAGAGGAGATTTAAGATATAAAAATTTATTATGAATTTTATTTATAAGCAAGAAAGATATAGTTAAAAAGTTTTCACATGCAATGAAGAGCCAGTCACGACGCAGACTCTACTGTGCTTGCGCACCACGCGCCCTGCCGGTCGCAGACCACAAAAAGGGCCGACAGCAATGACTGTCGGCCCCAGGTTCCCACCGCTTCGTCTATGAGCTTCAACAAGCCATCAGCAGCCCGCGGGACTGGCATTTTACCAGCGAAGCGTAGTAGCCGTCCTGTTTCATCAAGGAGTCATGGTTATCCGATTCTATGATCTGCCCGTCCTTGAGCACCAGGATCTTGTGTGCCCCCACCACCGTGGAGAGGCGGTGGGCGATGATGAAGCTGGTCCGCCCCTTGATGAGGCGGTCCAGCGCATCCTGGACCAGCAGGATGAGCAGCGAAGGGTTCTTCAAAAGCGCCCTGGCGATGCTGATGCGCTGGCGCTCCCCCACTGAAATCCGGCACCCCCTCTCCCCCACCACGAAGTCGTACCCCCCCGGCAGGTGCGAGACGAAGTTGTGCGCGTTGGCCGCGCGCGCTGCGGCCTCGATCTCCTCTAGGGTCGCGTCCGGCCTGCCGTAGGCGATGTTGTTGCCGATGGTGTCGTTGAAAACCAGCGCGTCCTGCAGCACCACCCCGATCTGCTGCCGCAGGGAACGCTGCTGCAGACCGCGCAGGTCGGTGCCGTCGATGAGGATCGAGCCGGCGGTCGGATCGTAAAAACGCTGCAGGAGCGATATCATCGTGGTCTTCCCCGAACCGCTGGGGCCGACGATGGCGATCGTCTCTCCCGGCTCCACGTGCAGGTCGATGCCGTTTAGAACCCGCCGCTCGTCGCTGTAGCCGAAACTCACGTTGGAGAAGACGACTTCCCCCTTCACGTTCTCCACCGGCGCCGCGTGCGGGGCGTCCTGCAGATGGTCTTCCGCGTCGAGTATGGAGAAGACGATGTCGAAGGAGATACTCGCCTTGCGCAGGGTCTGGTAGACGCCGGTCAGGCTGTTGACCGGCCCGAAGAGCCCCCCCTGGTACCCCAAGAACGCCATCAGCGTTCCCACCGTGGTCTCGCCGCGCTGGATCAGGTAGATGGCGAACCCGATCGAGGCGGTCTTCGCCAGCATAACCACCAGATTCTGCGCCGCGCCGATTTTGGTGTCGGTCACCACCCCCTTGCGGACGATGCCGTGCGCTTCGGCCACGTCCCCCATGAAGCGCTTGCGCTCGGCTTCCTCCATGGCGAAGCTTTTCACCGTCACGATCCCCGAAAGTACCTCGTTGAAACGGGCGAAGACGACGCCCCAGCGGTACAAAAGCGCGCTCTCCCTGGCCGTCTGCTCGTGCGAGGCGGCCACCCCGATCATGGCGGGAAGCGGCGCGAAGAAGACGACCAGCAAGGAGAGCCGCCAGTCGAGGCGGAACATGACCACCACCGATATGACCAGGTAGATGAGGCCCGGCAGGATGTTGAAAGCGAGGTCCCAGATGCCGGTCACGAAGCCGTTGATGCCGTGGTTGAGGCGGGTCATGAGTCCCCCACCGTTTCGCCGCGGTGGTAGGAAAGGGGCAGGGAATGGAGCCTCGCCGTAGTCGTGTCCAGGAGCTTGTAGTTGACCGCCAGCCGCACCTTCCAACTGAGCCAGTTGGAAAATCCGTTCAACGCTTCCTTGGCGACGGCGGCAGCCATGATCGAGCCTACGGCCAGAAGAAGCTGGTTCAGTCCGGCGTTCGTCCCGAGCTTGTCGAACACCACCTTGTAGATGAGCGGCTCCAGGGCGCCTAAAGAGGAGCATGATCGCCATGATCACGGAGATGGTCTTTCGGTGCGGCTTGATGAAGGCGAGGGCACGCCGCGCCTGAAGTACTTTATTCGCGTTCATGCCGAGATAGCCGGCGATAGTTTTGAGCATGAGTCCTCTGGGCGAAGGGGGCGAAGGGGGCGAAGGGGGACAGGCACCTTACGGAGCCAGTCCCCTGCGATCTGGGCTAAGGGGGACAGGCACCTTGCGGAGCCAGTCCCCTGCTTGCTGCTGAAGCCTTAAACCTAGCCACATCCGCCCAAAAAGGAAGTGACGCCGGTCACACGACTCCGCCCAATCCGCTGGCAAAGCGCCCAGCTTTGTTATAATCCTCCAATCTTTTCCCAATTTTTCTGATATGGAGGCGGCATGAGCTATTCGCATTGGTTGGCGATTCCCCTTATCTCCATCTACCTCACCGCGTTTCAGCAAGTCCCAGCCGCAAAAGCCGAAGTAACCCTCACCACCCGTCCCGGCGTCGTTTTATGCGCCGCCCCCACCTCTTTTACCAAGCAGGTATCCTTCAGCGTCTTGCAGGATTATCCCAAGGGAGAAAGCCTCAAGGACGTCGCCACCGATTTCAAACTGATCAAGGAGCTGGGAGTATCCACCTGGCGAGGGAGCTTCAGCTGGATCGACTACCAACCCAAAAGGGACAAATTTGACTACCCCTGGCTGCACCGCTTCGTCGCCCTGGCCGCCAAGGAAGGGATCACTCTTAGGCCCTACCTCGCCTACACCCCCTCCTGGGCCGCAAAGGGGGGAAGCGACGACGTGGAGTGGAACGACCCGCCCAAGCGGATCGAAGAGTGGCGCCGCTTCGTCTCTCGCACGGTGCAGGAATTGAAGAAATACGAGAACATCGCCTCCTACGAGGTCTACAACGAGGAAAACGTAAAGCAGTGGTGGGACGGGACAGCCGAGGACTACAACAAGGTCCTGAAGGCGGCGTCGGAGGCCGTGCGGCAGGGCGCCCCCGGAAAGCAGGTGATCATGGGGGGGATGGTCTGGCCCGACTCGGAGTGGGTGAGAGCGGCCTGCGTCACCTACGGCAATGCGACAAGCTTCGACGTGGTCCCCATCCATGCCTACCCGGAGACCTGGACCCCGAAGGAAGTGACCGTGGAGAACTATCTGGACCAGGCGCGCCCCGGCTACTTCAAAGGGGAGTTCGTCCCCCTCGTCGAGAAGAAGTGCGCGCGCCAGCCCATCTGGCTCAACGAAGTCGGCTTCGCCACCGCCCCCGGCAAGACCGAACAGGACCAGGCGAACTGGTGGGCAAGGGCCTTTGCCACTTTCCTCGCCGACCCGCAGGTCGAGCATCTGGGGATCTACCAGGTCAGGGACCGGCGCCCCGAGACCAAGGTCATTGGCGAAAACGAGAACTACTACCTTGGCCTCACCCGTTACGACCGGGAAAAGAAGCTGGCGTTTCACACGGTCAAGCGGCTGGTGAACCTCTTGAACGTGGGGAAGCTGATTGTGGCGGATGGCGACCTGAGCGTCGAGGTGACCGGTGGCCAAAAGGGGGAGTTGTACCAGCACCTCTTCGTGCGCCCCGACGAGCGGCAGGTGCTCTTCGTATGGGACAAGAAGGAATCCCCCACGTTGCGGATCAGAACCCGGCCCGGGACCTCCGCGACGGAGTACGCCCTCGACGGCACGCCCGTCCCCTTCGCCTCGTTCGACGGACGCGCTTTGAGCGACGTGAAGCTTGCAGCCGGCATGGTGAGAATATTCGAGATCAGGTGACCCAAAGGCAGTGTTTTCCGATGAGGATCTCGTCCCCCTCCCCTTGCGGGAGGGGGTTAGGGGGGGGCAGGTGCCATCGTCTGGGTATCTTGGCGGCTTCAAGTCAGCCAGTAACGGGGAGGAGGTGAGTCCACGAAAAGAAAAGTGGATCGATATCCGAGGGACAGGACAGTCACCGAAAATAAGGAGGCACAACATGTGGAAAAAATCACTGGTAACGATCATCGCTTTGGCAATGGCACAAGTGGCGCTCATCGGTTGTGGCAACGACCACAACACCCCACCATCCGCCACCTATCACCAGACCAACCTCGTCTCAAACATCCCGGGGCTTGCTGCGACCACCGATGCAAAACTGGTCAACTCCTGGGGCATTACCCACTCCCCCACCAGCGGTTGGTGGGTAAGCGACAACGGCAGTGGATTCTCGACCGTGTATAACGGCTCGGGGCAACCCTTCCCCATAGCCACCCCGCTGCAGGTGACCATACCGCTGCCGACCGCTCCCGGTACCGCAACGTCGGCGACCCCGACCGGCGTCGTCTTCAACAACTTCTCGGGTTTCAACGTCACCCCCGGGGTACGCACCACCGCGGCAAGGTTTATCTTCGTCACCGAGGACGGCACCATATCCGCCTGGAACACGGGCGCCGCCGCCACGCTCAAGGTCGACAACGCGACCTTTGCGGCGGGGACCGGCCCCGTCTACAAGGGAGCTGCTATTGCCACAAACGGCACATCCAACAATCTCTACGTAGCCAACTTCCGCAACAAAACGGTAGACGTCTTTGACTCCAACTTCGCCCCCGTAACTCTCGCCGGAACGCCGTTCACCGTACCTGCCCCGCATGTGGCCCCTCCCGCGGGGTACGCGCCGTTCAACATAGCAAACATCGGAGGGAAGCTGTACGTCACCTATGCTCTCTTGAACACCGACACGCTCCGTGACGATGTCTCCGGCCAGGGGCACGGCTTCGTCGAAGTTTTCAACCCGGACGGCAGCTTCGTCATGAGCCTGCAGAGCGGAACCTGGCTCAACTCCCCCTGGGGCGTGGCTTTGGCGCCGGCGGATTTCGGCAAATTCAGCAACAGCGTGTTGATCGGGAACTTCGGCAGCGGCCAGATCGCGGCCTTCGATCAGACAAGCGGGAACTTCCAGGGACTCTTGAGAGATTCCTTCGGCGCGCCGATTGCCATCAACGGCCTCTGGGGCATCGGGTTTGGCAACGGCGGCAATGCCGGCCCGGCCAGCACACTCTTCTTCGCCGCCGGCCTAAACGACGAAAGCGACGGGCTCTTAGGCACCATTACACCTGATTGACGTCTGGTCGATCCCGCCGAAACCAACCGCCCCCAGGGATTCCGTTCCTCAGGGGCGGTTTTTTATTGTCCTATCCGACATTGACGAAAACACTCCTCCTGTGACACATTGGCGCGGCAGAAAACTTCCAGATCCAGAGGCGGCAATGGGCGAATCAACTTACAAAACAACCATCATCGGTGCGGGGGCACTAGGGGCGGTTTACGGAAGCCTTCTCTTCAACATGAACCCCGACGACGTCTGCTTTATCGCCAGCGGCGAACGTCACGACAGGCTGAAGAACGACGGGGTCACAGTCAACGGCAGGCGCTATGCGATAAAGGTGGCAAAGCCTGAAGAAGCAACGGCTGCAGATCTGGTCATTGTGGCCGTGAAGCACCACCATCTTGACGAAGCGATTGCCGATATGAGCAAGGCGGTCGGATCCCAAACAGTCATTCTCTCGGTCATGAACGGCATCGACAGCGAGGAGCGCATCGGCGCTGCCTACGGAATGGAGAAGGTTCTGTATGGGCTCTCGCTCGGAATAGACGCCTTGAGGGAGGGGGGCGCCGTAACCTACAAGAACCTCGGCCGCATCCTGTTCGGCGAGCGGGAAAACAGGGAGTCGACCGAACGGGTCCGGCGCATCGCTTCCCTCTTCGACAGGGCCGGCATCGCCCATGAGGTCCCCCCCGACATGGTCCGCAGCCTCTGGTTCAAATACATGATCAACGTAGGGGTGAACCAGGTCTCCGCACTCCTCGGGGCAACCTACGGCGCATTGAGAAACTCGCCCGAGGCAAGGGAGTTGATGGATACCGCCATGAGGGAAGTCATAGCCGTCGCCGTAGCAAAGAAGGTGAATCTGTCGGAAGACGATATAGGCGAGTGGTACAAGGTGCTGGCGACCTTGAGCGCGGAAGGAAAGACCTCGATGCTGCAGGACGTGGAGGCTGGAAGAAAGACGGAAGTCGAGATGCTGGCAGGTACAGTCATCGAGTTGGGCGGGCGCTGCGGCATACCGACGCCGGTAAACCGGAAGCTCTTTGACGACCTGAAACGTATAGAGTCCTTGCAGGAAGGATAGCGACCCCGCCCTGGTTAACGCGGCGAATCAGCAAAAATCAGCACGAGAGGAAATCAACAGATGCAACAGATCGTGGACTTCATACTGGAACTGGACAAACTGAAAAGCGTCACCCGCCAAAGCAGGTCCAAGGGTAGCGACCGCAACGAAAATTCCGCCGAACATAGCTGGCAGATCGCCATGCTCGCCTATTCCCTTGAGCCTTATGCCGCGACGCCTGTAGATATACATCGCGTGGTCGCCATGCTCCTGGTGCACGACATCGGGGAGATCGATACCGGCGACACCATTGTCTACGCCACCGAGGGGTGGGAGGAGCGCAAGGCGGCCGAGTTGGAAGCGGTGAAGCGGATCTTTGGATTGGTGCCGGAACCGCAGCGCTCCTATTTCCTTGAGTTGTGGCTGGAGTTCGACGAGGCGGCCACCCCCGAAGCCCGCTTCGCCCATGCCGCCGACCGCGCCATGCCGCCCTTGCTAAACCTCGCCAACAATGGCCAGAGCTGGCGGGAAAACGGCATCAGCTACGAGCGCGTCATCGACAAGATCGGTCCCCCCATCAAAGCCGGGTGCCCCGCGATGTGGGAGTACCTGAGGTCCCGCCTGGAGGAAGAAAACCGGATAGGGTGGTTCAAGTAAGCATCATCCCCCTCCCCTTTCGGGAGGGGGTTAGGGGGGTGGGGGTTCGCTCCACTCCAGTTCCGCCACCGCCTCGATGAGGGGATGGGAAGAGGCCCACTCCTCGGGGTAGCGCATGATCTTGCTGCAGAATTGGCGCCAGGCTTCGAAGTGCTCGTCGTTTTGCGGGGGGATGGTGCAGAGACGCTTGTGCCAGATTTCCACCGTCGGCATCGATGCCTCGCGACGGTTGCTCCAGTGGGTGATCTTCCAGCCGCATGCCTGCAGCAGGGCTTTCAGCTCTTGTGCCGACACGAGGTGCATGGTGCCGTTAAAGGCCGTGCCGTCCGCATCGCCTTCCTGGCAGTGGGTGCGTATGACAAGGCGCGATCCGAACTGCCGCAGGGTCTTGAGCAGGGAGGCCTTGTCTTCCACGTGTTCCAGGCTCTCCAGCATCAGCAGGATGTCGAACCGCCCCGGCGGGAGGGTGGTCTCCATGTCGCCGTAGCGGCATTTCAGTCCCAGTGCGTCGCAGTATCTGAACTGGGCCCGGCTCGCCGTAATGCCGGTGACGTCGCAGCCGTGCGCCTTTGCAAGGTAGGCTGCCGGGCCGCCCCAACCGCAGCCGAGATCATACACCTTGCTTCCCGCGGGAATATAGGGGATCAGCTCGCTCACCCCCCGCTCGAACGGGGCGTCGTTCCAGATAGCCTCCAAATCGTCTTCTTCGGTAAAAAGTCCGAAGTGGTAGTGCATGTCCCTCCCCAACGCTTTGCTCCAGACATCGATGTCGCCAGGGGTATAGAAACTTTCCAATCTTTCCGCCGGTTCTCTTTCCGAGACATCTATTTTGGGGAGGCAGGCTTGCAACAGTTTGTCGCAGCGGCGGGCATCAACCTGGACGGAACTCTGGAGTTCCTCCATGTCCCGCGGACGTTTATCCGGCGTACCAGAGAAATACAGGGTCAGGGTCGGCGTCTGCTGCCGTGAAGTGGCGAAGGAGATATGTCTGAAGTGATGCGAGGCGTACCCCCTCAGGACCTTTCGGGCGGCGGCACCGGTAACGAATCCTTTCAGCACTCCGAGGTATGTTTGCACTGCCGGCTGCCAAGGGAAGGTCAGGCATACCTGGTCGACCCCGGCGTGGTTGCGCCTGAGCCAGAACCCGGAAATCGCCTGAAGCAGCTCCTCCGACTGGAACTTCCGATAAACCGGCAGCAGAGCCGGATGAATCCAGTTCTCCGGTGTCTCTCCTGATGGGGTCTCCGGGAAAAAGAAGAAACTGTATCGAGTCGCCTGTTGCCACGGCCTGGGCGGCCAGTGATACACCGTGTATTCGTCCCCGTAGAAAGGCTTGGACTGCCGATGCAGGTAGAGTCGCCAGTCGCTTGCGCCGCTTGCCGAAAACCCGAGTCCCTGGTGCAGGCAGCAGCGGCAGCGCGCCTCCCAGATGTTTCGTATGGCTGACGGGGAACCCACCTGTTCAAGCAGCGAGGTAAAAGGCAGCGCACCAGGCTCTTGCGCCGGCGTTACCCCGGCATCCAGCCAGAAAACAATGTTGTCCCTAACCGTTGCCTGGTCCGCCGTCAGGCGCAGGGACCATTCGAAACGGCCGTCAAGGTCGATCCGGAACCCCTCTAACCTCTCAAATATGTTGTCGTCGTTTGGCATGGTCTGGATTCGCGACTCCGGTTGGTATGGCAGTCACTGTCGGCTGGCTCTTTGGATGTGGTCGCGCAGCGTCGCCAGGTTCCACTGCTTCAACTGGGGATGATCCCCTCCGATCGCGGGATTTGCGGATGCTGTTGCAGGTACAGCTCCGGGCATGTTCGCCCCGTTGCTGTTTGAAATAATAAGGACTGCACCTCCCGTCCAGTCTGCATTAAAATAATTTAACTAGTATAGTTGGCCCGGGTGCGCCGTCAACCGTTGGCCGCTAAAAACGGGGGAATCTGGAAATGAGGTCGATGCGGGATATAGCGGGGAGGGAAAAGGTTCGGCAAGCTATTTCGGAGTCTGCAGAAAATGGGTTAGGAAGCAGAAAAAAGCCCCCTCCCTCTCGGGAGGTTCATCGCTGAAATTCCGTGGAAAGCCGCTCTTAGTCCCCCCTCCCCTTGCGGGAGGGGGCTAGGGGTGGGGGTAGGTGGTCAAGGGAGGGGAGACTGCTGGGTAAGAAGTCACTTGTTCAGCACGCGCTCGGTTTCTTTCCGTCCGTCCACATCTTCCCACCAGCGCCGGACATGCTTTACTTCGTGTATGCTGACCGGTTCGCCCATCAGCGGCGTCATTACCGGAATACCCCGGCCAGTGCCCAGGGCGACTATTCTGTCCAAAGGCTCATGCCAGGAGTGCATGGAGAGATCGAAAGTGCCGTTGTGGATGGGGAGCAGGCTCCTCCCTTTCAGATCGATGTGGGCCTGGACGGTTTCTTCGGGTTTCATATGGACTTCCGGCCAGTTGGCATCGTAGGCACCGGTTTCCAGCAGGGTCAGATCAAAGGGGCCGTACTTCTCGCCGATGCTTTTGAACCCGCCAAAGTAGCCTGAATCGCCGCTAAAGAACACACGCTGATCGGCAGCAAGAATTACCCACGAAGCCCATTGGGTCTGATTCTTATCGAACAGAGTGCGACCGGAAAAGTGTCGCGCCGGCGTGGCGGCAAAACGGACGCCGCCGACTTCAGTTTCCTGCCACCAGTCCAGTTGCCGCACCTTGGCAGCCGGCACACCCCATTCGACAAGGATGTCGCCAACGCCAAGCGGCGTCAGGAAATACTCAACCTTGCCGGCCAGCTTCATGATGGATGCATGGTCCAGATGATCGTAATGGTCGTGAGATATGATCACCGCTTTGATCGGCGGCAGCTCGTCGATGCTGATCGGCGGCTCGTGGAACCGGTCCGGTCCTGCGAACTGTATCGGCGACGCCCGCTCCGAAAACATCGGGTCGGTCAGCCAGAAGGCACCATGCAGCTTCAGCAGGACGGTTGAGTGCCCCAGCCGGCAGACCGTATTGTCAGGAACAGCCAGCAACTCTTTTTGGGTCACTGCCTGTACCGGGATTTCCCCGGACGGGCGCGTATTCGCAGGCTTGTTGAAGAAGAAATCCCACATGATGCGGGCAGAATCAAGCCGCCCGCCTTTGGTGACCATGACCGGTTTTTGCAGCTCGCTTTCCAACGACAGGGATGAGCGAGTCTGGGCGGAACTGTTCTTTTTCAATAGGGTACAGGCCATGACGATAACAACTCCTGCAATCAAAGTATAAAGCACGATTGGTTTCATCCGGTCAGCCGGTCCTATGCCTTTTTACCCATTTCATATGCCTGCGCCATCGCCGGACTCTTTTTTATGTCCCCTTTATTCCAGGCACCGGTACCATAGATGACGCCTTTTTCTTTGGCGCCGTCAAGGCAGGAGGTGAACCCCCTGAGTGACTCAAGAGTCCGGTCCAGCAGTTCTTTCCCTGTGACGGCGGCCGTCATGATGAAATAAAAATCCTTGTTGTTGATACCCGTGTACCGTGCATAGGTTCGGTCGATCAAGGTCTTCATCTGGCCGTTCATGGTATAAAAATAGACCGGTGTAGCCATGACGATGACGTCTGCACGTATCATCTTGTCCAGGATATCCGCCATGTCGTCCTTATGCATACAGGCGCCGCCATTGCCCTGACAGACGCCGCAGGCGGTACAGTAATTGATCTTCGAGTCGCGTATGGAGATCCGTTCCACTTCGTGTCCTGCCTCTGTCGCTCCAAGCATGAACTGCTCGCAGAGAAGATCGGAGTTTCCCCCCTTCCGGGGGCTGCCAGCCAATACCACTATTCTTTTCGCCATATCAGTATCCTTTTCTCAATTTTTCCGGTCGTTACCGGTTAAGACCGGTCATATCTATTTGGCCACAGGGCTGCAATCGGAACCATACTTTGCTGGCGTGCGCTCAGCGCCTGATGATCGTCCATGGTCTGTGCCTCCATGACGCTTACGCCCTATTTTAGAGACTTGGTGAAAAAGGACGCGAGTTTGTCAAAGGGAATGTAATTCACTCTGTCGTACAGGTCCACATGGCCCGCGCCGGGCACTATGTAGAGTTCCTTCGGCTCTGCCGCCAGTTTGTAGGCGTCCTCGCTGAACTCTCTGGAATGGGCGTTTTCGCCCGTGATGAAAAGCATGGGGCGAGGAGAAATCGTCTCTATGTCATTGAAGGGGTAGAAATTCATGAACTTCACGTTACTGGTCAGCGTCGGGCGCGTCGTAAGTTCAGGCGACGAGCCTTTAGGCGTGAACTCGCCTCTAGGGGTGCGGTAGAAATCAAAGAATTCGCGCTGGATGGGGTGGGTATCTTCCTTCAGCTCAAGCACCGTCCCGCCGGTGTACTTGGTTTCACCGCCGGTGAACTCGATGTAGCGTTGCGCCGCAGCCTCTGCGATGACCTGCTTCCGCTGCTCAAGGGTCATCGAGTGCTTCAGGGCATTACGGTTGGCCGCGCCCATATCGTACATGCTGACGGTCGCAATGGCTTTCATTCGCGGGTCAATCTTGGCAGCGCTGATGACAAAGCTCCCGCTGCCACAGATCCCGATGGCCCCGATCCGTTCTCTGTCAACAAATGGCCGGGTGCCCAGGAAATCCACCGCTGCGCTGAAATCCTCGGCGTAAATCTCCGGTGCGACGGCGTTGCGTGGCTGACCTTCACTCTCTCCCCAAAAAGATAGATCCAAGGACAAGGTGACGAAGCCCCGTTCAGCCATTTTTGCCGCATACATGTTCGCACTTTGTTCTTTTACTGCACCCATAGGATGTCCGACTACAAGCGCAGGATATTTGCTGCTCTGCTTCAACTCCTTGGGAACAAACAGATTGCCCGCAACTTTCATGTTGTACTGATTTTTGAAAGTAACTTTTTCCATGGTTACCTCCTTACTTCTGTAGAAGTTATCAGCTCCCTTGGGCATGCCTGCCGCGGATGTTGCGCCGGCGCCAGCCACGGACAAAGCCAAGCCTAGTGTCATCGCAGTGAGGATGCGGAAGGCACCACTGACAAAGCCTGTTTTATTCATTCCGAACTCCTTTAATAGGGGTGTATTTCGTGATGTTCACTTTTGTCCGGTGAACATGCCGCTAACGGAGAGGATTAACCGCCTGCCCGTTTGCTCCTACGCTTGATCTGATGCGGTCGCCATTACCGATTATCAGCGACGCAAGAACGAGAAGAACTGCGCCACCGATCAGCGTTGCCGCAATCGAAATATGGTCCAGGAGCAAACCGCCGAACGCTGCCCCCAGCATGATCGAGAGCTGAATCGCTGCCACGATCAACCCGCCGCCGCTTTCCGGTTCGTCGCTGATACCTTTAGCCAGCCAGGCGGACCACGACACCGGAATGGCCGAGTTCAGTGTCCCCCAGGCAATCAGCATGGCCGCGACTCCCCATAGAACATGTCCAACCGACAGCAGGCCAATCGTCACCACACCTAGTGCCAGGGGTAACAACCTGAGCAACGAGTAAAGATGACGCTCAAGCAGTGCTGTGGCTCCGTATGTGCCGACAAATCCAGCCCCTCCCATCGCAAGCAAGAGCAGAGACAGTTGGGGCACGCTTACCCGTGTGTAAGCTTCAAGAAAGGGCCGCATATAGGTGAATACGCCGAAGGCGCCGGCAAAGGAGAGCATTACGCCCGCCATGGCGAAGGCGACATTGCGTCGTTGCAACAGGCCAAAGACTTTACCAACAGGGTTAGCGGTTTGTGGAGGCATGGACGGCAGGCTTATCCATTGCCAGATCAGATTCAGCACTACTATGGGCACAAGCGCCCAGAAGACGCCGCGCCAGCCGATGATGCCTCCGAGGTAGCTGCCGATGGGCGCGGCAAAGGTGGTGGCTAAAGCGTTGCCCGTGTACATGGCCCCCAACGTCTTGGGGACTGCGTCCTTCGGAACCAGGCGCATAATCGTTGCCGTGGCCAGCGCCCAAAATCCACCGACCACCATACCCAGAACCGCGCGGGCAATCATCAGCATGCCAAAGCTTGAGGCCTCCGCGATCAGTATCAACGAAGCCAACATCAGACCCGTCAACCCCATCAGCAAATGGCGGCGATCTATGCGCCCTGCGATGGTTGCGATGAACAAGCTGGTTACCACTGCGAAGAGACCCGAAATGGAGATGGCTTGGCCCGCCATTCCGGCAGTCGCACCCAGATCGGCTGCAATCGGTGTCAGCAGGCTGACCGGCATGAACTCCGAAGCGATAAGCATTGCCACACACAGCGACATCGAGCCAACTGCACTCCACATCCGCCACCCGGCAATAACTGCATCCTCATGGCCGTCCGACAACAATTCCTCGGGAAATATCACAGCGCCGACTGCAGCACATCGACAATGTCCGACTCGCTCATCGGGGGCCACCCCGGCAAACGCCCCTGGTCATCATGAATGATACGGACCGTTTCCCTGGCATACTCTGCCAGCAGAGCATCCCCAATCTTCAGCTCTGAAAGGCGGGTCGGGCAGCCGGTGGAGCGCAGAAACGCTTCAAAGCGGTCGATTCCTTCCATGGCACACGCAAGGTCATCCGGTCTCGCCGGCTGCAGGCCGAAGATGCGTTCGGCAAACTGCACGAACTTTTCCGGCCTGTGTCTCGCGGCAAAACGCATCCAGGAAGGATTGACCACGGCCAGACCTGCCCCGTGGGTGATGTCGTGATAGGCGGACAGGGTATGCTCGATCATGTGCACGGGGAACCCGCCGTTGGTCCCTGCGTTAACCCAGCCGTTGAGGGCGACAATGGAAGCCCATTGAACCTGGGCCCGCGCTTCCAGATCACTCCCGTCGGCAATAGCTTTGGGACCCCACTGCATGGCTGTGAGGATGACGCCTTCGGCGAACCGGTCCTGAATGGGGGTGCCGTCGACACCGTTGAAGTAACCTTCGGTCACATGGGTGATCAGGTCGCAGATCCCATAGGCAGTCTGATCCTTAGGCACACTCATGGTGAGTTCGGGGTCAACGAGGGCAACCGCTGGATACAGGCATTCTGTGCTGACAAAGGACTTTTCCCTGGTCTCCTCGTTCGAAATGACCGCACCCATATTCATCTCGGAGCCGGTGGCCGCCAAGGTAGGCACCGTGATGACGGGCAGCGCACGGGTCGGGACATAAGGATCAGGCTGGCCGTGGAAGATCATATCCCAGGGATCGCCGTCATAATAAAACGCGGCAGCCATGACTTTCGCTGCGTCCATAGTGCTGCCGCCGCCCAGGGCGATGATCACATCGCATCCGTTCTCCCGTGCGATTTTCGCACCGCGCCTGACGGTACTGATTCGCGGATTGGGCTCGACGCCGGAACATTCCACCGCTGAAACGCCGGCAAGCTTCAGGCTGGCGACTGCGCGATCAAAGACACCGTTGCGCTTGACACTACCGCCGCCGGTAACCAGCAGGGCGCGTTTGCCATGCCGGCCGGCGATCTCTCCTAGACGTGCGAGCGCCCCGGCAGCAAAGATTAAACGGGTTGGATTGTAATACTCGAATTGCACGTGAACCTCCGTGGGACAATTGTTTGGTTTAGAAGCTTTTTCGAATCCTGTAGGCATAGTACCCCCCACATCGGAGAGACCGGTAGAATGATCCTACGGGTTTCTTGCCTGATCCTACAAAGCGAATGACAAATGTTGTAATGGAAAAGGTCGCTTGTTATGATACGAGTGAGGCGATTGCTGGCAATCGCCCGTGCAAACAAGGAATTAGGAGTGATCATGGAGGGCGGGACAAAAGCGGCGCGCGAAGCTTTGAGAGAGAGCATTGCCCGATGGACGAACAACGGGATTCTAGGCCAAACGTCGGTACCCAGATTGGGGATATTCCGGCAGGACGAACTGACGGAACCTATGAGCGTGGTGTACGAGCCCAGCATCTGCATGGTCGTGCAGGGCTCAAAGCGCGTGCTGGTTGGCAGCGAAACGCATGTGTATGACGATCACCATTACTTGATCACGTCGGTGGACCTGCCCACTTTCGTCCAGGTCGTAGAAGCAACCAAAGAAAGGCCTCTGCTGGGGCTACAGTTGAAGTTCGACATACACGAGGTCTCTCAACTGTTATTGGATGACAATTTCCTTCATCATCGTCAGCAGCAATCCCTGCATGGCATGGCGACCAGCGAAGTCACCTTGCCGCTGCTCACCGCCTTTCAACGCCTGATCGACCTACTTGACGAAGAACATGACATTCCGATCCTTGCGCCGATCATTCAAAAGGAGATCACCTACCGCTTGCTTGTGGGGGAACAGGGCGCGCGTTTGCGCCAGATAGCAATGGCAGGAAGCCAGAGTCAGCAGATAGCGCGGGCGATCGGATGGCTGAAGAGCAACTTCAAGCAACAGCTTCGCATCGAAGAGCTCGCTTCCCAGGCACGCATGAGCACCTCATCCTTTCATAACCATTTCCGGTCCATGACCGCCTTAAGCCCCTTGCAGTACCAAAAGCATCTGCGCCTGCATGAGGCCAGGCGCCTAATGCTGGCAGAGTCGCTGGATGCGGCAACCGCCGCGTTTCAAGTAGGCTACGAGAGCCCTTCCCAGTTCAGCCGCGAGTATAACCGCCTCTTCGGCGCGCCACCGCTACGGGATATCTCGAAGTTCCGCCTTTCGGACGGCGGTCGCACACGGATCTAGCGGATGACGCGGATAACGACAGATGTGAAAATCACCGCGTCGGACCTCATTAGGTCCCGGCCGCCGGTCAAGGCCGGACTGAAGGTGGCCTTGAGGTCCTTGTATTTAGCCATTCCAGCGGCCTCTGCTATCGATATCACAAGCGCTCTTCGGCCGGATGCATAGCGGCTCGGCACCTTGACCATCATGCCCAATATTTGCTCTTTGCCGATTTCGCCGTAGATCCCGGCGAGGATTCGAGAGGAGTCCCCTGTGCGAAGAGGTCCATGAGTAAATGATCATCCGGGCCGCCGATGGCGATCAGATGCTCCGACCGCGCCCCTGCAGGAAGCTGGTCGGCGTCGCAGACGGGAATGCCGCAATACTTCTCCCGATACCCGGCATAATAGATCGGCCTGGAGACTGGACACAAGGCTCAACATGGCCCTTCGTCCCTCAGCGTCATGAATGGGGATGCTGACTCCGCTTCTTAGTCCGAATTTGCCGGCAGATCGCCGCCACCCTTCCGTTTGCACATGCCATCTCCTTTCACATTCACGAAGGGGCCATCCGGGTCCTTGACGCCGACGAGGTATCTCCCAAGCAGTTACAGTTGAGCAGCCGGGAAATAGAGTGCCTGCGGTGCTCGGCCGAAGGAAAGACGTCGTGGGAGATCTCGCAGATTCTTGGAGTATCAGAGCGGACCGTAACCTTTCATATGCAAAATGCCTCGGGAAAACTGCAGGTCTCCAACCGTTCCCACGCCGTTGCACGAGCTGTTTCGCTGGGAGTTGTTTTTTGAAAAAATTTTCCCCCGATCATCTTCTTTAAATTGTGCCCCTAACCACGCTTTTCCCTACCCCTTCTTTGCGTTTCCGATACCCTACATGCGGGAAATTAACCCCGGCACGCGGCCTGACAGCACAGTTTCGTCGCCGCATCGCAAAAACTTCAACTTTCAGAACGAGCCTTGAGTTTTGCCCGGTTCTTCCCCGGTTTTGCTGAACACGTTTTCCATTTTGTAAGACCTTACATTTTGTTTGTAAGATCATGCATTTTGAGGCGTCGAAAATACGCTGTGAAACCGGCAGGTTGCGCCAGCCAAAAATAAACCCTTCAGGCAAAAAAATAGACCTGTTTTTTTGTTTGCGCGGCCAATCATCGAAAAAGGGAGGTTGTTTGACCGTTTTGACATTCATTTGAAAAGAGTCGGCACTAAATTAATTTCTTTCGAATGATTAGACACTTGAAAACATAACAGTGGATACTAGACTGGTCGTCGTTGCCCGGGAGGAAATTAACCTTACGGAGGTAAAGTCAGTATGCCCAAGCCAAAGACCGCCTTTCCCCGGAACGTCTTCGAACTCCTCACCTTGGCGCGCAGGGTCAAGGAGTCGGTGTTCAACAGCCCCCACTATCAGCAGAGGTCCGCAGAGTTCGAGCAGGACCTGCAACGGTTGTCCGAAGGCGTAGACAGATTGCAAAAAGCCCGCGACGAGTCGCAAACCAGGGACACGCTGAAGATCGCCTTCCGGGACAAGACCCGAGACGAGGTCTGCGTCATATTGGGGAGGATCGCCAAGCACGTGGAACTGGCCGCCAGGAGCGACCTTGCGGTTTTGCAGAGTTCCGGTTTCGAACTCATCGCCCAGGTGAAGGCCAAGCGGCCTCTTTCCTCCCAACCGCTTCCCGCGCCGGCGCTTACCGTGAAGCATGGGCGAGTATCGGGGACGCTGGTAGCCAACGCGAAGCCGGTGCCTGGCGCCGCCAGTTATGAATTCCGCATCACCGATTCCGATCCGACCATTTCGGAAAACTTCAGGCCCTTTGGCACCTTCGCCCACGGCACCCACATCACCATTCCAGACCGTACCCCTGGCCGGACCTACTCCGTGATAGCCCGCTGCATAGGGACCGCCGGTCCCGGCGCCTGGTCCTCCCCTTTCACGCTGATGTCGCTGTAGATAAAATGAAAGCCCGGATCCCCTCCGGGCTTTCTTCTTTATGCTCCCGACAAGTTTGGTTGCAAAGGGAGATCATCATGAACAGCAACAGCTCAAAGCCCGCCAGTGGCATTTTCCATAACGCCCCGTGGATGGACATCGCCAGGAAGGAAGTCGGGCAGAAGGAGATTGCCGGCCCTGAGGACAACCCAAGAATCCTTTCCTACCATGCCACGACGACTCTTAAAGCCACCGATGACGAGACACCCTGGTGTTCGTCCTTCGTCAACTGGTGCCTCATGCAAGTGGGCATAAAAGGGACAAACTCGGCTGCGGCCAAAAGTTGGCTCCATTGGGGGAGGCCTTCAGGACCTGTCCCAGGGGCGGTCGTTGTTGTCTGCAGCAGCAAGCGTACCGACCGAAGTTTTTCAACCTCTGGCGCGCATGTCGGCTTCCTCATTGAAGAGACCGCCACAGACTTTCGGCTGCTTGGAGGCAATCAAGGGAACAAGGTGCAGGAGTCGCGGTTTCCTAAAGCAACATGGAATCTTTTGGGCAGCCGCTGGCCGCCCTACCATCAACGGTAACAAGACGAGGTAGTGACATGAAGATCAATGCCTTTGTATGGATGATCTTAGCGCTGCTGGCGTCCACACCGCCCCTGGGTGCCGAGCCTGTGCAACTGGACGAGGATAGCGAGCCGCGACTTGACATGCCCTGCCCCCCACACACACCGTTGCGATTCGTCCAGACGAAAGGAAGAGTGAACCAATCTTTGGAAGTACGTTACGTCGATGCTCGGACCATCGCCTTCAAACTCGACAAGTCCGGAAGATGCAGCCGGCATGAGCAGGGGACGGCGACCATCAAGGAAAACTGGTGGCTGGGCGCCGAAACCGACGAGAATGAGACGGGTGACATGATTCCCGTCCGGGAGTACGTCTTCGAGAAAAGCAAGCAGTGCACGATCTATGTAAGGATCGATGAAACCGAGTGGAAGCAGGCAACAGTGAAGGAATCCTCCCAGTGCAGCAAAAGCTGTCCGGCATCAGAAGAGGCAATGGGAAATGAAAAGTAAAAGGTCTCTCCTGGAGTCCCCTGCCCCCTCTGCCCCCTCTGCACCAGACAGCGGCACCGGCGAGCCTGAGGCACCGGTGACAGGCACAGGTACGGATATGGATTGTAAAGCTCCCCTTGAGATAGTAGTATCCGGCGGGAATTCTTTGTGGGAGAGGGTATGGAAATTTCGCCGCGGCTCTATCTGCTGGATGGATCCAGTTACATCTATCGCGCCTATTACGGCTTCCGGGATATCGCCACCCCCGGCGGAATGCCTGCCAATGCCATTTTCGGTTTCACGAAGATGCTCCTCGACCTGCTGCAGGAGCATCGTCCCGAATATTTCGCCGTCGTCTTCGACCCTCCCCGTGAAAATACCTTTCGCCGCGAAATGTACCCGGACTATAAGGCGCAGCGCGACGCAATGCCCGAGGACCTGGTTTCCCAACTCCCGTACCTACGGAAGATACTGCAGACTCTCAACATCCCCATCCTGGAAGCCTCTCGCTTTGAGGCCGACGACGTCATTGCCACCCTCGCCGCTAGGTTCGCCGCGGAAGGAGCGGATGTCACCGTAGTCACCGGCGACAAGGATTTACTGCAGATCGTCACCGACCGGATTGCCCTTTTGGACACGATGAAGGGGAAGCGTTCGGGGCCGCAGCAGGTTGTCGAGCGCTTCGGCGTCCCTCCTGAATTGGTGGCCGATGTCCTTGGGCTTGCCGGCGACAGCGGAGACAATATCCCGGGAGTCCCGGGGATAGGCGAGAAGATAGCGGCAAAGCTGGTACAGCAGTTCGGATCCCTTGAAAAAGTCCTGGAGTGGCGAAGCCTGGTGAACGGGAAGAGCCGCAGGGAGAATCTGAAAACCCATGCGGAACAGGCGATTCTCTCCAAAGCGCTTGCCACCGTTCGCTACGACGCTCCCGTTGATGTATCCCTGGCAGAGTTGCAGAGCCGGCCGGCGAGCGTCCAGGAACTGGTTTCCCTGCTGCGCGAGTTGGGTTTTGCCGCCCTGGAGGTTGCCTTCACCCCGCCGCCGCCCGGCATTGTGGAGATCTACAGCGACGGTTCGGGAAGGGACTCCGGGCCGGGGGGATATGGCGTGATCCTGCGCTATGGGGAGCACGAAAAGGAGCTGAGTGGTTTCGAGCCCAGCTCAACCTCACAGCGTATGGAGCTGATTGCAGCGATCAGGGGACTGGAGGCGCTCAACGCTCCGAGCAGGGTGCGCGTTTTCAGCGATTCGCAGTACCTGGTACGGGGGATGAGCGAATGGCTAGCAGGCTGGATACGTGCCGGACGCCTTGAGACACCCGACGCTCTGAAGAACCAGGATCTCTGGCGTCAACTCGCCGACCTGTCAGCCAGGCACAAGGTAGAGTGGGAATGGGTGGCAGGACATGCGGGGCATCCGTTCAACGAGCGTTGCGACAAACTGGCTAAGCGAGCGGCAGAAGAGGGCGCTCGCGCCGTGATCCCCGTCACCCCCGAGATTCCGACCATCCCGCCTTCGCCCCCACCCGTTCAGCCGATGCCGCTCCTTTGCACAGAGGAAAGAACATTTGATGAAGAGGCAGACGGCCAGTTCCGCCTGTGCTGATGCTGAAATATAAGGAGAACAAACGAATACCAATGGTTCGTCGTTTCCTTCTCCAACTGCGCCCTCTTCTTGAACCACGACGGCGCCCTGAGCTTTGGTCCCTGATCGCGGTATTCGTGGTGGTAAGCGGGTTGTGGGCTTTCGCGGAGCTTGCGGATGAGATCCGGGGAGAGCCGGGTTCCTTTGACCGGGCCATTTTATTGGCCATGCGTACCCCAGATGCTCCCCACGACCCCATCGGCCCAAGGTGGGTGGAGGAGACAGCCCGCGACTTCACGGCCTTTGGCGGAGACGGAGTGTTGACCTTCATCTTGCTGGCCACCGCAGGTTTCCTGTTTTTGAAGGGAAATTACCGGACCATCCTGCTTCTATTTGCCGCGACTATCGGCGGCGGAACCTTGAGCACTTTCCTGAAGCTCCACTACGACCGTCCGCGGCCGGATCTTGTATCCCCCCTCGCCTATACCACCTCTCAAAGCTTTCCCAGCGGCCATGCCCTTCTTGCCGCAGCGACCTACCTGACCCTTGGCGCCCTGCTCGCACGGGTGCAACCCAACCACGCGGTTAGAGCCTACCTGATGTTCCTGGCTATACTGCTAACTTTCATTGTAGGGGCGAGCCGGGTCTACCTGGGAGTCCACTGGCCCACCGACGTCCTTGCCGGTTGGACAATAGGGTCAGTGTGGGCGCTGATCTGTCTGCTTATCGCCTACTGGCTGCAGCGCCTGGGCCGCATGGATTTGGAGGAACACAGGTAAAAGCAGGTGCCTCCAGCCCCCATGTATAGAGTTCCTTTCTGTTTCCCTCTCCCCCTATCAAGACAACGTTCAGCGCAATGATGGCCGGTATTAAGGCAGTGGCATTTAAGGCCACTTGCAAGTGGGCCGACTGCCGGTGAATGTCAACTGTTACCAACAGGCATTTAAATAACACTGGCATAGCCGGCAAAAAACTCTCTTTTTCTTCTCATCAAGGAGAAGCGGTGTTTTGTTTAAAGTTCGGGTCCATTCACACCGATATAGAGCTATAAAGAATTTCGCACCCTTTTGGCATTTCTGCCGCATATCCAGTAACTGCTGTAATACAGCAACTAACCAAGGAGATCTCAAATGAAAAGAATGCAGAAGATTATTGTAATGGCGATAGTCACACTTTTACTCGGTTCAACAGTTACCTTTGCTGGTGAGCGTGAGAAAGCCATGGAAATGGTGAAAGCAGCAGTCGCCTATTACAACGCAAATGGTTTGGAAAAGGCCCTTGATGCTTTCAATGATCCCAAGAGCCAGTTTGGGCAAGGTGAGCAATATATTATTGCCTTTACCTTTGACGGCACTTTGGTCGCCAATGCCCCCAAGCAAAATCTTGTCGGCCAGAACCTGCTCGAGGTCCCTGATTCCAATGGCAAAAAGTTTCGCAAGGAAATCGTAGAACTGGCCAAAGCCAACAAATCAGGTTGGGTCGACTACGTGACCCAGAGTCCCAAGACCAAGGCGATGGAACAGAAGAGTACCTACGTGGAGCGGGCTGGAGAGCTGGCAATAGGTTGTGGCATCTTTAAAAAATAACCACAATGAACCACGCGGTCGATTACAGGACCATCCATCCCAAGAACGAAGCCCCTTGAGCAAAAACCACCTATTTCAAGAAGATAGACGAACAGGTTCTGAGCTGCGGCATTTATAAGAAGTAGGAGATAATCAATGAAAACCCGGTCTTGGCTCTATCTCAGTGCGGCAGTGATGTTTGGAGGCCTGGCTATCCTCGCTTCTCTGAGCATCCATTCCATTTACAACATCCGGGGGATCGTCTCTCAACTGACCCACCGCTCCACTCCTCTGCAGATCAAGACTACGGAACTGCAGCGCTCCATCGAATCGCTCACCGGAGTGCTGTTGCGCCTAGGGGTCGCAAACGATAAGCGGGAGGTGACGGAGCTTTCCTCAGCGGTGGATGATCGACTCAAGACAGTTCAGACGGCTCTGGAGGGGATAAAGGCGCTCGACAAGGAGCACGCCGGGGCCATCGATGTTACGGTGATAAACACTGTTTACAACGATGTGAAGCGAGCGACCGACGAACGGATCCGGAGCCTGGACAACTTTCAACAGGAGTCCCGCAAGGTTAATGATGCCATCCAGAGCGTAGAGCAATCATTGGGGGGGGTGCGGCGGGATATGCAGACCCTTAACGCAAGCGGATCAAAGCAGGTTTCCACTTCGGTGAATTCGTCAGTCCAGATCTTTACCTCGGCCCAGCAAGTGAAAGACGTCGTCATAACGCTGAAAGAGGTGCAGGTCATTCTGAAGGATCTGGATGCCGCCAAGGGTACGTCTGAAATACTTGCCAATAAGTCCAAGCTCAGGAGCGCTAACACTGTAATCCAGGCAGTTACCAGCACTGATCCGGAGGTCGTCGAAGTTAAGAAATCGATGGAGGCCATTTATCAGCAGGTTACAAAGCCAGACACCGGTTTGGTCGCCTTGAAGCAGGCAATGCTTTCGGGCAGGGATTCGGGGGAAAAATTCCAAGAAGAAAAGAGAGCACTCAATAACCGTCTGCTTGAACTGATTCCCGGTTTGACCACAGCCGTAGGACGAATGGAACTCCGCGCCGAAAAGAACCGCAAAGATGTGGATTCGGCCATGTCGACCAATCAGCGGATCGACGGTGTAGGCGCAACGATAAACGCCGCTACGATTGCAACGAAGTCGATCGATGGAAAACTTCGCTCCTTGATGCTAAGCGAAGCGGCAAAAGACGCCAACACCTCTGCCGGTGAGCTTCGTTCCCTCTTTGCCCAAATCGGTCAGAACATTATCCGGGGACGCAAGGAGCTTGCTTTACTGAAACAGACGGCAGCACTAAGAAATGTCGATGCAGCAAGCACATCAATCCATGCCGCGGAAGCTTCGGTGGAGCGGATTATCGCGGCACAAATGAAGATCATCGAAAGCAATGACAAGGCGAAAAAAGCGCTGGAAATGGTCAAGGTCGCGGCCGACAAGGAACTGAAAACCGGTGAAGAGCTGGTAAAAAACACCGCGGATATTCAGGCGAAGATGGTGGAGAAGACCAACTCCGTCTCAGCCAGGATGTCGGCCACCATCATTACCATGGCTATCATCATAGCGGTCCTTGCCGCAATCCCACTGCTGTACACGATCAGGCGCATCAACAGTTCCCTCTCCAGGGTCACCGATATGGTGAGGGATATCGCCGAAGGTGAGGGGGACATCACCAAGCGCCTTGACGAAGGAGGCAAGGATGAATTTGCCGTGCTTTCACACTGGTTCAACGTCTTTCTCAATAAACTGAACGCCATTCTGCAGCAGGTCTCCAGCACCACGGCCGATGTCTCGGCTGCGTCTTCCACGCTGCTTGACTCATCCCGGCAAATCTCAAAGGCCGCGGAAAGTGTCGCCGCTCAGGGGGCGTCGGCAGGGACTGCCTCCGAAGAGATGGCCGCGACCGCCGCCGACATCTCCAATAACTGCCACACCGTTGCAGATAATTCCAGAAGCGCCGACGACGCCGCCCAGTCCGGTGCTGCCGTCTTACGCGAAACCCTCACCGTCATGGGGAGCATTGCGGAAAAGGTCAATAGGTCTGCTGAGACAGTCAGCACTCTTGGCCAAAGGGGAGACCAGATCGGCGCCATCGTCGCTACGATCCAGGACATCGCCGACCAAACGAACCTCCTGGCATTGAACGCCGCTATCGAGGCGGCTCGCGCCGGTGAACAGGGACGCGGCTTTGCCGTGGTCGCAGATGAGGTGAGATCGCTGGCCGAACGGACCACCGAGGCCACCCGGGAGATTGGAGAAATGATTCACGGCATCCAAAGTGACACTCAGATGGCTGTCCGTTCCATGGCAGAAGGGGTCAAACAAGTTGAGGCCGGAACGGAAAAGGCTTCGGAGTCGGGTCAGGCATTGCAGCTCATCCTGGAGCAGATTGCCTCGCTTAACCTGCAGATCAGCCAGATTGCCACCGCTGCCGAACAACAGACAGCAACCACCATCGAAATCAATACAGCCATCCAACACATGACCGACGAAGTGAGTGTGACCGCCAACGGCGCCCAGCATACAACAGATGCTGCTTCGAAGCTCTCCGAGCAAGCGACCACCTTAAGCCACCTTGTCGGGCAGTTTAAACTAAGTATGTAGTTGAGAAGAACAGGTGTCATAGTCATGGCATGAGGTTCGGGGGACATAGGTCAAGGGGGGTCAGGCTAGACATCCGGGTCAAGGGGGGTCAGGCTAGACATCCGGACATTTGACGGTAGGTTATTGGCATGCCCCGCAAGCCACGCCTTCATTTTCCCAATGCGACGTACCACGTCATCATACGCGGCAATGACGGCACGGACATCTTTTTCTCTGACCAGGACCGCACCAAGTTCTACTCTCTCCTCCGTGAAGCCATTGAAGGCTTTAACTTCCGCCTACATGCTTTCTGCTTGATGACGAACCACGCTCACTTTGTACTGCAAGTAGGAAAGATACCTCTTTCGCGAATACTTCAGAACATCTCACAACGCTACACTCAGTGGATCAATAGCACCCACAGCCGGACAGGGCATGTTTTCCAGGGAAGGTATAAGGCGATCCTTATAGACGCCGACGAGTATCTCTTGCAGCTTGTGAGGTATGTGCATCGTAACCCTATCAGGGCACATATAGTGGACGATCTCGGGAAATACTGGTGGAGTAGCCATTGTGTCTATCTAGGGAGGGAAAACTTGTCATGGGTGACCACTGACTTCGTGCTATCTCAGTTCGCATCACAGGAAATAACTGCACGCGCTCGCTATCTGGATTTTGTTGCGGATCATATAGATGACGGGAGAAGAAAAGAGTTCTACTCAGGAATGTGCGACGGAAGGATATTAGGAGATGATGACTTTACAGACAATGCGATACTTACGGCACGTCAGGAACCACCGGATCATTTTACTCTGGCCGATGTTTTAGCCGCAGTCTGTTGCGAGTTCGGCATTTCTGAGGCAGAACTCAGATCGGCAGGCAAGGCTCATCCCGCGAGTGAGGCAAGGGCAGTGGCAGCTTTGATAGTTGAAGAGTCGAGGCATATGTCGCTCACTGCATTGGCGAAGGAATTACAGCGAGATGCATCGGCATTAGGGAAACTGGCGCAAAGGCTCAGACATCGCACGGTAACAGATGCCCAGTTGGCTGAGTCAATTGATGGAGTTCGAGCCAAGCTACATAAATGTCCGGATGTCTAGCCTGACCTGACCCCTCCTCCCCCATAAATGTCCGGATGTCTAGCCTGATGTTCCTCAGCTTCATCCAACACCTTCGCGACATGGTAACAAACGGTCTGGAAGTCATTGTCACGGGAGACGGCTTCGGTCGACAGCAACATCTCCGCAATCTTGTTCACGAACGCTAATTTGCCCAGTTGTTCCATTCGTTCCTGGCTGATGTCCATGGGTCCTCCCAATCTGCAAAATTAAAAGCCGTTAAAATATACCCAGCAAAATATGGAGGTCAAATAACAGAGTCATTGTCGCAGTCCCTGAAAGGCAATCGGACATTGACGAGGGGGGGGGCGGGTCAGGTTAGACATCCGGACTTTGCACAAGTGTTACTGGAGCTTAGGTGGGTGAAGGATTGGAAGAGAATTGTGCTACTGAGGGCAATTTGGCGGCAAGTGCTGTGGGTGCGGAAGGTATTATTATTCCCGGTCAAGGCTTTCCAGAAGCCGCAGATACTCTTTCTGGCTTTCCCAGACGCAACAGGTGATGAAGTTGATGAAAGGCTGATTGTTCCCCTCGTTGGAATCGAGCAACGCGGAGATGTAGTCGCCACGGACGACCGGGTGAGACTGTTCCCTTCAAGAGCGTTGCTGGAGTAGGTCAGGCCTATACGATAGTACTCTTTCAGTTGCTTCTCTTCGTAGGAGCCAAGCCGGCGATGAGCACGGATCTGTTCCTGCAATTTGTCACTCTCTACCAGAGCATTTCCAGATTGCACTACTCGCCCCCCTAGCAAAAGCAGCTTGCTTGCTACCACCTCATTCAGTGTCTTCCGGAGCATCCTCGCCGATTATAACGGGCTTGCCGTCATGCCAGACTATCGCGTACTGGCCCAAACGTTTTTTCCTTTCAAGTGCTTTTTTCACCGCACTCTGAAGCGCTTCCAGCGCAAACTGCCCCTCTTTGGACGGAGCCTTTTTCAGGGTTACATTCATACAGCAGTCCCGACCTACGAGGGATAAAGAAAATCCCCAGTCGCTTCTTAGCAACTGAGGATTATTTTTCTTTTTGGAGCGGGAAACGGGATTCGAACCCGCGACCTTCAGCTTGGGAAGCTGACACTCTACCACTGAGTTATTCCCGCTTAAATCGAGTGGTCTTTGTACCGCACTTTACCCGTCGCTGTCAATGGTTTTGTTTAGTTACCTGTCCCTATCTTCTCTATATTCCGCTCCTCCAATTGGTTATGCGGCGCTCGGCATCACGATCTTGGAAAGCATCTTCTCTGCTACGGCACGACCTGATACTTGATAGGTCCCTGCCTGTATCTGCGACTTCAATTCCTCCACCTTCTCGGTTCTAAAATCCAGACGCCGCTGCGCTTTGGGAACTAGCGGCATGTAACTGGAAAGCTCGACCTTGTCGGCTGCCGGTTGCTGCTTAGCATTTGCTTCCCCATTTGCTTCGGCCACTTCGGGCTTGTCCGCCCGCACGACTGAGAGTTGGGTTGCTGCCGGATTCGGATTGAGTTCTTCGATTTTCATCTGATTCTTGCCCCCGATAAGTTAGGTACGGAATAAGGTTTAGTTCTGTTTCGACAGCTAAGAAAATAACTTTAGCTTTTTTTCATTGCTCACTGCTTTTCCTGTTAAAAAACGGCAAATTCAGCAATGACTGAAAATCTGATACCTGATAGTTGGCTCCTGCAAGCTCACTCACCTCGCCATAACCGTAACTGCAGCCGACGGTGAAAACGCCTGCCCCTAATCCTGCTGCGATGTCGTTGATACTGTCCCCCACCATGACGCATTCAGCGGCTTCGATCTTATATTGTTTCAGGACGGCCAGCACAGGCTCGGGGGAGGGCTTCCTGTAGGGGAAGGAGTCGGCCCCGAATACCTCGGCGAAGGCGTCCCCGATAGCCAGCTTGGCGAGGACTTCCCTGCAGAGGGCGACGTTCTTGTTGGAGAGGACCACCATGGGGATGTCGAAGTTCCTAAGCTCCTTAAGGGTCTCGCTGACGCCCGGATAGGGACGGGTCTTGTCGGCTATGTGGGCCAGGTTGTAATCGAGAAATACGCCCAGCGCCTGGTCCACCTGCGCCGCCGTTGCCCCGGGGAGCGCCCGCTCTACCAGGTTCCGCGCCCCCTGCCCTACCAACTTGCGGACCTCGGGAATCCCTATTTCGGGGAGGCCGTAGTTGCTGCGGATCAGGTTGGTGGCGTCGGTCAGGTCGGGGAGCGAATCGATCAGCGTCCCGTCCAGGTCGAAAATGAGCAGCCGTGTAGGAGCCATGTTCTTTCTCCAAGTAAAGAGGGACGGCGAAAGGGGGACAGGCACCTGGCGGAGCCAGTCCCCACCTGCGGAACCAGTCTTCAAGATACGAAAGAGCCGCGGCAACCGGCTTCTACCCGGCTACCGCGGCGTTTTAACTGCAAAAAACGAACCTCCATAGGGAGGAGCGATTTATTCCCACTCGATGGTTGCGGGGGGCTTCTGGCTGATGTCGTAAACCACGCGGTTCACGCCCTTCACCTCGTTGATGATTCTTGAAGAAATACTGCCGAGTAGCTCGTAGGGGAGCTTGACCCAGTCCGCGGTCATGCCGTCCAGAGAGTTGACGGCGCGAAGGGCCACGGTCCACTCGTAGGTCCTGGCGTCGCCCATGACTCCGACGGTTTTGACCGGCAGCAGTACGGCAAACGACTGCCAGATCTCGCGATATAACCCGGCTTTCCTGATCTCTTCGATGACGATGGCGTCGGCATCGCGCAGGATGTCGAGCTTCTCCGCGGAGAGTTCGCCGATGCAGCGGATAGCGAGGCCGGGACCCGGAAACGGCTGGCGGTACACCACCTCGTCGGGCATGCCTAGTTCCTTGCCCAGAAGCCGCACCTCGTCCTTGAACAGCTCGCGCACCGGCTCCAGGAGCTTCAGGTTCATCTTCTCGGGGAGACCGCCCACGTTGTGGTGGCTCTTGATGACGGCAGAGGGGCCCTTGGTGGAGACGGACTCGATCACGTCGGGGTAGAGGGTCCCCTGCGCCAAGTAATCGACCTGACCCAGCTTCTTGGCCTCCTCCTCGAAGAGGTAGATGAACTCGTTGCCGATGATCTTGCGCTTTTGCTCGGGGTCGGAGACCCCTTCCAGCATGCCGAGGAAGCGGTCGGCGGCGTCGACATGGGCGAGGTTGATCTTGAAGTGCTTGGTGAAGAGGTTCACCACCTTGTCGGCTTCGCCCTTCCTCAAAAGGCCGTTGTTGACGAAGACGCAGTGCAGCTGATCGCCGATCGCCTTGTGGATCAGGACGGCGACGACGGCGGAGTCGACCCCGCCGGAGAGGGCGCAGAGGACCTTGCCGGTGCCGACCTTCTCGCGGATGCTGGCCAGTTCGGTCTCGATGAAGTTGGCCATGGTCCAGGTGGGCTTCGAGCCGCAGACGTTGAAGAGGAAGTTGCCGATCATCTCGTCGCCGCGCGGGGTGTGCACCACCTCGGGGTGAAACTGGACGCCGAAGAAGTTGCGCTTCTCGTCCTTCATGGCGGCCACGGGGCAGCCTGTCGTGTGGGCCATGAGCTGGAAGCCGGCCGGCATCGCCTCGATGCGGTCGCCGTGGGACATCCAGACCTCGGCGCCGCCGTCGAAGCCGGCGAAGATCTCGCTTTTGCCGTCGAGGGCAAGTGTTGCCCGGCCGAACTCACGCTTGTCGCAGCGCTCCACGCGCCCGCCCAGTTGCTGGGTCATCAGCTGCATGCCGTAGCAGATGCCGAGGACCGGGATGCCGAGGTCGTAGATGCCGAGGTCGGAGTGCGGGGCGTCCTTGTCGTAGACGCTGGAGGGGCCGCCGGAAAGGATGATCCCCTTCGGGGCGAACGCCTTGATCTTCTCGAGCGCCATGTTGTAGGGGTGGATCTCGCAGTAAACGCTCTGCTCCCTCACGCGCCTGGCGATCAGCTGGGTTACCTGGGAGCCGAAGTCGAGGATCAGCACCTTCTCGGAGTGTATGTCGATGGTCATTGATGAGTTCCTTATCTAAAGTCAAAAGCTGTCACGCAAAGACGCCAAGGCGCAAAGTACTGCCGAACCAGCTTTTCTCTGCGTCTTTGCGGCTTTGCGTGAGCCGGTTCCTTGCGCCTTATTTTTCCACCCGGTAGTTCGGGGCTTCTTTGGTGATCATGACGTCGTGCACGTGGGACTCTTTGAGGCCTGCGCCGGTGATCCTGACGAAACGCCCGTTTTGCTGCAGCTCGACGATGGTCCGGCTCCCGGTGTAGCCCATGCCGGCGCGCAGGCCGCCCATCAGCTGGTGCACGTTGGCGGAAAGCGGTCCCCTGAGCGGAACCATCCCCTCGATCCCTTCGGGTACGAGTTTGACGTCGCTGTCGACGTCGCTTTGGAAGTAGCGGTCCTTGCTCCCTTCCTTCATGGCGCCGATGGAGCCCATGCCGCGGTAGCTCTTGTAGGCGCGCCCCTGGTACAGGATGGTGTCGCCCGGGGATTCTTCGGTCCCTGCGAAGAGGGAACCGATCATGACGACGTCGGCGCCGGCGGCAACGGCCTTGGTGAGATCGCCGGAGTACTTGATGCCGCCGTCGGCGATGAGCGGTATGCCGTGCTTCTTGGCTACCCTGGAGCACTCGGCGATGGCGGTGATCTGGGGAACGCCGATGCCGGCGACCACGCGGGTGGTGCAGATGGAGCCCGGTCCGATGCCGACCTTGATGGCGTCGACGCCGGCCTTGATCAGCGCCTCGGCGGCGTCGGCGGTGGCGATGTTGCCGGCCACGAGCTCAAGCCCCGGGAAGTCGGATTTGATGCGGGCGATGGTGTCGATTACCCCCTGGGAATGGCCGTGGGCGGTGTCGATGACCACGACGTCCACGCCCGCCTTCAGGAGAGCGTCGATGCGCGCGTCCACGTCCGGGGTCGGGCCGACTGCCGCACCGACCCGCAGGCGCCCGAGGGAGTCCTTGCAGGCGTTGGGGTACTTCTTGATCTTCTCGATGTCCTTGATGGTGATGAGCCCCTTGAGGTTCTTCTCCCCGTCGACCACCAGAAGCTTCTCTACCCTGGTGTGCTTCAGGTGCTCTTTCGCCTGCTCCAGCGTGGTCCCGACCGGCACGGTGACCAGGTTCCTCTTGGTCATGCGGTCGGAGATGAGCAGGTCCAGGTTGGTCTCGAAACGAAGGTCCCTGTTGGTCAGTATGCCTACCAGTTTGCCGTTGGCCTTGGTGATCGGCACCCCGGAGATCCTGTACTTCGCCATCATCTCCAGAGCCTCCCGGATGCGCTGGTTGGGGCGCATGGTGATCGGGTCCACGATCATCCCGGATTCGCTCTTCTTGACCTTATCCACTTCCATCGCCTGCTCGGCGACGGTGAGGTTCTTGTGGATGAAGCCGATACCCCCTTCGCGCGCCATGCAGATAGCCGCCCTCGATTCTGTGACAGTGTCCATGGCGGCACTCACCAGCGGGATGTTCAACTGGATGTTGTTGGTGAGTCTGGAGCTTAAATCGGTATCGCGGGGGAGGATGAGCGAGTGGGCAGGGAGGAGCAGAACGTCGTCAAAGGTAAGACCTTCCGGGAGGCTGCTTTCTAACATTAGGGAGACTCCTTTTGTTGTTTGGGGCGCGGGATATTAACCGGAAAACCTATTACAAGGGGCAGTCCAAGTCAACTGAAATTTGCCTAATCAAGGGCCCGTAAATCATATGATTTCCCAAATTTATCGTTTACATAAAGCGACTTAACCGAGGTCTTCCGCCACCGATTAACCAAGGCAAATCCCCCCTGTCCCCAGCGTTGTCCGGTTAGGATGTTGCAGTTGCCGAATGAGTCCCCCCTCCCCCAGCGGGTGGGGGTTAGGGGGTGGGGGCAGATGCCAGGTTTCCGCTGCGGGCGACTTCACCCACCCCCCTGCCCCCTCCCGTCAAGGGAGGGGGAGAGCTGGAAACAGGCTGATTTTGATAAAGGGGGACTTCCTACGTTCAATCACATCGGGATGAACGCTTCCTTGTGCCCCATCTTGGCAAGCGAGGCGACGATCAGCTCGACCGCCCCGTCCAGGTCGGCAAGGGACAGGGTCTCCACCGGGGTGTGCATGTAACGCAGCGGAATCTTCACCAGGGCGGTGGCGACGCCCCCACGGGAGATCTGCATGACGTTGGCGTCGGTGCCGGTCGCCCGGGCGATGCCGGTGTACTGGACCACGATGCCGTTGCCGGTGGCGGTGTCGGAAAGAAGGTCGAAGAGGACCGGGTTGATGTTGGCGCCGCGCGGAAGGATCGGCCCCTTCCCGAGGCCTACTTCGCCGTTGTGCTTTTTGTCCACGTCGGGCTGGTCGGTGGCGAAATCCACCTCGACGCAGATGCCGACGTCGGGGTTCACCGAGTAGCTGCTGGTAGTGCCGCCGCGCAGGCCGACCTCCTCCTGGACCGAGGAGACGCCGTAGAGGTCGATGGGGAGCTGATCGGGAAGCTCGGAGACGCGGCGGAGCACTTCGGCTACCACGAAGCTGCCGGCCTTGTCGTCGAGTCCGCGCGAACTGACGCGGTCCCCGAAGAGCCGCTCCAGGTTGCTGTCGAAGGTGATGGGATCGCCTACCCGCACCCACTCCAGGGCCTCTTTCTTGTTGGCGGCGCCGATGTCTATGTACTGGGCGTCCAGCTTGATCACCGTGTCGCGCTCCTTGGGCTCGATCAGGTGGATGGGGCGCTTGCCGATCACGCCGTTCAGCTTCCCTTTGGCGGTATGTACGTGGACCCGCATGCCGGGGGTGATGTGGGGGTCGACCCCGCCGATGGCGGAGAAATAGATGAAACCGTTGTCGTCCAGATAGCGGACCTGGAGCCCGATCTCGTCGGAGTGCCCGACGACCATGATGCGTGGGCGGTTATTTCCCGCTCCCTGGATCATGCCGAAGACGTTCCCCATGACGTCGGTCGCCACCTGGCAGAAGGGTTCTATGTAGGAGCGGAAGACCCGCTGGGCAGGCTGCTCGTACCCCGAGGGGCTGGGCGCCGCCAGCAATTGCTGCAGGAATTCGAAAGATGCGTCGCGCATTAAACCTCCGGAAAACCAGATTCAGATAAAGATTGAGATTAAGATTGAGAAACTGCGAACTGCCAAGGCTTCATTCACCCGGGCACCTTTTCTACACGGGCTGCCTCTTCTACATGGGGTACTTCCCCATGGAAGCGGGATCCATGTGGTCCAGGAAGTCGACGAAACGACGGGCGTTGTTCTCGCCGGCCAGGCCGTCCTCCTTGAGGTCGAGGGTGGAGACCTGGGCCAGCACGTCGGGGTCCACCAGCACGGGCTGCTGGTACCTGAGAGAGAGGAGCATCGCCTCGGTCACGTGCACTTCCAGCCGGATCTCCTCACCTTCCCGGGGCAACAGCCGCACGGAGGAGGTGAAGGCGCCGTCTTTAAGGCTTTCGATGACGATGCGGGACAGCGTCATCTCCATCTGTTCGACGAGCGCGGTAAAGACGTCCTTGCGGCGGGTCCTGGCAGCCGCTTCGCGCCCCACGAACTGGGCAGCGAAGGCGACCGAATCCTGTGCGTTGATCCAGACCGGCACCGCGTGCTTTTCCTCGGTATCCTTCAATATGATCACCGGCATCTGCGCGATGGCATCTAGCGCGAAGCCGAACACCTTCATCTCCAGATACATATTGGCTTCTCCCATTTTCGTTTCAGTCATGGACGATCTCGCCCTTGAGCAGGGTCTGCAACCCTTCCACTATCTTCACGTCCAACACCCGTCCGGCCAGGGAGGGGTCCCCCGCCATGACGGTGCCGCGGTTGCCGCCGGTCCTGCCGAAGAGGGAGTCGCCTGTGCTGCTCAAACCCTCCACCAGCACCTTTTGCACCGTCCCCTCCAGGCTCCGGTTCCTAGCCAAAGTGGTCTTCTTCTGGGCCGCCTGCAACCTTTCCAGGCGCCCCTGCTTCTCGGCACGGGTCGCATCGTCCGCATACTCGGCGGCTTTGGTTCCCGGGCGCGCCGAGTAGATGAAGGAGAAGAGATCGGCGTACTGCACCTGCTCCATCAATGCCATGGTGTCCTGAAAGGCCGCCTCGTCCTCGCCTGGAAAGCCGACGATCATGTCGCCGGTGAACTGGATCGCGGGGCAGGCCTCTTTGAGCGCCGCCACCTTGGCCAGGTATTGCTGCGCCGTGTAGCCGCGGTTCATCCGCTCAAGCACCCGGTCGCTTCCCGACTGGGCGGGAAGGTGAATGTGGGGGGCAAGCTTGGGAAGATCGGCGAAGCACTCAATGAGCCTTGGCGACATGTCCTTGGGATGCGAGGTGGTGAACCGGATACGCTCGATGCCATCGACCTGCGCCACCAGGCGCAAAAGGTCCGGGAAATCCGGCTCCCCCGGCTGCTTGGAGCAATAAGAGTTCACGTTCTGTCCCAGAAGGGTCACCTCGGTGACGCCGGAATCGGCTAGGGCCCGTACCTCTTCGACCACCTTGGCGGCGCTCCTGCTGATCTCGCGGCCGCGCACGTGCGGGACGATGCAGTAGGCGCAGAAATTATCGCATCCCTGCATCACGGTGACGAACCGGGTCACTCCCCCTTCCGCCTCGGAGTGCGGGAAGAGATCGAACCGCTTTTCGTCGTCGAGAAAGTCGGTCTGGCTGCTCCGCTTCCCTTCCTCGGCGGCCGCGACCATTCCCTGCAGCAGGTGCAGGTTATGGGTGCCGAAGACAAGGTTTACGAAAGGCGCTTTCTTGAGGAGCTTTTCCCCCTCCTGCTGGGCCACGCAGCCGCCAACGCCGATGATGAGCCCCGGCTTTGTCTTCTTGATCGACTTGAACTTCCCCAAGTGCCCGTAGACCCGCTGTTCGGCGGTAGCCCTGATGCTGCAGGTGTTCAATAAAACCAGGTCGGCATCGACCGGGTCCTGCGTCTGCTGGTATCCCATCCCCTTCATCAGGGTAACTATCTTCTCTGAATCACTTACATTCATCTGGCAACCGAAGGTTTCCAGGTACAGCTTTTTTGCTTGGTTCACGTGTTTATCCTGATGATTAAATTGTTGAATAGTACGGGAATTGGACACACCCAGTCAACCCCTATTAGCTGGGCAGATACGCCCATTGCCGGGGGGGATGCCCAATCGGCAGTCGAGGCAAATTATTACCACTATTATATATTCAATAAAAAATATATTGACATATTGCACTCTGTAGATTTATAAGTTTCATTAGGCTACCAGCCTACGGCCCGGCTTCTTTTCCACAGACCCGCGCCACTCTCCCAACTTAACCAGAGCTAACTGCTCTGGATTTCAAAAAAAATTATATTGTTCACATAATTTACATTTCCTCTCAACTTACCGGACAATCGTCCGATCAGGACAGCGACGCCCAGAATTTAATGAGTTACCTCGGCACGGCAACGTGCAGCTGCAATATTCTCTGAAGAAGGTTGGTTCAACACCAGCGAAAAGAACAAGGAGAAGTAAATGAAAAAACTGGAAAAGCTGTTGGTCGGCGCTGCCGTTTGCGCACTGGCCGTACCTGCGCTGGCGCAGGCGGACGAGCAGGACATGCAGAGGAAAATTGAGGAGCTCACCAAGAAAGTGCAGAAACTTGAGGAGCAGAAGGGGGGCGCAGACCAGAAGAAGATCGAGGATCTGACCCGCAAGGTAGACAAGATCGAGGAAAAATCCCTCGGCAAGTGGCTCACCATTGGCGGCGACTACCGCTTCAGGCTGGACAGCCTGAACGGCAGCACCAAGGCATACACCGATGCCTTCGGCTCCCTCAATAACGCGCAGAATGCCCTTCAGGGCACCATCTTCGGCGGCGGTTCCGTAGCCGGACAGCCGGTGTCGCAACTGATGCCTCTAGTGCAAACCATGCAGCACACCACCTCTTATGCCGCTGCGGCAGGGATGGTGCGGGGCCTGATGAGCCCACTTCCCCCAGGCACTCCCGCAAACATCGTGCTCCAGCAGCAGCTGGCGGGCATGCTGATGACGCCGGCCGCCGCCGGCGGCTATGCAATCCAGGTCCCAGCGTACAAGCCGAACAACGACACCCTCTACACCAACAGGTTCGGCCTGAATATACATGCTAAGGCGACCAAGGACGTGACCGTAAACGTCCGACTGCTGGCATACAAAACCTTCGGGTCCAACGACGACCAGGCAGTCACCAACGGCGGCGCCACTCCGTTCTTCGCTGACCGCGTCGGCGTATTCGATGGCACCCTCGGGCGCGTTCCTTCCAGCGACTTCCTGAACGTAGACCGCGCTTATGCGACCTGGTCCAACATCGCCGAGCAGCCGATCTGGTTCTCGATAGGCCGTCGCCCCTCCACCGAGGGTGCGCCGTCTAACCTCCGTCTGAACAACGAGCGCCCGGGCAACGGCGGCACCCCCGCCCTTCTCGTCGATTACGCCTTCGACGGCATGACCCTCGGCTGGGCTCCCGACATCGAGGCCCTTCCCGGCGCCTACGCCAAGATCTGCTACGGCCGCGGCTTCGAGGCTGGCTTCGAAACCCCCGCCAACAACCTGAAAGACACCGACATGCTGGGGCTCGCCATCGTCCCGGTCGACACCGATCCGCTGCGCGTCTGGCTGCAGTACAACCGCGGCTTCAACATCTTCGACTTCCCGACCATGAACGACACCTACTTCGGCAATACCGCTCCTGCGGTCAACCTGGGCGCGATCGACTGGTACGGCCTCGGCGCCATGAGCACGATTAAGAAAGTCGGCCCGGGCAACATCAACTTCTTCGGGGATGTCGGGATGAGCGTCACCCATCCGAACAACAGCGTTTCCGGCAACGCCGGGTTCGAGGGCTTGATGACCGGCGCCTTCTTCAACCCGGAAGCTCCTACCAGCAAAACCGGCTGGGCCACCTACGTCGGCGCGCGTTACGACTACGAACCGACCAAAACTAAATTCGGCGTTGAGTACAACCACGGCTCCAAGAACTGGATCACCTTCGCACCTGCTGCTGACGACATGTGGACCGCCAAAGTCGGCACCCGCGGCGACGTCTACGAAACTTACCTGATCCAGGAGCTTAACAGCAAGCCGGTCTCCTCTTTCATCTCCAAGGCCTTCTTCCGCATCGGCTTCCAGTACTACGACTTCGAATACACCGGAAGCAACAACTGGGTTGGCGCTCCGGTGAAGATCTCCAGCATCCAGCCGGGCGACATGATGTTGATGGCGCCGGTTAAGAGCGCCCGCGACATCTACGCAACCCTCGAAGTTAAATTCTAAAAGCAGCATCAGACGACAGTTGGGACAACAAACGGCGGGGCGGCAAGCCAAAGGCTGCCGCCCCGCCGAAAAGGAGAACGAAGATGAAAAAAGCAGTTTCGGTAATGGTTCTGGTTGCAGTCGCGGCACTCTCCATCCTCTGCTTCAGCGGCATCGCGAGCGCCGGAGAAGAGATCAAGATGGTGGGCGTGATCACCAAGATCGAGATCGCCGGCAAGGACGCTAAGACCGCTACCGCCACCCTAAAGGACAACAAGACCGAGGCATTGGTGGTGATCACCGTGAACGACGACCTCACCCTGGACAAGTTCAAGGACCACAGGATCGTGGAGGGGGACGAGATCCGCTGCAAGTATGAAGCGATCGACGGCAAGAACGTGTCCAAGCTCTTCAGGAAGACCGCCGGCTGCTGATGCCCAGGCAGTGACTTTTATTCCGATTTGCTCCTAACGCTGTAGTTTCCCGAGATTACAGCGTTCATTTTGGCCTTTTACATCATATTATATGAATATTTAACCAGCAGTGCATTTGACTTCCTGCGCTGTGTACCACACCCGCCCCTTGGGCGGGACCGAAACTAAAGAGGGATATCGATGAAAAAGACAGGCATGATAGCGGCAGTTTTTGGCCTCGCCCTGGCGGCAACCACGGCAATGGCAGAGCATCCGGGCAAGGAGTCCATCGCCAAGAGCGGCTACAAAGGCCCCGAGACCTGCGAGGAGTGCCACCCCGGGAGCGCCAAGGGGTTCATGGACACGGTGCACTGGAAGCACGCCTCCAAGGTGACCAACGTGGACGGCCTCGACCCGAAGAAAGAGTACGGGATGAAGAACCGCATCTACGTCATGTGCAACGGCAACGACATCGTGAACAACCTGAAGGAAATCCCGAAGAGCCCGGTTACCGGCAAGAGCAAGTTCACCGGCTGTAACACCTGCCACCCCGGCAACCACCTGAGCGACGTAGGTAGCACCGGCCCCGAGGCGGAGGCGGCAGTGGACTGCCTGGTCTGCCACTCGACCGACTACGACTTCCGCCAGAGAAAGGCCTCGAAGAACGAGAAGGGTCAGGTGGTGATGGGACAGGACAGGAGCACCAAGGCAGCGCTCGCCATCGGCAAGCCGACCGTGAAGAACTGCATGGTCTGCCATGAGGCGGCAGGCGGCGGCGTCATCGTGAAACGCGGCTTTACCTTCAATAAGGAGACCGACGCGCACGCGGCCAAAGGGATGGTCTGCGTGGACTGCCACAAGGCGAAGAACCACAAGATGCCTACCGGGCACGATCCCAACAACTGGGCCAACGACAACGTCTTTATCTCCTGCTCCGACACCTCCTGCCACGGGGCCAAACCGCACAAGGACGCGGACCTGAACCGTCACAGCGCGAAGATCGCCTGCCAGACCTGCCACATCCCGCGCACCGGCGGCGCCTTCGCCAAGGACTTCACCGTATGGGAGCAGACGCCCGACAAGTTCTACGAGCCGACCACGCTGAAGAAAGAGGCAAACGAGACCACCCCCGTCTACGCCTGGTACAACGGCACCGTAAAGAACACCCCGCACTTCATCGGCCCTAAAGGAAGCAGAAAGGACGGCAAGAGCAAGATCTCCCCGTTCAAGATCTTCCAGGGGAAGGCCTTCTACAACAAGCAGACCGGCGAGCTCCTCTCCATGGACTTCGCCCAGCCGATGTCCAATGGCGACACCCGCGCCGGCGTCCTCTCCGCGGCGAAGACCCTGGGGATGAAGAACCCCGAGAAGGTAGCCAAGGAGGCAGTTGCAGGTTGGCAGACCATCTACTTCGGCAGCAACCACCTGGTCACCAAGAGCAAGGCCCTTTTCTGCGCCAACTGCCATGCGCCGAACGGCGTGCTTAACTTCAAGGACCTGGGCTACAGCGACAAAGAAATCGTGAGGCTGACCAGCCCGGAGCTATTCATGAAGAAGCTGGCCGAGAAGCAGAAAGAAGAGTGGTAGCTGTAAGGACGCAGTAGGATAGGAAGGAAGAAAGCCCCCCCTGCAACAGGGGGGGCTTTTTATTTTGGTCCCCTCCACTTGCGGGAGGGGGTCAGGGGGTGGGGGAAGGTGCCATCTCGGGAGAGCCTTCATTTGGGGACAGAGGAGCTATGCTACTTACGCCCCAGACAAAGTATGACGGGGTAGGAACGCGAACCGCCGTCCTCCCCCTTCTTTTCCATGACGGCGGCGGTCACTACACGCACCTCCCGCAGGCCGTTTTTGGAGAATTCCCCGGCCAGGAATTCGCGGGAGAAGCCGTGGTGCAGGACGCCTTTAGAATCGCTATGAAAGCTGCCGTCTTCCGTCTCCAGGTCGGCCAGCGCGAGAAAGCCCCCCGGCTTCAGCGCCCGGGCAAGCGAGGCGATCAAGGCGGAGACGTCCTGCACGTGGTGCAGCGTCATGGCACTGGTGATGAGGTCGTAGGAAGCCTCCAGCGTCTGACGCTCCAGATCCAGCAGCTGCACCGTCACGTTTTTTATCTTCCCTTCATCCAGCTTAGCCTGCAGAACCTCGAGCATCCCCTTGGAGCTGTCGGCACCGGTTATCTTCCCTACCAGCGGCTGAAGCCCCAGGGTGACCAATCCGCTGCCGCAGCCATAATCGAGCACCTCCATCCCGGCATCGAGGGGAAGCTCGCGGCGCATGGCGCTCACGATGTCCTGGGCCAGTTTCACACGGCGCGGTTCCTGGTCCCAACTGTTGGCAACGGCGTCGAAGTCACGTTTATTGGCTTGCTGCATGATAGTTTCTCCTTGGGCGGTGGGTGGGGCCGCGACGCGGCGCGTTTGGTGCGGCAATGGTAATATTCAAAGATATGAATGTCAATACATCCCGGGTTATTTATTAAATCCGTTCACTGGTCCACCTCGGGGAAAAGAAAATTCCCCCTGCCCCCCCTTCGCAAAGGGGGGAACTTTAATTCTCGTGCTGCGCCTCGTGTGCAAACATCCTCCAGGTTCCCGTCTATCCAGATGACGTTTTAGAGGGGAACCTTTCAATCTCAAGCTGGAGCTTGGGAGCCAGGGACGGTGGGACCATCCATAATGAGAAATATCGCTGGCTTGTGGGCTGCAACCGTGCTATGGTGACGAGTTCGCAAGCGGGGCATGTTTTTTTACCTTACAGTCGACTTTGCGGTTGACAGTAGGCCGCCGCAGTGTTATATAATTCCTCTTTCAAAAAACCCTAAAAAGCTACATTTTTAAAATACCCGGAGGTGCAGTTTGGCAAATCACAAATCGGCAATGAAAAGGATCAAGCAGACGGCTAAGAGAACGGAGCGCAACAAGCACGAACGTTCCACCCTGCGCACCTTCATCAAGCGCGTCCGCGAAGCGGTTGCCACCAAGGACCAGGAGGCTGCAAAGGCCGCTCTGGCTGTGGCCATCCCCGTCATTGACGGCGCTGCTACCAAGGGGATCATCCACTCCTCGAACGCTTCCAGGAACGTTTCCCGTCTCACCAAGCTGGTCAACACCCTGGGCTAATCCCCGGGCTGTTCGAGCTGGAAAAGCTGAAAAAGGGAATTCCCATACGGGGATTCCCTTTTTGTGTTGCCGCTGCAGACGATTTAATATCCGCTCGACGGAGCTCTCAAACCTCCCTCTCCTGGTGGAGAGGTAATCTCCCGGCGTAAATCCTCCCTCTCCCTCTGGGAGAGGGTCGGGGTGAGGGCGCCTGTTCTTGCTCATGGCACCTCCCTCACCCGGCCTTGCGGCCACCCTCTCCCAGAGGGTGAGGGGATTTTTCGGGTCTGGGTGAGTGAGCGACTCGCTACTTCCGGCAGGCGTCCATGACGAATCGCTCGAAGGCCGCTCCTTCCAGGGCTCCCGACTTGAAGGCCAGGTCGAGTTCCAGCATCCGCTCGAAAACCTGCTTCAGTTCCCCCACCGTGTAGTTTCTCGCCTGATCGGTCACCTTCTTCAGGAAATACGGGTTGATCCCGGACGCCTTCGCCAGTTCGGCGGGGGAAAGCCTGCGGTCCAAAAGCTCCCGCATCTGCCACAACTGCCGGTAATGGCGCGAAACGGCGCCGAGGATGCGCAGCGGCGCCTCGCCGTCCTGCAAAAGGGAGGTGAGCATCCTGAGCGCACGGGGAAGTTCCTTTGCCCCCAGGGCATCGGTGAACTCGAAGACGCTCTCGACCTTGGTGTCGGAGACGATCGCCTTGACGTCGGCTACGCCGATCGATTCCTTCTTGCCGCAGTAGATGCAGAGTTTCTCGATCTGGGAGACTAGTTCCTGCAGGTTGTTGCCGACCAGGTAGGCCAGAAGCTCGGCGGCTGCGGAATCTATCTTCTTCCCTGCGGCACGCACCTCGTCGCGCACGTAGGGTCCCAGCTGGTTCTCATAGGGGCGCTTGAACTCGACGGCCTCGCCGCGCTTCTTGAACTCGGCGTAGAACTTCTTGCGCCCGTCGACCTTCTCCGCCTGCAAGATCAGGCAGGTCCCGGGACAAGGATCCTGCACGTAGGAGAGGAGTATCTCCATGGCGCCGGCGGAAAGCTCCCCCCCCTTCTTCACCAGCACGACCCGCCGCTCGGCGAACATCGGCAGCGTCTGCGCGGCGCTGAAGACCTCGTCCCCCTTGCACTCGTTGCCGTAGAAGACGTTCAGGTTGAAGTCGCGGAAGGAGGGATCAACGGCTCGCTCCAGGAGTTTCTTCACGGCGCGCTCCACCAGGTACGGCTCGTCCCCGTACAAAAGGTAAAGGGACGCGAGTTCCCCCTTGTCGACCGCCTTGCTGAATTCTTCCGGTTTCATGCCTGTCCCTCTTTCGTTTCGTTACCTGATTCGCTCTCATGCTCCCTCCCCCCTTGCGGGGGAGGGTCGGGGTAGGGGGGAAGGTGCCAGAGACCGCTTCGTTGGCAGCTTCCCCCACCCCCCACCCCCCTCCCGTCAAGGGAGGGGGAGAGGATGTAAGATCCGCTATTTACGTAGCGCGTCCTTGCTGTAGAGCACCACGCCCACCCGGTCTATGTGCTCAATCAGCCGGGGCTCGGTGACCCCTTCGTAATGCACCACGTCGAAAAAATAAGGAAGGGGCTTCTCTTCGTTCAAAATCTCCGCCAGCTTGAGCGCCGTCTCGTAATTGACCTCCGCCCCCTTGATGGCAAGGTCGACGTCGGAGCCCGTCTTGAAGTTACCCTTGGCCCTCGACCCGAACAGCACCAGCTGAGAGATCTCAGGCAGGGATTTCACAGCTGCGAGGATGTGCTCCAGGTCTCTTTCCAGGAGTCCGTAAGGCATGTTCACCTGCCCGCCCTGGCGCGAAACTCCGCATGCAGCTGCTCCAGCAGCGGGAAATACTTGTGGCGTATCTTTTCTTCTACAGCCTGGGCGGTTGCTTCGTTGTAGGTGTGGGTGGTGAGGTTGCGGTCCTCCAGCGCATCGATCCAGTCGTGCCCTTCAGTTACCATCCCCGCCTCGAAAGCCTGCTTGATCGCGTCGCGCGGACTCCTGACGCTGAACCCTTCGGCTTCTTCGTAGTCCTTCAATACCTTCCAGGCCAGCTCGAAAGCCATCTCGAAAAACTGTATCAGCCCCGCCCGTTCCACGACTGAGGGGACCGGTATCGCGACGGCATCGCGAAGCAGCAAGAACGCCTTCTCGAAATGATTGAACCGCTGCTGCCAGCGGATGTCTTCACTGACCATGGCCTGCTCCCGAACTGTCGTTAAAAAACCGCCCACCAGCCTGATGCTGAATGGGCGGCGTTGAGGTGATCGATTCCACCCGGCTTAGCCTCAGAAGCGCTCCCCGAGCTTTTGCCAGATCCGCTCGGCGAGACGGCGCGTCACCTTGGCTACGGCGGCCTCTTCCGCGTTCTGCTGCAATGCTATGTTGGCGTTGACCGGGTAGACCTGCTGCTCGGTCAGCTCCCCCTTCCAGAGCACCTTCTGGGTCCGCTTCTCGCGCAGGCTTGCCTGCACGGTCATGGCGGCCGAGTACTCCTGGATCGCGTCTAGCCGGTTGTAGGAAACCGGCGACGTGGCGTAGGAAAGTACGGTTCCGGAGAGCTCCAGTTGAGCCTTGTCCCCCGGAAGCACCCGCCGCCCTGTGCGCAGCGCGAACTCGTCTATCAGGTCGCGCGCCAGCACACCTTCCACCCCGGGGCGGAACGACTTGTTGGCGAAAAGAACGATGTCCACGCCGTTGGCCTCGGCGAGCGGTCCCCGCTGCACCACCGGGCGATAGCCGCACCCCCCCGCCAGAACCAGGACCAAAAGCGCCAGTACGATCGTTCTCAGGGCCATGCTCCTTGCCGGCACGCCGTCACCGTTACGCGACGACAATGCTCACCAGCTTGCCGGGGACGTAGACGACCTTCTTGACGTCCTTCCCTTCGAGATAGGGCTTGATCTTGTCGTCGGCCAAGGCCTGGGCTCTGACCTCTTCTTCCTTGGCGTCAGGGGCGACGGTCAGCTTGCTTCTCAGCTTGCCGTTCACCTGGATTACCACGGTCACCTCTTCGTCGACCACGGCGGCCGCGTCGTAGCCGGGCCAGCCTGCTGCTTCCAGTACCGAGGCGTGGCCCAACTGGAACCAGAGTTCCTCGGCGAAGTTCGGCACGAAGGGGGCCAGGAGGCGCACCACCGATTCCACCGCCTCGCGCACCACGGCGACGTTTTCCGGCGCGTCCTTGGCGCTAAAGGCCTGGATGGCGTTGACCAGTTCCATGACTGCGGCGATCGCGGTGTTGAAGTGGAAACGCTCTTCGACGTCCTCGCTCACCTTCTTGATGGTCTTGTGCACGGCGCGCCGGAGTTTCTTGGCTTCGGCGCCGAGCTCTCCCGGGTTCACGGCACCCGCATCCCCGATCACCGGGAGCACGTCGTAAACGAGGCGCCAGACGCGGTTCAGGAAGCGGTAGCTCCCGTCGACCCCCTGGTCGCTCCAGTCCAGATCCTTCTCGGGGGGAGCGGCGAAGAGCGAGAACAGGCGCGCGGTATCTGCGCCGTAGCGCTCGATGAGGGCGTTGGGGTCGACCACGTTCCCCTTGGACTTGCTCATCTTGGCGCCGTCCTTGATCACCATCCCCTGGGTGAGGAGGTTGGAGAACGGCTCGTCCACGTTGCAGTAGCCTAAGTCCCTGAGCACCTTGGTGAAGAAGCGGGCGTAGAGCAGGTGCAATACGGCGTGCTCGATGCCGCCGATGTACTGGTCCACCGGCATCCAGGCCTCGACCTTCTCCCGGTCCAGGGGGCCTGCCGAGAACTTCGGCGAGCAGTAGCGCAGGAAGTACCAGGAGGACTGCACGAAGGTGTCCATGGTATCGGTCTCGCGGCGCGCGGTCTCGCCGCACTGCGGGCAGGTGCAGGTGGTGAAGCTATCCACGCGGGCCAGCGGGTTCCCCCCCTCGCCGGTGAACTCGGCGTCCATGGGAAGCACGACCGGCAGGTCGGCCTCGGGGACCGCCACCACGCCGCAGAGGTCGCAGTTGATCACCGGGATGGGATTGCCCCAGTAACGCTGGCGCGAGATGCCCCAGTCGCGCAGGCGGAAGTTGACCGTCTTCTTGCCGATCCCTTCCTTCTCCAGGAAGTCGGCGATGGCCTCCTTGGCGTCTGCGTTCCCCATGCCGTCGAAGCGGCCGGAGTTGACCATGATCCCTTCGGCGGTGTAGGCCTCGGTCATGGTAGCCGGATCCAGGGTCTCCCCTTCGGGCTGGATCACCACCTTGAGCGGCAGGTTGTATTTCTTGGCGAACTCGAAGTCGCGTTGGTCGTGGGTCGGTACCGCCATGACCGCGCCGGTGCCGTAATCCATCAGCACGAAGTTGGCGAGGTAGATGGGCATCTTGGTGTTGGTGACGGGGTTGATGCAGTAGGAGCCGGTGAAGACCCCTTCCTTCTCCAGGTCTTCCGCGCCCCGCTTTATGCGGTCGGTCTTCTTCACCTTGTCGATGAAGGCCGCGACCTCGGCCTTCTGCGCGTCGCCGGCCAAGTCCAACGCCATAGGGTGCTCGGCGGCAAGGGACATGAAGGTAGCGCCGAAAAGGGTGTCCTGCCTGGTGGTGAAGACCTTGATTTTCCCGAGCCCGCTCTCCAGCGGAAAGTCGATCTCGCAGCCGGTGGAGCGCCCGATCCAGTTCCTCTGCATGGTGAGAACCCGCTCCGGCCAGCCGGTCAGCTTGTAGGTGTCGTCGAGGAGTTCCTGCGCGTAGTTGGTGATCCTGAAGGACCACTGCTCCAGCTCTTTTTGCTGGACCGGCGAATCGCAGCGCCAGCAGCAGCCGTCCTCGACCTGCTCGTTGGCGAGCACCGTCTCGCACTTGGGGCACCAGTTGACGGCGGAGGATTTCTTGTAGGCGAGCCCCTTCTTGTACATCTCCAGGAAGATGCGCTGTTCCCACTTGTAGTAGTCGAGGTCGCAGGTGGCGAGCTCGCGGTCCCAGTCGTAGGAGAGGCCGAGCGTTTTCAGCTGGCCGCGCATGTAGGCGATGTTCTCATAGGTCCACTTGGCGGGATGGCTCTTGTGCTGGATCGCTGCGTTCTCGGCGGGCATGCCGAAGGCGTCCCACCCCATCGGGTGCAGCACGTTGTACCCCTGCATCCTCTTGAAGCGCGCGATGACGTCGCCTATGGAGTAGTTCCTGACGTGACCCATGTGGATCTTCCCCGAGGGGTACGGGAACATCTCCAACAGGTAGTACTTCTTCCGGCTGGGATCCTCGTTCGCCTTGAAGCTTTTGTGCTCAGCCCAGTAACCCTGCCATTTCTCCTCAACCGCTGAGGGAACGTATTTCTCTTCCATTAAAAACCGCCTTCCAGGCGTCCGGTTCGGGACGCGCGTATTGTTGAATAAATTGCAGTTGCTGCAATAACAGTTGTTCGTGTTGAAACCGCTGAAGCGGGATAGATCTGGAGCGTCAGCGCCGCACCGGCAGCAGCGCCGCCAGTCCGCAAAGGACTACGCAACCGCGGCAGCTTATCCGGCGGGGCCGCAGGGGTGGCTTTTTTGTTCCCCTCGGAGGGTGCCGGGTGGGCGATGCGCTCAGCCAGCGCCTCTCCCGCCGCGGCAAGAGCCCAGTGGCTCTAGGCGATCTTGAGCAGGCTCTTCGCCACGTCCAGGATCTTCGTGGGCTGGATCGGCTTGGTGATGTAGTCGTTCGCCCCCAGGGCCAGCGCGCGCTCCCGGTCTTCCTGCGCCCCTTCCGTGGTGATCACCACGATGGGAATCGCCTTGTAGTTGGCGTCGTTTCTCACCAGGCTCACCAGCTTCAACCCGTCCATGATCGGCATGTTGATGTCGGTGAGTATCAGGTCGAACCGCTCCGAGGAGAGCTTTTTCAGCCCGTCGACGCCGTCGTTGGCCTCCACTATGCGGACGCCGCGGATCCTTTTCAAGGCGAAGGCGATGAGCTGCCTCATGGTCGGCGAATCTTCAACTATCAAAACGTTGTAATCTGACATCTGACCTGTATCCCCCATTTCAATAGCTGATTATTTGGTCAAGAGATCAATGAATCCCTGTATGGTCGACAGCTTCCGCTCCGAATCGCTGTAGAGCCTGGAGCTGAAGATGGCGGTCGCCGCGTGCCCGGCCAGGAGCGTGAACAGCTCGTAGTCGACCGGCGCGAACTCCTTTTTCTGCATCAGGAGCTTGTAGATGGCGAGGACGCCGATCACGTGCTCCTTGATCTTGAGCGGGATGCAGACCATGGGCGTGGTGAAGTCGCGCTCGTAGGCGTCGAAGTCGGTGGCGAAATGGCTCTCGCCTGAGGTTGCCACCTCGCCGATGACACCCATGTCCAACCGCACCGACGGGATCTCGCTCCGCTCCACCCCTTCGGTGGCCACAGCCTGGATCTCGTCGCTCTTCTCGTCCAGGAGCATGATGGCGAACTCTTCGGCCCCGATCAGGTTGATGATGATCTCCGTGATGATCTGGAGCACCTCTTTGAAGTCGAGCGTCGAGTGCAGCTGGTAGCTCGCAATGTAGAGGTTGGCGAGGTTGTTGTTCTCGTCCTCGATCTCCAGGTAGCGCGCCGCGAAGTCCTGGTTCTCCTCCTCGACGTGCTTGATCCGGTCCAGGATCTCCTGCTTCTCGGCTTCGAGATCGGCGATCCGCTCGGTGAGCTTCCTCAGGTCGGCTCCGCCCCCGGCCTCGCCGCCTGAAGTCTGGAACTTCTCGAGCTCGAGCACCCTGAACCGCAGCCGCTCGTTCTCCTTGAGCAGGTCCTGGGTGAACTCGGCACCTTTTTTGAAAACCTGCAGAAACTCCTCGCCCCTGCTATGAACCATACGTTCATCGTCCTTTTGCATACGCACTCCGGTTTTCGTCTTGTTGTCAGCCAAACCGCGGCATAAAGCCGCAGCGATGCATGATCTCGCGTGCCATATCGTCCATGGGCACCACTTTGTCCACCAGCCCCGTGGCTATCGCCTCCCGCGGCATGCCGAAGACCACCGCGCTCTCCTCCGACTCCGCCACGATCTGGGCGCCCGCCTTCTTCGCCTCGCGCACGCCCAGCGCCCCGTCGTTCCCCATCCCGGTCAAGACCACCGCCAGCATCCGTTGCCGGTACAGCTCGGCGCAGGAGCGGAGCATGACGTCCACCGAAGGGATGTAGCGGTCCTTGGGCCCGGGCTCGACGACGCGGGCCACCACCTTGTCCGCCATCCGGGCGAAGACCAGGTTCTTGCCGCCGGGGGCTATCAGGGCCCGACCCGGAAGCACCTCGTCGCCGTCCTTTGACTCCCTCACCTCGAAACCGGTGCTGCGGTTGAGCCTTTCGGCGAAGGCGGTGGTGAAGCCCGCCGGCATGTGCTGGGAGATCACCATGGCGAAGGGGGGGGCGTCCTTGAAAGAGGCGAAGATCCGCTGCAGCGCGGGAGGCCCGCCCGTAGATGCCCCTATGGCCACGATGTCGATGGCCCCGGCCTCCCCGACAGGCGGGGCGGCAATGGCGATCTCCGGGGCGGGGGGCTCCGGTTCGCTCCGCTTCTGCACACGCGCCATGTTCAGCTTGAAGACGCTCAGCACCTTCTCGTGCAGGTCCTGCTGGATCTTCAAAAGCTCGTCGGAGATGACGCTGGTGGGCTTGGCGATGAAATCCACCGCCCCCAGTTCCAGCGCCTTGAACACCTTCTCGTCGCCGCTCGTGGAGCTGATCACGATGACCGGGACCGGCGTGTTGGCCATCAGGATGCGCAGCATGGTGAAGCCGTCCATCCTCGGCATCTCGAGATCGAGGGTCACCAGGTCCGGGGTCAGGTCGATCACGCGCCTGATTCCCTCCTCCCCGTTGGTGGCGTACCCCACCACCTCGACCCCCGGAAGCTCCTCGAGCATCCTGGTTATGGCGCGGCGATTATATGCCGAATCGTCGACGACTACTACCCGTATTCTTTTCACGTGACCACTCCGCCGCCGGTACTGTTGGTTTTCTGGTAGACCATGTCGTTTTTCAGGTGTTTGAGCGCGAATGACGTCGTGATGTTCATGAGGGATTCGGAGTGCCCCAAAAGGAGGTACCCTCCGCCCCGCAGCGTGTTGTAAAAGGCTTCGATCACCTTCTTCTTCGAGGCCTCGTCGAAGTAGATGATGACGTTGCGGCAAAAGATCACGTCCATCTTTCCCAGAAGAGCCAGGCGGTTCTGGTCGAAGAGGTTCATCTGGCTTACCGTGACCAGTTCCCGGACCTCGTCGTTGACCCGGTATCCGCCTTCGGTCTCGGTGAAAAAGCGCTTCAGGTAGCGTTCCTCGGTGGCGCGGAACGAGGCCTTGCCGTAGACCCCCTTGCGGGCGTGCTGCACCACCCTGTGGCTTATGTCGGAGCCGACTATGTCTATGCGCCACCCGTCGAAGCCCCCCATCTCCAGAAGGAGCATCGCTATGGTGTACGGCTCCTCCCCGGTGGAACAGCCGGCGCTCCAGATGCGCAGGGTGCGGTCGCGTTTCAGCTTCATCAGCTCGGGGACGATCTCGTCGGTGAAGGCCCGGAGTTGGAACGCCTCGCGGAAGAAGTAGGTCTCGTTGGTGGTGAGGAGATCCATGATGTCGGAGATCTCCTGCTCTTTCTTGCGATCGTACTTCAGGAACTGGTAGTACTCCCTGAACCCGGAGAGGTTATGGAGGGTGACCCTCTGCAAAAGGCGCCGGTCCAGGAGGTACTTGGAGTCTTCGTCGAAAAAGAGGCCGCAGTGATGATAGATCAGGTCCCTGATCAGGCGGAATTCCTCTTCGGTAAGGTGCAGTTCGGGTTCGAAGAACGGCATCAGCGCAACCTGCCGAGCAATGCCGCAATCTCGCTTCGCACCAACTGGTCCGACTCGCTTGCCAGCGCCCGGTCTAGGATCGCCATGGACTCCGCCCCCCGAAGTTTCGCCAGGGCGCGCACGAAGCTGCGCCGCACCACCCAGTGCGGATGGGCAAGAAGGGTGGCACTGTGCCCATCGATCCAGCCGCAGCCGAAACCGGACAGGATCTCGATTGCCGCCTCCACCACCTCTTCGTCGCTGTGAGAAAGCGCCTTCTCCACCGGGGCAAGGGCATTTGCCCCCCCAAGCGCCGCCACCGTCGAAAGAGCGGCGATCAGCACCGGGCCGCAGGCCTGGTCCAAGAGCGCGATGACGCCGGGAAGAGCGCCTGAGTCGCCCAGGAGGGCAAGCCCCCTGAGCGCCGCCGTCTGCACCCACGGATCGCTATCGTTCAAGGCCAGCAAAAGCGGCGCCAACGCGTCGGGTCCCCCACGGTCGGAGAGGGCATGCGCCGCGGCCAGGCGTACCTCCGGTTCCTCGTCCGAAAGCGCCAGAGCCAGATGCGAGAGCGCCTGGGGAAGTTCGACCCGCCCCAGCGACGACACCGCCGCCTGGCGCACCGTTGCATCCTCGTCCTTCACCAGCGGAGAGAGCCGCTCGCCGTCCGCAAGGGCCCCGAGAATGAGAGCCGCGTTGCGCCTCTTGGCGGGGAGCTGCGCGCGCGTGAGCGCCGAGGCCAGCGTGCTCAGGGTGGCGGGTTCGGTGGCCGCAAACGCCCGCAGCCCCTCCAGGGCCGCCTCGCGCACCTGCGGCTCGTCGTCATCGAGCAGCTCGGCCAGGCGCGTCACGGCTCCCTGGGATTTGGGCCTTCCCAGGGCCAGCGCGCAAGAGCGCCTGACTTGGGCCGAGTCGTCGAGGAGCCCGTCGAGGAGGAGCTTTTCATGGCCGGTGTCGCCGAACTCGGCGAGGAGCTGCGCTATCACGGCGCGCTCGATGGGAACCGTGGCCGGGAAATGATCCACGAGTTCCGGCAAAAGCTTCGGGCCGATGCGCCGGAACGCGTCGATGCAGACGTCTCTGAGCCGTTCGCTGCGGCAGACGTGCAAAAGCGGCAGCGCCGCCCGCGTGTCCCCGATGGTCCCCACGATGCGGACCAGCGCGCTCAGGACCACGGGGTCCTCGCTGTGCAGCGAATCGATCAGCTTCTTGGCGATTGGGCCGCCGCTCATTTCCTGCAAGCGAAGGTCGACCAGGGAGGTCTGCTTTTCGGCCGGCAGGCGCTCACGCACCCGCATCAGCGCCATGGCGGCCGCCTCGCGGGCGTTCTTCGCCTTTTCCTGCAGCCCCTGCAGCAGTATGGGAAGGGCTTGGACGTCGCCTAAGGCCGCGAGGCAATCATACGTCGCGCGCCTGAGCAGGCTTTCCTGAAGCAGCGGAGCAAGCGAGACGAGCGGCACCGGGGCGCCGATCAGGGCCAGAGCATCCAGCACCGTGAACTTGAGCCAGATCTCCCCCCCCTCCAGCACCGTCAACAGGTGCGGCAGAGCGCCCGCGTCCCCAATTTTGCCCAGGTTTTCAGCGGCGGCGACCCGCACGTTCATGTCGTCGTCGTCGAGAGCCCGGACCAGAAGCGGGAGGCACTTTTCGCAGCCGATGTTTCCGAGGATATCGATGACGAATTTGCGCAGGTCGGGGTCGGGGTCGTTCAGGTGCGCGCAGAGCTGCTGCACCGCGGCGGCGCCGATCAGCTCCAGCGCCTCCACCGCGGAATTCCTGAGCCCCGCGTTCTCAGAGGCGCGCAGCGCTGCGATCAAGGCTTCGAGCACCGGCGCTTCGAGCGGTTGCGCCTGGAGAACCGCCGTGACCGCCTCTTTCCTGACGCGCCAGCTTTCGTCCCCCATGGCCTTGAAGAGGAGCTGCATGGTGCTCGCAAAGGGGTGGTCCCTCAGGGCCAGCACGGCAAGGCGCCGTTCCTCCTCGTCGCGGCTGCTGAGTTTTATCGTGATGTCTTTTAGGACAGTTGCCAGAGGTGACTCCTAGAGGTTCAGTTCGGCGCGTTTTTTTGCGATCACTTCCTCGAAGGCTTCCTTCAGGAAGGAGGTGGTGTCGCGCACCTGCTGGGACACCCTTTGCCGGTAGAGGTTCTCCCCTTCGCGGATGTCGTCGGCCAATAGCTGGTGGAACGTCCCCTCGCGCACCCCTTGCTCGAACTTTGCCTGGTTGTAAAGGACGATGTCCGAAACGATGATCCTGGCCAGGCGCCGTGCCTTCACATGCTCAGGCGGAACCTCCTCGGAAGCAGGTGCAGGCGTGGGTGCAGGGGCAGCGGCGGGTGCAGGGGCGCTGTCCGACTCGGATCTGTCCGACTGGTCCGACTGGTCCGACTGGTCCGACTGGTCCGACTGGTCCGACTGGTCCGACTGGTCCGACTGGTCCGACTGGTCCGACTGCACCGGCGCCACGGGCTCTGCCACGGGCTCTGCCACGGGCTCTGCCACGGGCTCTGCCACGGGCTCTGCCGCGGGCTCCGCTGCCGGCGCTGCCACCTCTACCGTGGAGGTTTCCTCCACCTCGCACTGGCGGATCTCGCTGCGGGTCTCCTCCTGCTCTGCCAGCTCGCTTTCGGTCGGGCTTTGGGCCTGCGGCTCGCTTCCGGAGGCAAGGCGGTAGATCATCGGGACCAGCGAATCGGGAATGTGGTGCTTCTCGATGTAGTCGTCGGCGCCGTAAAGCGAATTGGGGGACCTTTTGTAGCGGGTCTTGTCGTAAATGGAGGCGATCAGCACGATCTTCACGTTGGCCAGCGCCGGGTCCTGACGCACCCTTTCGCAAACCTCGAAACCGAACATGGTGGGAAGGGCGACGTCGAGAAGCAGCACGTCCGGCGTCACCTGCTGCACCGTTTCCAGGGCCTCTTTCCCGTCGGTGCAGAGAAAGAGCTGGAACGGCTCGTGGGAAAGCACCTTCTCCACGGCCTGGCAGAAGGACGCACTCTCGTTGGCGATCACCACCTTGAGCTTGGACTTTGCCCCCTCGCTGCGCTCCCCCTTCCTGACCAGGCGGAAAACGGCCCGGCAGTTGGAGCAGCGAAGCTTCTTGGGCTGATCCGGCGTTCCCGGATCCACGTTGAACCTTTTCTTGCAATTGGGGCAGACAATCAGCATGCGGAGCTCTTTTTGTTCGTGGAAGTGCCCCCCGTCTGGGGGGAGAAGATGCCGAGCTCAGCTTTTTCCTGGAAGGTAAGCAGAGCGTCTATATTGAGCAGCATGACCGGCACCTCGCGCACAAGGCAGAGCCCGACCATGTATTCGCCGCCGACGATGCGCACCCCTCGCGGCGGCGCCTTCAGCTCCCTGAGCGGAATGGTGATCATCTCGGTCACCTCGTCCACCATGAGGGCAATGGGCTGGCCGGAAATGGAAAGTATCAAAAGACGGGCGTTTTCCGAGTTCTCGGCGGGGGGAAGCCCGAACCTCTTCCTTAGGTCCAGCACCGGGATCACGCTCCCCCGCAGGTTGATCACCCCCTCCACGAAGGGGAGCGCCCGGGGAAGCGGGGCGAGCCTCGGGACCCGGATTATCTCCCTGATCCTCATGATGTCGACGGCGTAGAGACCGTCTCCCATCTTCAGGCAGGCAACCTGTATTTCCTGCAGCTCCTGTGTCGTCAAGAACGGTCTCCCCTGCCGGTCGCCTGGTTCTTCAAAAGCCCCCCGATCACCTCGAGCACCTTCACCGATTTGAAAGGCTTGGTGATGTAGGCGTCGGCCCCGGCTACGCGGCCGGCCTCAAGGTCGCGGCTGCTCTTTTTCGCGGTGAGCATGACAACGGGAATGGACCTCGTCTCCGGGTCCTCCTTGATGCTGCGGCATACCTCGAACCCATCCATGTCGGGAAGCATGATGTCGAGCACCACGAGATCCGGCCGATCCTGCGAGATGGAGCGCAAGGCATCGACCCCGCCCCTGACGCCGGTCACCTGGTACCCCTTCGAGGTGAAGAGTATGCTCTCCAGTTTCAGCAAGCTCTCCTCGTCCTCGACTACAAGGATCCTGTTTTTCTCCATGCGACTCCCTCCCCGCGGCCTGCTACAAAAGCCCTACGTCCAGCACCTTTTCCATGTCGAGCAGGATCAGCATCCTGCCGGCGACCCGGCCGATGCCGAGCACGAATTCCCGGTCTATTCCCTCAAGCACCACAGGGGGAGGCTCGATCCCCTCCTCGGGTATGCGCACCACCTGGACCACCTCGTCGACCAGCACCCCGGCGAAGCCGCCCTGGCGGCTCACCACGATGACCCGTTCGCGCTCGGAGCGGGAGCCGCCGGCAAGACCCAGGCGCACCCGCATGTCGAAGATGGGGATGATGTTGCCGCGCAGGGAGAGTATGCCGCGCACGAAGTCGGGTACCCGGGGCACCTCGGTCACCTCGCGCGGCTTGATGATCTCCTTGATGTCCATGATGCTGATGGCGTATTCCTCGTTCGCCACCCTGAAACAAAGGAGTTCCACGCTGGCCGCCGCCACCTCTTCCTGCTGGGAAAGCTCCCCCTCGAAGGAAGCGGTTTCCCGCCCCCTGAGGATGACGGTCGCGGGGTCGAAGTCGTCGGGGTCGTCGTCGCAGGGAAGCGCAAGCAACTGCAGGCTGTTCGTCTCCGCAGCCGGCTGCCGGCTCGTCTCGGCCCGCCACGGGACCTGTGCCCCCCCCTCGCCCCCCGGCGCGTCGAACTCCGGCGCGGGAAACTCCTCGACGCCGAAATCGGCTGCGGGAAACTGCGGCGGGTCGTCCACCGCGGCAACCGGGGACGGATCGATGACGGGGATCTGCCACGATGCCACCGGCTCGGAAGCCTCTTCCCTGGCGGTACCTTGCGTCTCTCCCCTGAGAGCCTTCTTTCTGATCTCGGCTAGATTCATAGTCCCTAAACCCGTTGTCCGTTCTGTCTGCTGCTTTAAATTGCTAGGAGAGCAGCTCCGCCGCGGTCTCCTCGACGATGGAGGCATCGATCCAGGAGGCGTCCCTTCCAAAGCCGATGAGAAGCGCATTGGTGGCCACGGCGTTGATCCTGCGCGGCACCCCTCCGGAAAGCTCGTAGATCCGTTGCACCGCGTCGGGCGAGAAAAGCCCCGGCTCCCCGCCGGCCGCGACGATGCGGAAATCGAGGTACTCCAGGGTTTCCTCCAGCCCCAGCGGCGCCAGGTGGAAGTTGAGCGAGATGCGCTGGCGGAACGGCTCGTAAACCGGCGAAGCCAGCATACCGCGCAGCTCCGGCTGCCCCATGACGATGACGCTGACCAGGTTCATGTCGTCGAGTTGGAAGTTGGTCAACAGCCGCAGCTCGTCGAAGAGTTCGCGGTCCGGGATCAGCTGCGCCTCGTCGATTACCACCACCGGGATGCGACCCTCGCCGTGCATGCGGTATAGCGCGCCGGTGATCTCCTGCAGCAGCAGGTCTTTTTGCAGCGAGGGGCTCTCCACCTGAAGCCCCGACGCGATCACGCGCAAAAGCTCGTCCGCGGTGAGCCTCGGGTTGAACACGAACAGGAAGTGGTAGCGGTCCCCCATCCGGTCCATGAGCGCGCGAGAGATGGTGGTCTTGCCGCAGCCGATGTCGCCGGTCAAAAGGGCGATCTCGCTTTCTTCCACCGCGTACTCAAGCCGCGCCAGGGCCTCCTGATGCCCCGAGCTCATGTAGAGAAAACGGGGATCCGGGGTCTTGCTGAACGGCTTTTCGGCCAGGCCGTAAAACTCTTTGTACATCAGGCACTCCCCCGGGTCGCCTCGCCGATCACGCTACCCACGTCGAGCACCAGGATGGTGCGCTGGTCCCCCAGGTCCGCCGCTCCCGAGATGCCGCGGAAGCCGGCGAAGGTGTCGCCGATGGACTTGATCACGATGTCCTGCTGCCCCAAAAGGTCGTCGACCACGATCCCCAGGCGTTTCTCGGCAACCCCTACCACCACCACGTAGCACGACTCAGGGGACGCCTCCCCCCCCTTCAGCTGGAAGAACTCGGATAGGCGCAAAAGCGGAAGGGTGGCCTCGCGCAGCTGAATCACCTCCTTGCGCTCCACGGTCATGATCTCCTTTTGCTCCACGATGATGCTTTCGAGGACCGAGGTGATGGGAAGCGCGTAGGTACGGCCGGCCGCGGTGATGATGAGCGCCTTGATGATGGCGAGGGTGATGGGGAGCGTGATGATGAAGCGCGCCCCCTGCCCGGGGTAGTTCTCCAGGTCGATCATGCCGGAGAGGGCGGCTATGTTGGTGCGCACCACGTCCATGCCGACGCCCCGGCCGGAGATCTCGCTCACCGTGTCGGTGGTGGAAAAGCCCGGGCGGAAGATGAAGTCCAAGGCGTCGCGATCGCTCACCTCGTCGAGCGAGCCGATCATCCCCAACTGCAGCGCCTTCTTCTTCACCCTTGATACGTCGATGCCGCCGCCGTCGTCGTCCACCTCGATGACTACGTGATTCCCCTTCTGGTAGGAGGAAAGGGTTATGGTCCCCTTCTCGTCCTTGCCGGCGGCCACCCGCGCCTCGGGGGTCTCGATGCCGTGGTCGATGGAGTTTCTCACGATGTGCATCACCGGGTCCGAGATGTCCTCGATGATCAGCTTGTCCAGCTCGGTATCCGCCCCGAAGAGCTTCAACTCCACCTTCTTTCCCTGCTCGCGGGAGATCTTCCTGACGATACGGGACATCTTCTCGAAGAGCTGGCCCACCGGGATCATGCGGATCTCCATGACCCCCTTCTGCAGCTCGGAAAGCTTCTTCTCCAGCCCCTTGGCCGCCTTCCCCAGTTCCTGCGAGGGGACGAGGAGCCCGTTAAGGCGCATGCGCCCCGCCACCTCGGCGATCATGGAGTGCGAGAGCACCAGTTCGCCCACGATGTTCATCAAAAGGTCCAGCTTGCCGATATCCACCCGGACCGTCCGGCTCATGCTCTTGGCGCTGATCGCCCCCGGCTCGACCGGTGCCGGGAGGTGGGCTTCCTCCTCGGCCGGCTCCCGGTCCGGCGCCTGTCCCGGCTCCGCGGCGCGACCGGATACGGCGGGTGCGGCGGCCGGCTTTCCGAACTCGGTCAGCTCCAGGTTGTCGCGGTCGATGAGCGGCGCGAGTTCCGCGCCCTCCAGGTCGCAGCCGAAGAGGATCTCGAAGTCGATGCCGCCGGCGAGCCCCCCCGAGGCGGAGGGGAGGGTACTGATCACCTCGCCCACGAGTTTCAACTGCTCGGTCAACTCCATGAGGTCCGAGTCGAAGCTGGTCAACTGCAGCGAGATGTGGATCGAATAGATCCGGCGCCCCTTCTTCACGTTCTCCAGGAGCCGGTGTTCCTCGTATTCGGTCATGGAGCTAAGGACCCGCTCGGGGAGGTTCAGCTTGGCCAGCGGCGAATCGCCCGCTCCCGCCGGTTTTTTGCTGAGGCAGTCGTTGATGTGCTGCATGGCGGCTGAGAGATCAACCGGCTCCGCCACCGCTTCGCCCGCGTTTCTGACCAGCGTCCCCAAAAGCTCCGTCGACTCGAAGAGCGTACTCACCACGGACTGGTCCAGCTCCACCTTGCCCAGCCTAAGCGCGTCGAGGAGGTTCTCCAGGTGGTGCCCAAGCTCGGCGATATCGGTGAAGCCGAACATCCCCGCGAGCCCTTTCAGCGAGTGCGCCCCCCGGAAGACCGAGTTCACCAGGTCCGGGCTGCATTCGCCGCCGTCCGCGCAGTCGCTCAAGGAAACCAGATCCAGGCTCAGCTGGTCCAGGATTTCCTCTGCTTCCGCCAGAAAATCCTTAACCGCCTTCCCTATGCTTTCGTCAACGCTCATAGACCCTTCCCAAAAACATTCAACGTTCAATGTTCAACGTTCAGCAACTGCATCTCTGAAACATGTTCAACGTTCAACGTTCAACGTTCAATTGCTGCATTTGCTCGCGTTCGAGTCCATCGTGACTGCTCTAACTTAAAACCGGTTCAACGTTCTAGGTTCAACGTTCAGCTACTGCATCTCTTCCGTTTGCTCCATCTTGACGGCGCCGTCGCGGTACGGGTGCTACGGGCCGGAATGACTCTCGAACGCCGAACGTTGAACATTGAACGGCTTTCGGCTTTGGGCGCCGTCGCGGTGCGGGCGCTACGGGCCGGAATGCCTCTCGAACGTTGAACGTTGAACATTGAACGGCAGTTTAGTCGAGATACTTGGAGACCAGCTCCTGCAGCCGGACCGGATCGAACGGCTTCACGATGTACTCGTTTGCCCCCAGCGCCAGTCCCTTCTCCAGGTCCTTCTCGCCGCTCTCGGTGGAAACGATGAAGAGCGGGATCAACTGGTAGTTGGGGTTGTTGCGCACGTAGCTGATCAGCTCCAGGCCGTTTATGTCGGGCATGTTGATGTCGGTGATGATCAGGTCCACCTGCTCGCGCGGCAAAAGGCGCAGGGCTTCGAACCCGCTGGCGGCTTCCACTATGCTGTACTTCTCCAACTCATCTATGGTCGAAACCAGCATGGAACGCATGGTGTTCGAATCCTCTGCTATCAAAATCCTCTTCACGTCAAATTTCTCCCCGTCCCTGGTCTTGCAGCCTGCGCTGCAGCAGGGCTTTCTCCATCGCGATGCCGGCCTGGCTCAGGAATATCTCCAGCGAATCGGTGTCGCCTACCGGCTTCGCCTCCGGGAGGTTGTCGCCGTAAAGTACGGCAACCACCTTCCCCTCGCTTACGATCGGCCCCACGAACGCCTCGGCGGGATGCCCGCCACCTAGCTGCTCCAGGAAGTAGTTGCTCCAGTGGCTGGGCTCCACCTCCCCCTTCACGGGGAACCGGGTCTCCAGCACCTCGGTGAAAAGCGAAGGCTCTCCCTTGGGTATGCTAAGGTTCCTGATCCTATAATCGGCACTTCCGTCCTTGTCCTGAAGCCCGAATTGACCGAGCCCCTGCACAGACTCCTTCTTGACCAGCAGCACCACGGCCCGATTCACGAATTCGGCGGCGAAACGGAGCACCAAAAGGATGATCCCGCCCCCCAACTGCGGGTTGTTTAACTCCTCCAGCATGCCGCGCAGCTGCGATATCCCGGTGCTCTGGTTTCCGTGCGGCGCCACGAGCGCCGGCTCTTCTCCCAGCTCCAGCCTCAACTCGTCGCCTATGTTGACGCTGCTGAAACTGGCCTCCTCCACCGAGGAGAGGTTGGCAAGCGCCTTGAAAAGCCTGGGAGCGAAGACGTCCAGCGCATCCTCAAGCTCCCCCTTGAGCGGCTTGATCAGGATGGGAATCCCCATGCTGCGCAGCTTTTTCTGAGCCTCGTCGTTGTGGAAGTCGGAAAGGCCCAGAAGCGGGATCTCGGGGAAGTTGTTGCGCACAAGCTCCATCAGCTCGAGCCCCCCCAGGATGCCGGTGCCGTCCATCCTCGGCATGATCAGGTCGACCACTACGGTGGGCTGCACCCCTTCGCGAAAGAGGGAGTCGACACGGATCAGGGCGTCCTCTCCTTTCTCCAGGGCGTCGACGAGGTAACCCTCCCGCTCCAAAAGCCCGGCCAGCGCGGCCAGCGTCTCGGGGTCGTCGTCCACGAGCACCAGGCGGCTTGGGGCCTCTGCCGCGGCAGGTTCTTCGGCCTCGGCGGCGCTCGCGAAAGGGGCGGCAGGGAAAAGCTGCTCGTCTTGCTGCTCGTCTGGTTGCGGGGGCGGGAAATCGGGCGTGGGAATCGGCTCTGCGGACGCTACTGCCTGGGCCGGAGCCTCCTGCAGCAGGTCAAAGGCAAGGTCGAGGGTCTCCTCGGGTGCGGCCGGCGCCTCCATCTCGTCCCCCGACTCGCCGCGGTGGCGCTGCTCGTCGATGATGCGGGAGCCTTCCATGGCCAGGTACTGAGGGTTCAACCCCTGCTTCAGCATGAACTGCACAGGGTCGAGCCTGGTGCTGTCCGCCTCGTTCACCTCCTGCAGCTCGAACTCGAAGGTCCCCTCGGCCCAGGCGAACAGGGAGTAGACCACGTTCTCGATCTGCTCCCGCACCACCGCCTCGATGGCATCGGCGCTCACCCCGAAGCGGTCGATCATGATGCCGCCCAGAAGCTGGGAGTACCCCTCCTCCGCCTGGATGCTCAAGGCGCGCTTCAGGATGGCCAGGTCGATGACACCCTGCTGGATCAGCACTTCCCCCAGGTTTTGCTGGAAGGTGGTCGAGGTGGCGCGGATCACCTGGCCGTTGCGGAAGATAACCCGCGCCTCCCTCCCCCGGCTTTCGAGGGAGAGCACGCCGGATCTCCTGCTCAAGCTGACGATCTGCAGGATCTCACCAAGCCCGAGATCTTCCAAATTGCCGACAAGACTCATGGATGCCGCTCTCTCATGGGGGGTGGGTTAAAAATTGGCATATATTAAACCATCGTATCTGGCAAGGCAAGAATGATTTAGGCGTCTTTCTTGTCCCTGCCGCGGAAAATCAGCTTCAGCGGAGTGCCGTTGAAACCGAAGGCCTCTCTAAACCGGTTCATGATATAGCGCTCATAGGAGAAGTGGATCCCCTCAGGGCAGTTGGTGAAGACGACGAAAGAGGGGGGCTTTACCGCCACCTGCGTCGCGAAGTAGAACTTCACCCGCCTCCCCGCGGAAAGGGGCGCGTGGTTCTCGTCAACCGCCTGGGTGAAGACCCGGTTCAACTCGCCGGTGGTGACGCGCTTGCAGTACTGCTCCATCACCTGGTCCACCTCGGCGATGATCTTGCCGGTCCTCTGCCCGGTTTCCGCCGAGACGAACAGGATCGGCGCGAAGGGGAGGTATTTGAAGTTGCGCCGGATCTCCTCGGTGAACTTGGCGATGCTGGAGTTGTCCTTTGCCAGGGTGTCCCACTTGTTCACCACGAAGATGCAGCCGCGCCCCGCCTCGTAGGCGTATCCCGCGATCTTCGAGTCCTGCTCGGTCACACCTTCTTCCGCGTTCAGCACGATGAGGACCACGTCGGCGCGCTCGATGGAGCGCAGCGCGTCCATGACCGAGTACTTCTCCACCTTCTGGACCGTCTTCCCTTTCCTCCGGATCCCCGCCGTGTCGATCAAGAGGTAGGGCTTCTTGTTCACCGTGAAGCGGGTGTCGACCGCGTCCCTCGTGGTACCGGCGGTGGGATTCGCCACCACGCGCTCGTACCCCAAAAGCCGGTTCACCAGGGTGGATTTGCCGACGTTCGGGCGCCCGACCACCGCGATCCTGGTGATCTCCTCGTCCAGCTCTTTTTCCCGGTCGTAGGGGATGGCGGCCAGCACCTCGTCCATGAGGTCGCCCACGCCGCGGTTGTGCTCGGCGGAGATGGTGTGGATGTGATCGACCCCAAGCGAATAGAAATCACCCGCTTCGGCCTCCTGCTTTTCCCCGTCCACCTTGTTGATGATGTAGAAGACCGGCTTGTTGATGCGCCTGAGCATGTCCACGACGTCACGGTCGGCAGGCGTCAGCCCCCCGCGGGCGTCCATGATGAAGAGGATCAGGTCCGCCTCGTCCATGGCGAAGCGGGACTGCTCCCTCATCTGCTGCAAAAGCCGGTCGGAGGTCTCCGGCTCGAAGCCGCCGGTATCCACCAGGATGAAGGGGACGTCGAAGCGGTTCACCTCCGCGTAGTTTCGGTCCCGGGTCACCCCGGGCATATCGTCGACCATCGCCTTGCGGCGCCCGACCAGCCTGTTGAAGAGGGTGGACTTCCCGACGTTCGGGCGCCCGACGATGGCAATAATTGGTTTCATTTGGTTCCAGCTGGAAAGACGTCGCCTTCAAACCGGTTAAAAGGCGCAACTTTCCGTTTTAATGTATTTGACAACTAACCGCTATCTGTAACATTTTGCAGGAGAATAAGCAACAGATACCAGCGGATAGAAAACAGTCATCTCCCCTTTACCCGGTTTTTCCGCTACCAAACCACCCGCAGCGAACCCCCATTGACGCAATTGACATTGGGCTCGTCATCTGATACGTTGACGCTCCGCCGGCAACAGGCATATAGCCCGGCCCGAGCGGCGCCGCACCTCTTCTCCCGCCTAACGACGCCCGAGCCGCCGACCAGATAAATCCAACGCGACAAAAAACGGAGCGACCATGCACAAGAAGCTGTTCATCCCGGGACCGATCGAGGTCAGCCCGGAGATACTCAAGGCCATGGGCACGCCGATGATCGGCCACCGTATGCCCGAGTACGCGCAACTGCACAAGGGCGTGACGGACAAGCTGAAGCAGTTGATGTTCACCAAGGAGCGGGTTTTCCTCTCCACCTCCAGCGCCTTCGGCGCCATGGAGGGTGCGGTCAGAAACCTCGTGGGCAAACGCTGCGCCAACTTCTGCAACGGCGCCTTCTCCGACAAGTGGCACAACGTAACCCTCGCCTGCGGCAAGGAAGCCGACGCCTTCAAGGTCGCCTGGGGCGAGCCCATCACCCCCGAACTGGTCGATTCGGCTCTTGCCACCGGCAAGTACGACGCCATCACCTTGATCCACAACGAGACCTCGACCGGGGTCATGTCCCCGCTTCCCGAGATCGCCCAGGTGCTCAAAAAGTACCCGGAGGTGGTCTCCATCATCGACACCGTCTCCTCCATGAGTGCGTTGAAGCTTCCCGTGGACGAACTGGGAATCGACTGCTGCGTCTTCGGCGTGCAGAAGGCGTTCGCCCTCCCGCCGGGACTTGCCGTCTTCACCGCCAGCGAGAAGGCGCTGGAGCGCGCCAAGGGGGTCCCCGGGCGCGGCTACTACTTCGACTTCCTGGAGTTCCTGGCGGCTGACGAAAAGAACAACACCCCGTCCACCCCTTGCATCTCGCTCATCTATGCGATGGACCTGCAGCTGGAGCGCATCTTCGCAGAGGGGCTGGAAAAGAGATGGGAGCGGCACGCGAAAATGGCCGAGTTCATGCGCGCCTGGGTCAAGGAACATGGCTTCGGCCTCTTCCCGGCGGAAGGGTACCGCTCGGTCACCCTTACCTGCGCCTCCAACGACCGCGGCGTCGACCTGGGCCTTATGAAGAAACAGTTGGGCGAACGTGGCTTCGCCTTCGACGACGGCTACGGCAAAATCAAGGGGAAAACCTTCCGGGTGGCCCACATGGGGGACATGCAGCTGGAAAACCTCAAGGAAATCACAACCGAGATGGAGGGGATCCTGCAGGGTCTCTAGAACAACGAGGGGGGGGAGCAGTTCATGCTCCCCCCCTTTTTGCGGTTACTCCGGCTCAAAGGCCTCCTTGCCCACCCCGCAGACCGGGCAGACCCAGTCGACCGGAAGGTCGGCGAACGGGGTCCCCGGGGGGACACCGTTGTCGGGGTCGCCGAGATAAGGGTCGTAGACGTATTGGCAGACGGTGCAGATATAAGGCTCCATTTGATACCCCCTGTTTTCCCTGGTGCGTCGTGTCTCCCCTGGCTGCCGCAGGCGACCTAGCGGGGAACCGCCGCCGTATAAAAGCGGCTCATAATTGCGTAAACTTCCTCAGTGGCCGCTAGCTGCACTTAGTGAAGAAAGGCGCTACTGACAGCACCGCAGCGGCAAGTCCGGCATTAGTCTAACAGACGGAGACAGCGTGTCAATTCAGGCGCGAACCGCAATTTAAACTTGCTTTTGATACTCGTTGTGTTACTTTGCCATAATTAAAATTTGGCTCAGAGAGGGGACAGAAACTTCGTTCCATGACATCAAAAAAGGTGCAGGTCTCTCAGGGCAACTTAAGAGACAGTAACAGCAAAATGCACCGCGATATCAGAGAGCGAATCGTCAATAAGGGCGAGGGCCTCACTTCCCAATACCCGCACGCGACGTTCAAAAAATCCCACGTAACTGTGTCATACCCATTTCCCCGTCATCGAAACACTAACCGCAGACCGGAATCAGCAGCGGACCCGGCGACAGGGGTTCCGTTCCGTCTCCTTTCGGTCTTCCTGCCAGTAACGGCAGAGGAGGGCAGCCATGGAAACGATGGAAATCGGCAGCACCATGCAGACCGCAGTCTCTTCCAAGCATGCGATGGAGTCATACCCAAAGGAGGGAGTAAAAATGAGTTATGAGGTAAAGAACAAGCAGCTGCTCGCCTGGGTCAAGGAAGTAGCAGAGATGTGCCAGCCCGACAGCATCCACTGGTGCGACGGGAGCGAGGAGGAGTACAACAGCCTGTGCGATCTGCTGGTCAAAGGCGGCACCTTCCGTAAGCTGAACCCCGAGAAGCGCCCGAACAGCTACCTTGCCTGCTCCGATCCGGGCGACGTCGCCCGCGTCGAGGACCGCACCTTCATCTGCAGCCTCGCCAAGCAGGATGCAGGTCCGACCAATAACTGGATGCCCCCCAAAGAGATGAAGAAGACCCTCACCGGGCTCTTCACCGGCTGCATGAAGGGGCGCACCATGTACGTCATCCCCTTCAGCATGGGTCCCCTGGGCTCCAACATCGCCAAGATCGGCGTCGAGATCTCCGACTCAGCCTACGTCGCCGTCAACATGAAGATCATGACCCGCATGGGTAAGAAGGTGGTCGACATCCTGGGCGAGAACGGCGAGTTCGTCCCCTGCCTGCACTCGGTCGGCGCACCGCTCGCCGCGGGACAAAAGGACGTCACCTGGCCCTGCAACAAGGAGAAGTACATCGTCCACTTCCCCGAAGAGCGCTCCATCTGGTCCTTCGGCTCCGGCTACGGCGGGAACGCCCTTCTGGGCAAGAAGTGCCTGGCCCTGAGGATCGCCTCCAAGATCGCCAAGGACGAAGGGTGGCTTGCCGAGCACATGCTGATCCTGGGCCTCGAGAACCCGGAAGGGGAGAAGACCTACCTGGGCGCCGCCTTCCCGAGCGCCTGCGGCAAGACCAACCTCTCCATGCTGGTCCCGCCCGACCACTTCAAGAACAGCGGCTGGAAGGTTTCCACCGTGGGCGACGACATCGCCTGGATCAAGCCCGGCGCCGACGGCCAGCTCTACGCCATCAACCCGGAAGCCGGCTTCTTCGGCGTGGCCCCCGGCACCTCGTTCAAGTCGAACCCGAACGCCATGCACTCCTGCGCCAAGAACACCATCTTCACCAACGTGGCGCTCACCCCGGACGGCGACGTCTGGTGGGAGGGGATGACCGACGAGCTCCCGGCGAAGCTGACCGACTGGCAGGGTAACGAGTGGACCGCAGGATGCGGCAGGAACGCGGCGCACCCGAACTCCCGCTTCACCTCCCCGGCCAACCAGTGCCCCTCCATCGACCCGGCCTGGGAAGATCCCAAAGGGGTGCCGATGAAGGCCTTCGTGTTCGGCGGCCGCCGCAACAACGTGATCCCGCTGGTGTACCAGTCCTTCAACTGGAGCTACGGCGTCTACCTCGCGGCCACCATGGGTAGCGAGACCACCGCGGCTGCGGTCGGCGCCATCGGCAACGTCCGCCGCGACCCGTTCGCTATGCTCCCCTTCACCGGGTACCACGTGGCCGACTACTTCAACCACTGGCTGCAGGTCGGGCGCACCACCCCGAACCCGCCGCGCATCTTCTCGGTCAACTGGTTCAGGAAGGACGCCAACGGCAAGTTCCTCTGGCCGGGCTTCGGCGACAACATGCGCATCCTCAAGTGGATCGCCGACCGCGCCAACGGCCGCGGAGCTTCCGTGGAAAGCCCGCTGGGGTGGATGCCGCGCTACGAGGACATCGACTGGACCGGCCTCAACTCCGTCAGCCGCGAGCAGTACCACGAGCTCATGTCCATCGACCGCGACGTCTGGAAGGAGGAGATCCTCTCCCACGAGGAGCTGTTCGTGAAGATGTACGACCGCCTCCCCAAAGAGTTCCTCCACATCCGTGAGATGATCCTCTCCGGCCTTTGGCGTTCCCCGGAGCATTGGGAGCAGTTCAACCCGCTCTCCGCCGAAGGGTTCAACGACTAGAGAAAGTTGAAAATCCAATGAAACAAGCAGGGGCCCCGGTCTTAACGACCGGGGCCCCTTTGCTTTGCCGCGCCAGTTGCAAAGATACCCGCCCCTGCTATCTTATTAGCTTGTTACAAATCCAATGAGAATCAAAAAGGGGGGCGCCGTGAGATTCAATGACATCACACGGGGAAGCGGTCTGGAGCAGCACGGTATCACTAACCCGAACCTCATCTACTGGACCTCCCCCACCTCGGTGCTTTACGAGCAGGTGGTAAGAAGAGGCGAGGGGCTCATCTCCCACCTGGGTGCTTTGACCGTAAAGACCGGCCACTATACCGGGCGCGCCGCCAACGACAAGTTCATCGTCGACGAACCGGAAAGCAGCAGCCATATCAACTGGGGCAAGGTGAACCGCCCCTTCCCGCCGGAGAGTTTCGACCACCTCTACAAGAAGATGACGAACTACATGCAGGGGCGCGACCTCTTCGTGCAGGACTGCTTCGCCGGGGCGAGCCCGGAGCACCGGATCCCGGTGCGCATCATCTCCGAGCGCGCCTGGCACGCGCTATTCGCGCGCAACATGTTCCTGCGCGCGACCCCGGAGGAACTCCTCACCCACAACACCGAGTTCACCGTAATAGACCTCCCCGCCTTCCACGCGCAGCCCAAAGCCGACGGGACCAACTCCGAGGCCTTCATCATCATCAACTTCGCCCGGAAGCTCGTGATCATAGGCGGCACCAGCTACGCCGGCGAGATCAAGAAGTCAATATTCACCGTGCTCAACTACCTCTTGCCGCAAAAAGGGGTGATGTCGATGCACTGCTCGGCCAACGCCGGGGAGAAAGGGGAGGTCGCCATCTTCTTCGGGCTCTCCGGCACCGGCAAGACCACCCTCTCCGCCGCCTCCAACCGGCTTCTCATCGGCGACGACGAGCACGGCTGGGACGACGCAGGCGTCTTCAACTTCGAGGGAGGGTGCTACGCCAAGGTGATCAACCTCTCCCCGCAGAGCGAACCGGAGATCTACCAGTGCACCAGGAAGTTCGGCACCATCCTGGAGAACGTCGCCATCGACACCATCTCGCGCCGCATCGATCTCGACGACGCCTCCTTCACCGAGAACACCCGGGCCTCCTACCCCATCACCCACATCCCCAACATCGTCGGCGCAGGTGCCGGCGGGCACCCGAACCACGTCATCATGCTCACCTGCGACGCCTTCGGCGTGCTCCCCCCGATCGCCAGGCTCACCCCGGCGCAGGCGATGTACCATTTCCTCTCCGGGTATACGGCGAAGGTGGCGGGGACCGAAGCCGGCGTTACCGAGCCGCAGGCAACCTTCTCCGCCTGCTTCGGAGCGCCGTTCATGGCGCTCAGGCCCTCTCTTTACGCCGACCTCCTGGGAAAGAAGATCGCCTCTCACCAGGTTTCCTGCTGGCTTGTCAACACCGGCTGGAGCGGCGGCGGCCCCGGCGTCGGGGAAAGGATGAAGATCGCCTACTCCCGAGCCCTAGTAAACGCCGCCCTGGACGGTACCCTCGGCGCCGGCAGCTTCGTCAAGGACCCGGTCTTCGGCCTCGACATCCCCACCGCCTGTCCCGGCCTTCCCGCCGACATCCTCAATCCGAGGAACGTCTGGAGCGACAAGGGGGCCTACGACGCCACCGCCCAGAAACTGGTAGAGATGTTCCGTCACAACTTCGAGCAGTTCAAGAGCACCACGTCGCCGGAGATCGCCTCCGTCCTTTAGCTGTAAAGCGGATGGCGCCGCTGTCACCAATTCGAAGCCGAGGAGGCTGCCATGAAAAAGGTACATTCAGAGATATGCGACACGACCGAGAGGAAAGAGCAGCGGGTGCGGGTGAAGAACACCAGGACCGGCGAGATAGGCTTGAGCTACGGCTGCACCATCGAGGGGGATACAGTCCAGGTCGAGCTCTCCGATGGCAGCCTCGACAGCTGGCCCGAGGATGATTGCGAGATGATTTCCTGAGAGCAAGACAAAGAAGAAAGGCCGTCCTGCATTCAGGGCGGCCTTTCCTTTATGAGACTCCCACCACCACGACCGTCAGGTCGTCCTTTAGCGGCGCGGCCGAGGTGAAGCGCTTCATCGAAGAGAGCGCAGCCTCGACCAGCACGCCCGGCTCCCCCTCCCGCGCCTCGCTAAGCGATGCGACAAACTTGGCAAGCCCGAACAGCTCACCTGCGCCGTTTTCCGCCTCCACTATCCCGTCGGTATAAAGCATCAGGCGGCTACCCGCCTCCAGGGGAAGCGCTTTCTCCTCGAAATCAACCTCGCGCGCCACGCCGATGATCATCCCCTCGGCGTCGAGTTCCAGCACGGAGCCGTCGGCACGGAGCATGATGCCGGGGTTGTGGCCGGCGCAGGCGTATTGCAGCTGCATGCTCACCTCGTCCAGGCGGAGGTACAGCATGCTCACGAAGATTTCGGCGCCGGTCAGATCTTCGTAAAAGGATTCGTTGATCAGCTTCAGCATCTCCGCGCAGCCAAGGCGCGCTGCCGACGCCTGCACCCGCAAGGCGCCGCGCAACTGCGCCACTATAAGCGCCGACCCTATGTTATGGCCTGCGACATCGGCGATGACAACGTCCACCAAGCCGTCGCCACGGTGGAATATGTCGAAATAGTCTCCTCCCAGAGGGCCGGCTGAGAGATAGTGGGCGGCAAAGGAGAGGCGCGGGGTAGAAGGTATGAACCGCGGGACCAGTGCCGCGTGTATGGCCCCGGCGATCTCCATCTCCTTGGTGATGAGCGCTTTTTCCAACAGGCTTGCGCGTATCTGCTCGGTTTGCTCCAGAACCTTCTGCTCCAGGGTTTCCTGATATGACCTGTGCTCAAGGTAGAGCTTTCGCTGTTGGAGAGCATTCCTCACCGTGAGCAGCAGGCGCTCCAAGGTAAACGGCTTCATCAGGTAATCGTTTGCGCCTAAGTGGATGCAATGCATCACCGTCTCCGGGTCGGTGACCCCGGTCAGCATGACGACGTAGGTGTCTGGGCGTGTGGTGCGGATCTCGTTGAGCAGGAAGATGCCGTTGCGCCCAGGCATCTCGATGTCGCAGAGCACAAGACTGAACTCGCACCCGTCCAAAGCGATCAGGGCGGTGTCCACATCCTCCGCGGACCGGCATTCATAGCCCTCGTCCTTAAGGGAGTCCACAATAATCCTGCGCATAGACTTGCTGTCATCTACTACGAGGATTGTCGTACGCATAGAAACCACCTGGAAATGACGATGCGGAATGAGTGAAAGGAGGTTACTTGGACTTATCGGCAGGCAACGGCCCGGACATTAGCGTGGTTACCAGATAGATCCGGCATAATTTTGTGCCTCGCGCTGACTTGCATTGGTTGATTATTGTGTAACTTAAACTGGGGGCGAAAAACTATCGCAAACCAATGCACCCGAACGCTTCGTTCAGGCAAAAGAGGGAGGCGCAACGTGACCAGTCAGTGCAACCGGATCCTGCGGAACTTATAGTACGAGTTTCATATCGCGATGTGCTGGTTACATACTGCGATGTGCTGGCTACATATCGCGATGTGCTGGTTACATACTGCGATGTGCTGGTTACATACCGCGATGTGCTGGCTACATACCACGATGTGCTGGTTACATACCACGATGTGCTGGTTACATACCACGATGTGCTGGTTACATACCGCGATGTGCTGGCTACATACCGCGATGTGCTGGCTACATACCGCGATGTGCTGGTTACATATCGCGATGTGCTGGTTACATATCGCGATGTGCTGGTTACATATCGCGATATGCTGGTTACATACCGCGATGTGCTGGCTACATACCGCGATGTGCTGGTTACATACCGCGATGTGCTGGCTACATACCGCGATGTGCTGGCTACATACCATGATGTATGAGTTACATACCGCTGATGCACACGAGTCATCTACCCGGCGGGGGCGTGTGAAGGATTTTGTGTAAATGCCCTAGCGCCCCGAGGTACAGCACCGTGGATCGACTGCGGTCTAGTTGCGCATGGTATCAGCCCCTGCTATCATTAAGCAAAAGGAAGGAGGTCAGTCATGAAAGGACCACATTCTGAGATTTGCGATACCACCGAAAGAAGAGAACAAAGGGTACAGGTGAGGAATAAAAAGACCGGCGAAGCCGGCCTCTCCTACGGCTGCACTATAGAAGGGGACACGGTGCAGGTAGAGTTGGCCGACGGCAGCCTGGACAGCTGGCCGGAGGACGACTGCGAGATGGTGTGACCCCCTGAGGCGAATCGTTGCCTTTTAATGCAAAACGAGAGAGCCGTGTCATGGATGCGGCTCTCTCGTTTTGCGCCTGGAAAAGGACCCGCTGATTGCTATGGGTCCCTTGAATCATAAATGATGGCTAGGCCAGCCGGAACCTGCGCACCAGCCCCTGCAGCTGATCGGCGTGGGCCGCGAGTTGGGCCGCCGCTGCCGCAGTATCGCCGGCGCCGCGTGCCGTGTCCTGGATCACGCCGCTCACCCGCTGCACGTTGGCCGTGATCTCGTTGGTGGTCGCCGTCTGCTCCGCCGCCGCAGTCGCCACCTGGTTGATCTGCATGGAGAGCTCGTTCACCTGCTGCAGGATCTCCTGCAGGGCCTCCCCCGACTGTTCGGAGCTGGCCGCACCCTTGACCACTTGGGCTACGCCTTCTTCCATCGCCTTTACGGCGGCCCTGGTCTCGCCCTGGATGTTCTGGATCATCCCCGAGATCTCCCTGGTCGCCCTGGTGGTCCGCTCCGCCAGCGCGCGCACCTCGTCTGCCACGACCGCGAACCCCCTACCCTGCTCTCCCGCACGGGCGGCCTCTATGGCGGCGTTCAAGGCAAGGAGGTTGGTCTGGTCGGCGATGTCTTCGATGGTACCCACGATCTCGCCGATCTGCTCCGAGCGCACCCCGAGGCTCTCCACCGTCCGCGAGGACTCCTTTACCTGCTCGGCGATCCTTCCCATCCCCTGTATGGTCTCGTCGACGACGCCGCTACCCTTGACGGCCGCGCTGCTGGTAGCCTGGGAACTTTCCGCCGCCATGCCGCAGTTGCAGGCGATATCGTTGCTGGTGGCGGCCATCTCTTCGCTCGCCACCGCTACTGTACTGATCTGCCCCACCATGTCCTCGGCGCCGGTGGCGATGGCCGAAGCCGTCTGCTGCAGCCTCTGGGAGGCAGAGGCGACCGAGGTCGAGGCTTGCGCCACCTGCCCCAGAACCTCGCGCATGTTGGCCACCACCTTGCGGGTGGAGTCGGCAAGAAGGCCAAGTTCATCGCATCCGTGCAGTTCGGGGACGGCGGTCAGGTCGCCTTCGGCCAGCCTCGCATTGACCGACACCAGGTTCTCGACCGGCTTCGTGATGCTCCTGGTGACCAGGTAGGCGAAGATCCCGCCGAGCACCATGGCGATGGCGGAGAACAGTATGCTGAGGTTCCTGGCGAGCTTATAGGCATCCTCGACGTTGCGCCCGAGATCGACCAGATGGTTCGACTGCACGTCGATCATCTTCTTCACCGCCGCTATGTACTCCCTCTGTACATCCCGGTACCTTCCCAAGAGCAGCGCCCCCGCCTCTGCTTTGGAGTTTGCCTCTATCAGCGCGACCAGCTCCTTCTGGGTAGCCTTGTACGGTCCCCTCACCGCATCGATTTCCTTGAAGGCGGCAAGTTCCGCAGGGTTCGTCGCCGTCTTCTTCAGCTTTTCGAAGCACTGCACCGTGCTCTTGCTGATCTCCGGAATGCGCTCCAGCTCCTTTTTCGCAAGGACCGGATCTTCGACGATTACGGCGTTGCGCAAGGTGCGGGCGATGACGTTGATGTTCTCGTTCACCTGGTTCAGAAGAACGGTCTTGGGATACTTATCCTCTACGATGACCTTGACCCTGCTGTTGATGTAGGAAAGCCTGTTGCCGGTAAAGGCCGTGACCGAAAACATGATCACTATGATGATCCCAAAACACGCTCCGAGGCGAACTCCAATCTTCATTCACGATCTCCTTTTGATCCCACTTCGATGGCACCCGACAGCTTACTTACCGTCCGGTCCATATCGTCATTCATGTTGTTTACTTGAGGGGGAAAAATGTCCTGGCAGTATAGTCGCAAGTAGCCCCCACTTCGGTTGTGTCAGTATTCTTCATCGGCTCTGCCGCCCTCACCTTTAGGAACTTTAGCAAAATGATAGTCAAATTATCCCATGCGAGTGTCCAGGATAAGAAAGGTGTCTATAAACAACAAGACCGGCCTCCCTGTTCTGGGAGGCCGGTCAGTGTACGGCCATAGCTATTAGCTGAAGAAGATTAAGATTCGGACTAGATGATCTTGTTGAGGGAGTACTCCACGATCCCCTCCGCTCCGAGCTTGAGGAGTTCGGGTACGATGCGGCGCACCTCCTGCTCGGGCATGATGCTCTCGATGGAGACCCAGTCCGAGTTGTAGAGGTTGGAAACGGTCGGGTTGTTGAGGCTCGGGAGAATGGCGGTGATGGCCGGCACCTTCGCCCCGGGCGCGTTCATCTTCAGGCCAACCATCCCCTCGGCCCTAAGCGCAGACTGGAGCAGGGTGGCGATCTGCTGGATCTTCGCCTTCTTCCAGGGATCTTCCCAGGAGGCTTTGTTGACCACCATGACCGGGACGGACTCCATCAGTTCGGTGACTATGCGCAGACCGTTGGCCTTGATGGTGGAGCCGGTCTCTGTCACCTCAACGATCGCGTCGCAGAGCCCCTCGACCACCTTCGCCTCGGTGGCGCCCCAGGAAAATTCCACGTTGACCGGGATGTTGCGCTCGGCGAAGTAGCGCTTGGTGAAACCCACGAGCTCCGTCGATATGGTCGCGCCGCGCAGGTCCTCAGGGCCCTGCACCTTGGAGTCGCCGTTTACCACCAGCACCCAGCGAGCCGGGCGGCGGGAAACCTTGGAGTACACCATCTCGCACAGTTCAAGGACGTCCGACTGGTTCTCCCGCACCCAGTCGCGGCCGGCGATGCCGACATCGATGGTGCCGCGCTCGACGTACTTCGCCATCTCCTGCGGACGCATCAGCGAGCACTTGATTTCCTCATCGTCGATAGTGGGGAAGTAGCTGCGTGAAGAGATAGATATCTGCCAGCCGGCTTTTTTGAAGAGATCGACGGTGGCGCTTTCCAGGCTCCCCTTGGGGATGCCGAGTTTCAACTGTTCCATGGTGCCCTCTCCATTCAATAGAATAAAAGCAGAAAACCCGAGAACCATTAACAAGGAGAACTTCTGAGGAAATCTGAGACAAGCAAAAGGCTTGAGAAAATCCAAAGCTTTCTCAGAAGTTCTCAGATTTCCTCCTTGCCAATGGTTTTGTCTTACTTCTTATAGACGGTGTTGGGATCGAAGAGCGGGTTGGAGTGCTCGACCCAGGCGCCGTTCTCGTATCTGACATAGAAGCAGCTGCGGTTGCCGGTGTGGCAGGCGGCGGGACCGTTTTGCTTCACCTTGATGACGACGGTGTCGGCGTCGCAGTCGGTCAGCACCTCGACCACGTCCTGCGTATTGCCGGATTCCTCCCCTTTCATCCAGTACTTGTTCCTGGTGCGGCTGAAGAACCAGGTCTTGCCGCTTTCCAGGGTCAGGTTCAGGGTCTTCTCGTCCATGAACGCAACCATCAATACTTCCCCGCTCTCGTTGTCCTGGATAACTGCCGGGATCAATCCACCCATCTTTTCGAAATCGATCTTTATCATGGTTTCTCTCAGTCCTTCCGCAGCATTTATTGATAAAAAAGTGTCTTTTAATACACCTTGGGCGCGAGCTATGTCAACGATTATGTAGACATCAAAACCATTAGCCACTTCTCCCTTCTCAGATCTTCTCCGTGGCCGATGGTTTGTTTTTTTGAAAAAAAAAGGCCCGACAGAACGTGTCTGCCGGGCCCCTCCGATTGTCTCTTCTTACCCCCGCACCTACTCCTCGGCGAGCAGGGTCCTGTCGTTCTCGAAGGTCTTGTGACGCAGTTCGTGGAACTTCTGGATCAGCTTCTCCACGGTGAGCGCCTTCTTCTCCTCCCCCTCGATGTCGAAGATGATCTCGCCGCCGTCCATCATGAGCAGGCGGTTGCCGAACTCGATGGCGTGAGTCATGTTGTGGGTGATCATCATGCCGGTCAGGTTGTACTCGCTGATGAACTTGTCGGTCAGCTCCAAGACGATCTCGGCGTTCTTTGGGTCGAGAGCCGCGGTATGCTCGTCCAAAAGGATCAGGGACGGCTTGGAAAGGACCATCATGAGCAAGGTGAGAGCCTGGCGCTGGCCACCGGAGAACATCACCAGGTTCTCCTTCATGCGGTGCTCGAGACCCATCTTTAGCTGCACCAGTTGCTGCCTGAAGACCTCGCGGGTCTTGTTGTTAAGGCTGCGGCGCAACCACTTCATCCCCTTTTTGTGGGTGATGGTCATGTTGTCTTCCAGGCTCATGTTGCCGGCGGTGCCGAGCAGCGGGTTCTGGAAGATGCGGCCGATGTACTTCGCCCTCTTGTATTCGGGATCCCTGGTCACGTTCTTGCCGTTGGCCAAGATCTGTCCCTCGCTGGGAAGATAGGTTCCGGCGATGGTGTTGAACAGGGTCGACTTGCCTGCTCCGTTGGAGCCGATGATGGTGATGAAGTCGCCTTCTTTCACCTTGAGGTTGATGTTCTTCAGGGCCTTGTTTTCGTTGATGGTCCCCTGGCCAAAGACGACGGAAACGTTTTTAAGCTCGATCATTTTGCCACCTTAAACGAGACCTTCAGTTTCTTCGCCTGGGTCGCGATGAGCAGGACGATGATCAGCACGCCCTTGATGAGGTTCAGGTCGCTCGGGGTCATGTGGATGAGGTACCCGTAGAAGCGCCCGACATACATGACGGCGTAAAAGCAGATGGAACCGGCAAGCGCACAGAAGGTGAGCACACCGATCCGGTTGCTCTTGAGCATCAGGAATTCGCCGATCATGACCGAAGCCAGGCCGGAAACGATTATTCCCTGGCCCAGCCCCACGTCGGCAAAGCCCAGGTACTGCGCGGCAAAGGCGCCGGAGACTGCGACCAGGCCGTTGGAGAGGCCGACCCCGATGGTCTTCAGGGTCTTGGGGTTCACCCCCTGCGAGATGACCATCTGCTCGTTATTCCCCATGGCGCCCAGGGTCATGCCGAGGTCGGTGCGGAAAAAGAGGTCGAGCAGCACCTTTACCACCAGGGCGACGACCAGGAAAAACACCAGGAGGATGTACTCGTCCGGGATGATGCCGGTGAACTTCTCGGTGACCTGCTTCAGGAGGGTCGGCTGATCCAGGATGGGGACATTGGCGCGGTTGCCCAGAATGCGGATGTTGACCGAGTAGAGCATGGTCATGGTGAGGATACCGGCCAAAAGGTTCGGCACCCTTAAGTGGTTGTGGATCAGCGCCGTGACGGCGCCTGCCGTAACACCGCCGGCAAAGGCCACCAGAAGCGCGAGCCAGCCGTTCATCCCCATGAGGAGGCACTGCACCATGAGAGCGGCCCCCAGGGGAAAGGAACCGTCGACGGTAAGGTCGGGAAAGTCGAGGATCCGGAAGGAGATGAACACCCCGAGAACCATGATGCCGTAAATAAGCCCTTCAACAAAAATGCCTTCGATCATAACTGGAACCGTTTACCCTTCTGAAGAAACAAAAAAATCAAAACCATTGGCACCCACCTACGCGCTGAAGCGCTACGGTGGGCAAGCTACGAACTTCTGAGGAAATCTGAGAAAAACCAAGGCTTGAGGGGAAAACCCTTAGACAGGTTCCCTCAGAAGTTCTCAGATTTCCTCCATGCCAACGGTTTGTGGTTTTACTTTTTGGTCAGCTTGCCGTTCTGGCGCACGGTCTTAGCACTCTTCACGATGTCCGCCGGGACAGTGAGGCCGAGCTTCTTGGCCACGTCGAGGTTGACCAGCAGGTCGACGTCAGAGGCCTTGGTCATGAAGCGGGTCGGCATCTGCTCGGGCTTCTTCCCCTTCAGAATCTCCACCACCATCTTGCCGGTGGTGCGCCCCATCTTGTAATAGTCGAAGCCCCAGGCGGCGAGGACGTCATAGGTCTCGGAGGAGCTCGGGTCGGCGGACACGATGGGGATCTTCGCCTTGCTTGCCACATCCGCGACCGCGCTCATGGCGGAGACCACGGTGTTGTCGGTACTGATGTAAAAGGCGTCGACGCGGTTCGCAATAGCCTGGGCCGCCTGCTTCACCTCTGCCGACTTGGTGACGGTGGTCTCGACGAATTCAAGCTTCTTCTCCTTGCACACCTGCTTCACCATCCCGGCAAGAACCACCGCGTTCTCCTCGGAGCTGGTGTAGATGTGGCCGATACGCTTGGTCTTCGGCTTGATCCTGAGCAGCATCTCGATCTGCTGCCGGACCGGAGTCATGTCGGAGACGCCGGTTATGTTCTTGCCACCCTTGGCGAGGGAGGGAACGAGGCCCGCTTTGACCGGATCGGTGACGGCGGAGAAGACGATAGGAATTCCCTTGAGCGTGTTCACCAGGGCCTGGGCGGTCGGAGTGGCGACGCCGACGGCGATGTTCACCTTCTGGGACTGGAACTTGTTGGCGATGGAAGCCGCAGTGTTGATGTCGCCGTTGGCGTTTTGCACGTCGAAGGTCGCGTTGACCTTGGCGTCCTTCAGTTCGTCCTGGACCCCCTTGACCACCGCATCCAGCGCGGGGTGGGAAACGATCTTAGAGATGCCGATCAGCACCGGCTTGGACGGGGCCGCCGCGAAAGCCGTTGCGGCGCAGACCAGGGACAAAGCGAAACAGAGCATCACGCTACGAAAATTCTTGCTCACCAGACACCTCCAGTTACATTGTAAGTAGATTTTTGCTGCGACTCCATATGGCAAGTGACGATAATCGTGGGAAGTCTACCCGGCTAATGCAAGGCGGGTGCAAGAGGTCAGACCGATTTCGGTGCAGGAGCATATCACTCATGAAGAGCTACCGTCAACTTCATACTGTAAATTGGTGGAACAAAGCTTTGATAAAACGGAAAAAAACGCTTTTTAAAAGCGAAAACCGACGATCAATTAGAATCTCTTATAAAAAGAAGTCGGCTCACTGTTGACACCGCCGCGGTAAAAAAGGTAAAGTACCGCGAGTTGCAAGGTTTTGAGCTTTTGCAATGAGTACCAGGCAAGAAGAGCCCGCCCCTTTAACGGCGTAATCGGTCTCTGGACGCCGTTCCGGTATTTCCCAGCAACCTCCTATAAAGAAGACATCTAGAGATCTGCGGTCTCGAACAGAGACGCCCTGAAGGTCGTGCGACCAAATTGAGTTACCAGCCGTTTGCGGCATTGACATACCCATTCAAGGAGAAACTACGTGAAGCACCCGCACCTGCTCAATCGTCAACATCGCAGCGCCATGCTGCTATTTGCCCTTTTGGCGCTCCCCATCGGGCTTTGGGGATGCAAGGATAACAAATCCAGCGCAGCCACCGCGTCCGCACAGACCATGCCCCAGGGACAGGCAAGCTCGGCTACAGCGCAGCCGCAGGCAGCACCCGCGGCTCCCGCAGCCCCGGCTGCTCCCGCGGCAACGCAGGGTCAAGCCCCCGGCACCGCACCCGGTTTCAACAACCAGACCGGCGCGGCAACCCCCAAGGGGGCCAAGGGCGCCAAGGGCAAGGGTGCCGAGGGGAAGGCTGCCGCCGGCCCCAAGGTTGTCTACCGCTCCGGCGAGGACCCGGACTACGCAGCCAGGAAAGGTTGGCCGGTGAAAACTCCGGCTACGCTCCCCGGCTCCATCCTCCCCCAGAAGAGGATCGTCGCCTACTACGGCAACCCCCTCTCCAAGAGGATGGGGGCCTTGGGGGAATACCAGAAGGATGACATGCTGCAGCGCCTCAAGCGTGAAGCCGCCAAATGGCAGTCAGCCGACCCGGCGCACCCGGTCCAGCCGGCCCTGCACCTGATCGCGGTGGTCGCCCAGGGCGAACCGGGCAAGGCGGGTCTTTACCGCATGGTGATGCCGGACAAGATCATCAACGACGTGTACAGCTGGGCCAAGCAGGCCAACGCCATCATGTTCATCGACATCCAGACCGGGCACGACAACATCCGCAACATACTGCCGCGCTTCGAGTGGATCCTCAAGAACCCGGACGTGCACCTGGGGATCGACCCGGAGTTCAACCTGATCAAGAGCGGTAAGAAGCCCGGGACCAAGATCGGCACCTACGACGCTGCCGACATCAACTACGCGTCAGGGTACCTGAAGGAGCTGGTGAAGAAGTACAACCTCCCCCCGAAGGTCTTCATCGTGCACCGCTTCACCCGCAACGGCGTCACCAACGCGAAGAACATCGCGCTGCGCCCCGAGGTGCAGATCGTGATGAACATGGACGGCTGGGGCGCCCCCTGGTTGAAGCGCGACTCGTACAAGGACTACGTGGTTTCGGAGCCGGTCGAGTACACCGGATTCAAGCTCTTCTACCACAACGACACCAAGAAGGGCGACGCGCTGCTCACCCCGAAAGAGGTGCTGATGCTGAACCCGAAACCGCTCTACATCCAGTACCAGTAACGAACCCGATTTGAACTGAAAAAGCGGCATCCTCCGCGATGAAGGCCCGAGGCCATCGCGAAGGGTGCCGCTTTTTTTGCTTCAAGGGGGACACTTCAAGGGGGACAGGCACCTGGCGGAGCCAGTCCCCTCACCCCACTGCCAGGACACCGGACCAGTCCATGGTGACGGCAGCCTCGCTCTGCCTTCCTCCCTCGAAGCTCCTCTCGACGAACCTCGCCTCCCCGTCGCGATCCAACAGCAGCACCGTGCAAGAGCGCGTCCCGTAGCGCTCGCTTTCGATGAAGATGGGGGACAAAAGCCGCTCCAGTTCCAGCCCGACACCCGTGTCCGGCAGCTGGTCGTCGGGAGGACGGGTCCGGTCCGAGAGAATGGCGAAGAGCTCCTCCAGATCCGGGTCGGCTGCGAGGAGCGCTTGCTCCAGCGCCTTTTTCCCACGCACCACCTTGGGCCAAGGCGTATCCAAAAGTCGGTTGCTCAGCCCGTGGATCCCCGGCTCAAGGATAGAGGTCCGGTCGGTCTTGCTGGAATAACAGCTGAGGCGCTCAGGCGTCCCCACGAGGAGGTTGTAGCCGCCGAAGGGGCCGGCCGCCTCCCTCAGGCACTCCAGGTACGCTTCGGAGTCGCCTGTTCCCTTCAAAAAGCCGCTCACCAGCCTGCCGCGGGACAGCCCGTGCCTGACCAGGTCGGCAGGGTCGCGGTAGTTGGTGAGCGCTGCGATCCTCGCGGTCGTGGTGATGCCGAGCCAGGTCCCGCCATGCAAAAGATCCCTCCCGCCGAAGACCTGCGGCGCGTCCTCCCAGAAGGAGGCCTGGGCGGTGGGACGTTCGTAGTACTCGTCCCTGTTGGCGAGGAGGACAAGGGGGTAACGCGGATGGGCGCGGCAGGCCAAAAGCAGAGTGCACATGGAATTTCCTGCTGGGGAAGGGTTCAGAGGTTGACGATGCGATCTACGTCCTGCCTCTGGCTCTCGGTAAGAGACTCGAACTTGACGCCGGCGCCGGGGACGCAGCGGGTGACTCCCCACCGCTGCGACCAGCAGACGGTGGCCTCGACTGGGGTCTGGTCGGCGAACTCCAGAAAACGGAGCCAGATCGTTTCGCCGACCCGGAATTCCTCCATTGTGTGCAGAAACACCCCGGTCGGACTGATGTTGATGGTGAACGACTTGCACGCCTCCCCGTCCAGGAAGCGGTTGTCACGGCAGTAAAGCAGGTTCAGGTTGACCAGCTTGCGCTTCTCCTTGCGCAGCGACCGCGCGGGAAAGGCCTTGCAGCGGGTCTGGATGAAAAACCTAAGCGCCGAGTCGGTGTCCGGCGAAAAGCTCTGCTCCAGCGGGGTCAGCTTGATCTTCTTGTGCCGCGGCTCCCACTTGACCCGCAATACCGGGAAGAGGTTGATAATCTCGTAGGCTATGACTTTCTCTTCCTTGCTGCAGCGCACCAAGGTAAGGATGTCGACGACAATACCGTTGTAGACCCTGTCTGTCGCCAGGGCGGACATCTCCTGGAAGGAGTGCGCGACGTCACAGGTGGCTCCACTCTCTGTCACCGCATCGACGTACGCGCTGGCTGTCTCAGCATCTTTTACGACTATGAGTATCCTTATTTCTGACATCGGAGTATTTCTTCCTTTGGTGCCATGAGGCTACTGGAGTAATCGACGGATGGCTTTTAAAGCTTGCTGCATTGCGAAAGTCTGAAGTCACCGCATTCGGACAGCTACACTATAACCGCTGATAAAGGAAGGTCAAACACTTTCAGACCCAAAGGTTCCAGGAACAAGAACCGGCAGTTGTAAGCATCGAAGCGGTTTTGACATTGCCCTGTATATGGATAAACTCTAAGGCGTCCAATTAAAGCCTTATTCTGCCAACAGTTCAACAGCGGGAGAGCGATTATGCACATCGATCATGGTCTGGTAACGCTAATCGACTTCATCAAGACAGAACTGGGAAAGGGAAAGCACGTCCATCATCTGAGCGAGAGCGACGACCTGGTAGAGGCGAAGGTGATGGACTCCCTAGCTGTGATGAAACTCATCCTGTTTCTGGAGGACCAGTTCGACGTCAAGATCGGCGACGAGGACATGGCGCTCGACAACTTCAGGTCGGTGGAAACCATCTACGCCCTGGTGGAGAAGAAGCGGAAGAAAAGGAACAAGGGGTAGCCCGTTACCCGGGCCTGCTGGAACTGATGGCGACAATGGTTACGGTCAGGTCCCCGGCGGGGCGCTTGATGGTGATCTCGTCGTCGACCTTGCGCCCCAGAAGAGCCTTGCCGACCGGCGAGTCGACGCTGATCTTTCCCGCGGTTACGTCGAACTCGTCGGGTCCCACCAGCTGATAGCAGCGTTCCTCCCCTTCCTCGTCCTCGTAGCTGACCCAGCAGCCGAAGCTCACCGTGGACGGGTTCAGCGGCGGGTAAACCACCTTCACCACCTTAAGCCGGTCCCCCAAGTGCCTCAGTTCCCGATCGATCTCGCGCAGCCTCTTCTTCGAATAGATGTACTCGGCATTTTCGGAGCGGTCCCCTTCCGCAGCCGCGTCCGCCATATTCTTAACCATGCGCGGCCGCTCCGTCTCCCACAGGAAGTCGTAGCGCTCCTGCAGTCGTTTGCGCCCTTCCGCGCTGATCATGTTGCTTACCATTATTTCCACTTCCTTGTTAACCGTTAGTCGCCAGAAGGCGCCAGTCCCTGAGCCCGAAACGCGGCCCCCTTTGCCGCTCACTGTTCGGGCGGAGAAGGGGCACCCGAAGGGGAGCGGGCCGGGGGAGCATGATAGTCGAGTTTGGCGCGCAAGGCAATACGGGAACACCAGCCAGGACGGGAGCGCACGTGAATCAGGCCAAAGCCGCAATTGTGGCGGTCTCGCCTGCTCTCAGTCCTGGTGCCGGTACTTCTTGAGGGATTGCTCGTAGGTTTTCTCGATTTCGTTGGAAGGGGAATAGTTGCTGAGGAACCTGGTCAGCGCCCAGGTCAAAAGCAGCAAGACAGCGACCCAGGCCAGCCGCGCCAGGATCTGCCGCGGTGTCAGCTTGCGCCGGCCATAGCCGTCGACGTCTCCAAGCTCACGCTTGTCCGCTATCTTGCGCAGGTGCTCGATCTGAGCCACGGAGATCTGCTTGAAGATCAGGTCGCGGTCCCTCTCGTCCAAAAGGTCGAACTGCATCCCGGTGTCGTAGCGGTAGGAGCCGTCCTTGAGCTGCCGGGGGGGCTTGATGTGGATCACCCTGACCACCGTATGCACCACCCGCGGAGGATCCAGGGGAAGATGCAGCTCCAGGTTCATCAGCTGCTCGGGCTGGACCTTCTGCGGGATCCTCAGGCAGACCCCGCCCCCCCCGAGGTTCAGCTGCGCACGCAACAGGTCCTGCCACTCGATCGGCTTGGCGGGGCGGAAGCGGGCCATCTGCGCCGCGATGACGTAATCGTCGTACCCCTGGAACTTCATGTGCTCGTGCTCTTTGCGGACCTCCCAGTCCCTTTCCACGTCCCTGCGTAGCGATTCGTCGATGATATCGTACTTGACCCTCATCCCCAGTTCGATGCGGAAGAACTGACGGCGCTCGCGCAGCGTGAACGAGCCGAAGAGGCGGATGCGCAAAACCCGCCCACCCAGCTTCTCGATGACTATCCCACTGCAGGTGTAGACGTCGACCCCTACCCGGACGCTGACATCGAGGATGAAGCCGATATCGAAGCGCACCTCGGAAGGGAGGACGTCGCGCGAGATCTGCACCACCAGTTCGTCCTGGTTCCCCTCGCTGACTTCGGCCCAGTCCCGGAACACGCCCCCGCCCGAAAGCGGGATCCCGATCTCGATGCGCATCCCCTCGCCGAGGTATTCCCTGTACTCGCTGTATTCGTCTTCCATGGCAGTCCCGTGCGATTATCTTAATAAGAAATTAAGCTGATATACACATTAAACTCGACCTGTGAGTTTTGCAAGGGTGAAGACGCAGAGATTTACTGAAACGACAGGGAAAGGAAGCCGCCTTGACAAAGAATTCGCCTGTGTTATCACAGGAAGGGTTTGTAATTAATGAGACCACAGAGGAGAGGAGACTTATGAAGAAGATCGCCAGATCGGCAGCAGCACTTATCGTGGTATTCGCAGCGTCGCAGGCCCTGGCCGTCGGCAACGGCAAGAAGCTGGAGTGGAACACCTCCATGGGGAAGGTGGTTTTCGAGGGGAAAGACCACGCCGGCAAAGGGATGAAGTGCAACGAATGCCACACGAAGATCTTCAAGATGAAGAAAGATTCGGCCCAGATGAAGATGGCGGACATCAACGGCGGAAAGTACTGCGGCGAGTGCCACAACGGCAAGAGGGCGTTCAAGCCTGCCGGCAACTGTGCCAAGTGTCACAAGAAGTAGGCTGCCTCAACTGAAATTCAGCAGCAACCCGACGGCGGCAGCCCCAAGGATCACGGCCATAGGCGCTATGGCCGTGAACTGGAGCAGCAGGAATCCGGCGCCCAGGAGGATGAAGTCGCGGGCGGAGCCAAGGGAGGTCCGCCCCAGCGTGAAGGCGGCGGCCAGAACCAGCCCCACCACCGCCGGGAGTATCCCGTTCAGGAAGTGTTTCACCGCCTGTATCTTGCTGAACTGCCGGTAGCGGCTCGAAATGAGGAGCATGAGCGCGGTGCAGGGAAGGAAGATGCAGACGGTCCCGGCCAGCGCCCCAGCGAATCCCCCGGCCTTGAACCCGGAGAAGGTGGCGAGCATAGCCAAAGGTCCGGGGGTAAGCTGCGAGAGCGCCACCCCGTCCAGGAACTCCTTCAGGGAGAGCCACTGCATCTGATCCACCATGACCCGGTGCAAAAGCGGGATCAGGACGTATCCCCCTCCGAAAAAGACCACCCCGATCTTGAGGAACACCCCGCAAAGCTGCAGCAGCGCCGCCATCAGTTGTTCCTCCCGGCGCGCCACCCCTGGTACAACCCCCAGCACCCGGCGATGGCCAGCACGGTGAGACCGCTCACCCCGAAAAAGGCGCTGGCGGCAAAGGCGATCAAGGCGATGGTCGCGCTGTCCCAGCGGGTGGCGTTTTTGCGCGCCATCCCGAGAGCCGCCACCAGGATCAGCGCGATGACGATCGGGTTGGAGCCAAGGAGGGCGGACTTCAGCTCCGGGAGCTGGTGGTAGCGGAAGTAAAGCAGGCTCAAAAGGCAGACCAGCAGAAAGGACGGGGCGATGAACGAGGTGGCGGCGACTATGCCGCCCAAGGCTCCGCGCAGGTAGTAGCCGACGAAGGTGCAGCTGTTGAGCGAAAAGGGACCTAGGATCTGGCTGAAGGCAAGCCCGTGCATGAACTCGGTATGTTCCAGCCATTTTTTCTCGTTCACGCAGCGCCGCTCGACCAGCGCCACCACCGCCATCCCCCCGCCGAAACCGGTCGCCCCTATCATGAAGAAGGTTGCCGCCAGTTCGGCCAGGGTCACTTTTTGCGCCTTTTTTTCCATCCGGGCTTTATAGCAGGATCGCCGCCTTTAGAAAAGATCGTTTTTCAGTTGCCGAAGGGGAATATTGCCGAAGGGGGACAGGCTACTTTTTCTTTTGAAAAAAGTAGCCTGTCCCCTTTTTCGATTGCTTGTCCCCTTTTCGATTTTATGTTGCTCAAAAGCGGCAAAAAACATACAAAGAACGTTCGGGATGGATGCAGAGATCGCAGTCGCGGGTGCGGAGACCATCGGCTTGGAAAGCCGCTCTTGGTCCCCCCTCCCGTCAAGGGAGGGGGGGGTAAACCCCTAAAAACCTTCATTCGAGAAGACCAGGCGACCGCTTACCGCCGGTTTTTGCCGTGCAAAGGAGATGCAAGATGAGCGTCATTACCAAGAGATCGGTCTGCCCCTTCGACTGCCCGGACACCTGCGGCATGCTGGTGGAGGTGGAGGGGGGAAAGGCGGTAAGCGTGAAGGGAGACCCGCTGCACCCCTTCAGCCGCGGCACCCTCTGCCCGAAGATGCGCCACTACGAGGAAAGCGTGCACTCCCCCCTGAGGCTCACCACCCCGCTCAAGAGAACCGGCGCCAAGGGAAGCGGCGAATTCGCCCCGATCTCCTGGGAGGAGGCGGTCGCGACCATCGCTTCTCGCTGGCGCGCCATCATCGCCGAGCACGGGGCCGAGGCGATCCTCCCCTACTCCTATGCGGGTACCATGGGGATCGTGCAGAGAAACGCCGGGCACCCCTTCTTCCACCGGCTTGGGGCCTCCCGGCTGGACCGCACCATCTGCTCCCCGGCCAAGGGGGCGGGGTGGCAGGCGGTGATGGGGCAGACGGCGACACCTCCCCCTGAGACAGCCGGCAAAAGCGACCTCCTGATCCTGTGGGGGATCAACGCGGCCGCCACCAGCATCCATTTCCTGAATCAGGCGAAGGAGGTGCAGGCAAAAGGGGGCACGGTGTGGCTGATCGACACCTACGAGACACCGACCGCCTCGGCCGCGGACCGCACCTTCCTGGTCCGCCCGGGAAGCGACGGGGCCCTGGCCTTGGGGATCATGCACATCCTCGCCCGGGAGGGGCTCACCGATATGGCGTTTCTCGACTCGCAGGTGCTGGGTTATGAGGAGCTTAAGCGCGAGGTGCTCCCGCTCTACCCGCCGGCGGTATGCTCCCGCATCACCGGTCTTGCCGTTGAAGAAATCGAACTCATGGCCCGCTTCTTTGCTTCCGCCCGCGCCCCCTTCATACGCCTGGGTAGCGCACTGTCGCGCTACGGCAACGGCGCCATGACCGTGCGCACCATCTGCTGCCTCCCGGCTCTTGTCGGTGCCTACGGCAAGGAAGGAGCGGGATGCTTCCCCGACACCGCCACCGGCGCCGCCTTTCCCATGGGGCTCTTGCTTCGGGAGGACCTGATCCAGGGCTCGCCGCGCCTGATCAACATGAACCAGCTGGGGCAGGCGCTGAACGAGCTCTCGGACCCGCCGGTCATGGGGCTCTACGTCTACCACTCCAACCCCGCAGCGGTCACCCCGGACCAGAACGCGGTCCTGAAGGGGCTCGCGCGGGAGAACCTCTTCACCGTGGTGCACGAGCGCTTCATGACCGACACGGCGCGCTACGCCGATATCGTGCTTCCGGCCACCTCTTCCCTTGAGCACAGCGACATCTACCGCTCCTACGGCACCTACTGCATACAGAGGGCGCAGGGGGCGATTGATCCCGTCGGGGAGAGCAAGTCCAACTGGGAGGTCTTCTCGCTCCTCGCGGCAGAGCTCGGTTTCCAGGAGGAGCTCTTCAACCTCTCCGCGGACCAGGTGATCGACCGGCTCTTAGCCGTCCCTACGCCGCTGCGCCAGGGGATCGACGAGGAGGCGCTCGCCGCGGGGCTCCCGGTGGAACTCGCCGCGCGGGAAGGGGGATACCGGACCACCTCGGGGAAGATAGAGATCCTGAACCGGCAGCTGGCGCACCCGCTCCCCGTTTACCTTCCCACCCACGAGGAGAACGGGACCCTCCCCTTCAGGCTCATGACCGCCCCTAACCCCTACGCCCTGAACGCCACCTTCTACGAGCGGGAGGAACTAAGGGCGCGGCAGGGGGGGATGCAACTCAGGATGAACCCCGCCGACGCCGCGGCCAAGGGGCTTGCCGACGGCGAGCGGGTGGTGGCCTGGAACGCGCTCGGAGAGGTGACCTTCCTGCTCAAGACGACGGACAAGGTCCCCGCCTGCCTCGTGGTCGCGGAGGGGGTGTGGTGGCTCGCCTACGCGCCGGGGAGCCGCTCGGTGAACGCCCTCACCTCGCAGCGCCTGACCGACGAGGGCGGAGGAAGCACCTTCTACGACAACCGCGTCGACGTGCGCCGGGAGCTCTAATGGAGATTTTTGCCTCATGCTTTTAATCATTGTGCCGATGTAGCAAGGAGAAAGCGGCAAAAAAAGCGATGCGGGGGGCACATGGAACCGAGCAACAAGATCCTGTTGGAAAGCGGCACCAACGAACTGGAAATAGTGGAATTCAGAATAGACGAACTGGACGGCAAGGGGAACGTCGTCCCTTGCTACTTCGGCGTCAACGTCGCCAAGGTGCGCGAGATCATCAGGCTCCCCAACACGCGCAAGGTGGTCAACGCGAACCCGTCGGTGAGCGGCATGATCAAGCTGAGAGACCAGGTGATCACGCTGATCGACCTCTCCCGCGCGCTCAACAAGAACTGCGAAGGGATCGTCGCGGACCGCGTCATCGTCCTTGAATTCAACAGGATCATCGTAGGGATCCAAGTCCACTCGGTCTCCCGCATCTACCGCATCTCCTGGGAGCACGTGGAGCCGCCGGTAAAGGCGATCCACGACGCGAACATCACCGGCGTGGTCAAGATGGAGGACCGCATCATCCTGATCCTCGACTTCGAAAAGATCATAGGGGAACTCTCCTCCACCATGGCGCTGGCCGCCCCCACGGACGACCTCATGCTCGCCCACTCGTCGATCAACCGCAATGAGAAAACCATCCTCGTCGCGGACGACTCCGCCTTCATACGCAAGACCATGTGCGGGACCCTGCGCGAAGCCGGCTACCAGGTGGTGGAGGCGGAAAACGGCGAGGAGGCCTGGGAGTACGTCTGCACCGTGCGCCAGCAGTGCGCCGACAGCGGCAAGGCTGTAACCGACAGCCTGCACCTGGTCATCACCGACATCGAGATGCCCCGCATGGACGGGCTGCACCTCACCTCCCTGATCAGGAAGGAAGGGACGCTCGATAAGCTCCCCGTGGTGATCTTTTCCTCCCTCGCCAGCGAGGACAACATGCTTAAATGGCGGGACCTCGGGGCAAGCGGCATCCTCACCAAGCCCGACCTCCCCCACCTGGTCGAGAAGGCGGACACCCTTGTCCTTTGAGGGGAGCCCCGAGCTGTCGGTCGTCGTGCCGGTGTACAACGAGGAGGGGAATCTGCTCCCCTTCTTGGGCGCGATGGCTAGGCAGCGCGAGCTGCACCTGGAGGTGATCATCTCCGACGGGGGTTCCAGCGACGGCGGCATCGGGGTTGCCCGCGGCTTCGCCAAGGACGCCCCCTTTGCTATGACAGTAATCGAGGGGGCCAAGGGAAGGGGAGCACAGTTGAACCTAGGGGCGGACGCGGCGCGTGCTCCCCTTTTGCTTTTTCTTCATGTGGATTCGAGATTCGATGACCCGCTGGCGCTGAGAAAAGCCGTGGACGCGCTCGAGAAAGCGCGCCGCGCTGACAGCAGGGTCGCCGGCCGCTTCTCCCTTTGCTTCGATTTCGAGGGGGCCGCCCCGCTCCCCTACCGCTTCTACGGGGCCAAGGCGACCTTGGACCGCCCCGGATGCACACACGGCGACCAAGGGTTCATGATGGGGAGCGACTTCTTCAACGAGCTCGGCACCTTCCAGAGCGTGCTCCCGCTCATGGAGGACACCTTCCTCGCCGAGAGGGTGAGGGAAAAGGGAAGCTGGATCCTCTTTCCAGCCCGCATCGCCACCTCGCCCCGCCGCTTCCTCATGGAGGGGCTCCTCCCACGGCAGAGCCTGAACGCCATCCTGATGAACTTAGCCACCCTCGGGCACCTCTCGCTGATCCAATCCCTGCGGCAAAGCTATCGCAGCCAGGACGCGGCGAAGCGTCTGGAGCTGCGCCCCATTCTGCGCCCCCTCAAGCTGAATATGGCGCAACTGCCGCGCCGGGAGCGGTGGCGGCTTTGGTACCGGACCGGGAGCTACGTGAGGAGCAACGCCTGGCAGATCGCGTTTTTTCTGGACGTGGTGACGGGGGGGGCGGGGGATGGGAAGGGGGGAAGTTTTCTCTCGCTGCACGACCGCCTTTTGGGGCGGCTCATCGACAACTGGGCCGGCAACTGCGCCGCGGCCCTTTTCACCTGGTTCTGGTTTCAGGCAACCTTGCGTCTTTGCCGCTAGGATGCCGACGGCTCTTCCGGCCTGAGCGAGGCGAGGTACGATTTCAGCGCCGCACTCTCCTCTTCGCCCAACTCCAGGAACTCCATCCCGAAGCCGGCTGGCAGCGAACTGTGCACGCGTTTTCCCTCCTCGTTCAGCCAGGCCGCCCACCCTTTTAGTTCCAGCAGTACCGGACGTTCCCCCTCCAGATAGAGCGCAAGGCGCAGCCTCTGGTGCAAGAGCAGCCGCTCCTTGGTTGCCACGAAGACGCCGCCGTCGCCTATGTCGAGGACAAGGCCGGCGGCGGGGGCCTTGCCCACCAGGAACAGAGCCGGCAAACGGCAGGGGAGACGCTGCTCGCGCCGGTCCACGGCGTTGGTGTACTTGCGGGCCAGGTCCAGGAATAAGCGGCGGTCGACCGGTTTGGTCAGGAAGTTGTCGCAGCCGGCCGCTTTGGCCAGCTCGCGGTCTTCCTCCTTCCCCGCCGTCGTCAGCATCACCACCGGGATGCCGCAAAGAAACGGGTCGGCCTTGAGTTCGGTGCAGCAGGCGATGCCGTCCATGACAGGCATATGCATATCCATGAAGATCAGATCGGGGGGATCCTTACGGATCAGCTCCAGCGCCTCCGCGCCGTTGCCGGCGGTTACCACGTCCACGTGCGACAACTTGAGGAAACTCTTCTCAAGCTCCAGTATCAGCCGGGTGTCGTCCACCAGCATTATCTTTGGATAAGCCATGCCAAGTCCCCCTGTGATGCATGTCTACAGCTAAAAGTCCTGCCCGAAACCGCGCTGAAGAGCCGCCTGCAAGCCAAGCCGCCGGGAAGCACCGCCCCCCGGCAGGGGGCGAATGCCACATTAATCCGATATTGCCGTTACTTTGTCAACAGGGGAATTTGGCCGCCAGCGGCGCCTCAGACCACCAGGCGGACCAGCTCCGGGAGCGTCCTGATGTGCAACGGGGTGCAGCAGAAATAGTCGCCGTCCAGTTGCACCGCCTTGTCGCCGGAGAGCTCCAGTTCCGTCGCGGCGAACGAGGTCACGCAGCTGGGGGGCGCCCCCCTGCCGGATAGCAGCATGAGGCCGAGCTTCAGGTAGGCGAGCCGCCCCCCCTCGATGCAGAGCACCTGGAACCCCGGGGAGAAGAGGTCCGCCTCGGGGGCGAGCACGAAATTGCCGCCGTACTTGGCGGCGTTGCAGACGATCACGCCGTGGCAGGAGAGGCTCCGCCCACCGCCTGTAACCCGGAGTTCCGACCGGTCCCAAGAAAGGAGCACCCTGAGCGCCGAGAGGAGGTAGGCCCCTTTTCCTATGACCCGCTTCTCGGAGAGGCGCACCCCGCGCACCACCGCACCGTCCATCCCGGCGCCCGCCATCAAGAGGAAGCGCCTCTTCTCCCCGTCCCGCTCGATCTCGCCCACGGAGATGGGTCGGGTCGTCCCTCTGGCCAGGCGGTCCAGGGCGTCGGCGACGGAAGAGATACCCAACTCCCGCGCCAGGACGTTGGCGGTCCCCAAGGGGACCACCCCGAGGGTCGCCCTACCGGGGACCAGGCCGTTCAGGACGCCGTTCACCGTGCCGTCGCCGCCGGCGACTATGACCAGCGGATCGGAGTGTTGGGCGCAAAGGCGTGCAGCGAAGAGCGCCGGGTCGGCGGCGCTTCCCGTCGGCATCAGCTCGGGTGCGAGCCCCCTCTCCCTGAGGCCGGCCATGATCTGATCCACGGTTCTCTGGGAATAGCTTCCCGAGGTGGGGTTCACGATGAGAAAGCAGCGTCTGGTCAAGCGGGACTCCTCGTCCGGATGAAATGAAAGGCCCCCTCCCTAACCCTCCCCCTCCGGGGGCGGGGACTCGTGAGGCACCTTTTTCTTTCCAATCTGTATAAAAAAAGGGCCGCGGCGTGCGGCCCTCGCGGGAAGGTAGCAAATCCCCCTCCCCTTTTCAAGTCCTCGTTACTCCCTTAATCCTTCAACGGGCCGGGCTCGGGAAGGGGGAGAGCTCCCTCTTCCTTCGCCTGCTCCTTATCCTGCTGCGCCAGCCGCCGCATGTTGTCGAACATCTTCTTCAGCCGCTGCTGCACCAGGAAGTTGACGCTCCCCTCGGGGTAGCTCCCGTCCTCGCCCATCTTCCCCGCCGCCACGCCGGTCAGGATCTCGATCCCCTGGTCCACTTCCTGAACGCTCCAGATGTGGAACATCCCCTCCTGGACCGCCTGCACCACCTCGTCGCTCAGCATCAGGTTGTGCTCGTTGATCTTGGGAATGAGGACTCCCTGCTCGCCGGTGAGCCCCTTGGCCTTGCAGACGTTGTAGAACCCCTCGATCTTGTAGTTCACCCCGCCGATGGGCTGGATCTGGCCGTGCTGGTTGACGCTCCCGGTGACCGCTATCCCCTGCCGAATGGGGAGCCCGGAAAGCGCGGAGAGAAGGCCGTAGAGTTCGGCGCTGGAGGCGCTGTCCCCCTCGACCCCCTCGTAGGACTGCTCGAAGCAGATGTGGGCGGAGAAGGAGAGCGGCTGGTCCTGGGCGAACTTGCCTGCCAGGTAGCCGGTCAGGATCAGCACCCCCTTGTCGTGGATCGGTCCGGAAAGCTTCACCTCGCGCTCGATGTTGACCATGCCGGCGCGCCCCTGCGAGACGCGTATGGTGAGGCGGGAGGGGCGGCCGAAGGCGTAATCGCCGAGGGTCATGACGGAGAGGCCGTTGATCTGGCCGACCACGCTCCCCTTGGTGTCGCACAGGATCACCCCCTGGGCCAGGTATTCCTGGATCCGCTCCTCGATTCGGTTGGAGCGGAAGGTCTTCTCGTGCACCGCCCGCTTCACCCAGCTGCGGTCCACCACCTCGGCCCCATCGCGCTTGGCCCAGTAGCTCGCCTCGCGGATCAGGTCGGAGAGTTCGGTGAACTGCGAGGAGAGCAGCTCCTGGTCCTCCACCAGGCGCGAGGCGTGCTCCAAAAGCGCGGCGACCCCGGTCGCGTCGAAGGGAAGGAGCCCTTCCTTGCAGCAGTGCGCCGCCACGAAGAGGGCGTAGTCGTGCATCACCTCGGGGGTGCGGTTGATCCGGTTGTCGAAGTCGGCCTTCACCTTGAAGAACTTCCGGTAGTCGGGCTCCATGTGGAAGAGGAGGTAGTAGATCCAGAGCGACCCGATCATGATGATCTTGGCGTTAAGCGGTATCGGCTCGGGCTTGAGCGAGACCACCGTCATGAAGCGGTACTGCTCCAGGACGTCCTCGATCTTTATCTCCATGTTCCTGATGCAGCGCTTCAAGGACTCCCAGGCGAACGGGTTGATCAGCACCTCGCGCGCGTCCACGATGAGGTAGCCGCCGTTGGCGCGGTGCAGGGCGCCCGGCTTGATCAGGGTAAAGTTGGTGCTGGCCATCCCTCCCATCTGCATGATGTTCTCGATCCGCCCGAAGAGGTTGGTGTAGGTGGGGTTGGATTCGAACACCATCGGCGCGCCGTTTTCCGGGTTGTTCTCCACCAGGACGTTCACCTCGTAGCGCTCGAAGGTCGGCTCCTGCTTGGGAAGCTTCAGCCCCGGGATCTGGGGAGGCGCCGCCTGCGGCTTGAAGTCCTCCAGGTTCAAAAGGAGGTCCTCCTGGACGTCGTCCAGGTACTTCTGGACCTTCTGGAAGCCGACGTACTTTTCCTTGAGGGGGTCCAGGTGGTGCCCGACGGCGGAAAGCCCCAGTTCGCGGTCCAGCTGCGACAGGGCGTCGCGCAGCAATTTCTCGTTCTCGCGCACCTGGCGCAGGCAGTCGTTGAGCCTTTCGGTTAGTGCGCGCCCGACTGAGTCCAGTTGCTCACGCTCGTTTTTTTCCAGCGCCTCGTATTCCTCCTGGGTAAAGTTGCGCCCCTCCTTCTGGGGAACGATCACCAGACCGGAGACGGTGCGCTGCAGGGCGAAACCGCGTTCCGCCGCCTCCTTTTCCAGCGCGGAGAAGATGTCGCCGTTTTTCTCCTGGAACTGCTCGATCAGGGTGACCCGGTTGGTCTCGTACTCCTTGCTCTCCAGGGCCGTCGGGATGTCGGAGCGCATGTAATCCAAGAGTTCCCGCATGTCGGCGGCAAGCTCCTTCCCCATGCCGGCGGGAAGGGCTAAGGCCAAGGGGGCGTCGGGGGAGTGGAAGTTGTGGACATAGCACCAGTCGCTGGGGGGGGAGGTGTCCTTTACGTACTTCTGCAGCATCTGCCGGATGGTGGAGGTCCTTCCGGTCCCGGCGTCACCGGCGAGGTAGATGTTGAACCCGTTGTTGGGCATGCCCAGGCCGAAGTCGATCGCGGCCGTGGCGCGGTGCTGGGCGACGCTCCCCTCCAGCCCGGCGATGTCTTCGGTGGTCTTGAAATTGAAGAGGGCGGGATCGCACACCCAGCGAAGCTTCTCTACAGGGACGCGGCAGTCGGTTTCGGACATGAGGAGCCTCCTCGCCCACCTTTCATTGGGCTATCGTGGCAGGTGCAGGTTCAAAAGCGGTTGGAAACGGATGGCGACCATTTCTTTCAACTCATCGACGAATAGCTCCTCCCCCAGTTCCAGGCTCAAGGAGGTGATGCTGCAGCCCGGCATGCCGCAGGGGTTGATCCTGGAGAAGGGGGCGGTGTCCGGTGAGACGTTCAGCGCGAAGCCGTGCATGGAGACCCAGCGCCGTACCCCTACCCCTATGGAAGCGAGCTTGCCGTTGCCGGTCCAGACGCCGGTGCGGCCGGGGACGGTATGGCAGCCGACCCCGAGGCCGGCGCAAAGCTCGACCAGGAAGCGCTCCAGGAAACGAAGGTAGCGGTGCAGGTCGCGCCCGCGCCGGGACAGGTCGAGGATCGGGTAGCAGACCAACTGGCCCGGGCCGTGGTAGGTGACGTCCCCGCCGCGGTTCACCCGGACCGGCTCCAATTCCGGATCGAGGACGTTGCCCCGGTCCCCCCCCGCGCCGATGGTGTAGACGGGGAGGTGCTCAAGCAGCAAGAGGGCCTCCTCGCCCCCCTGTTGCACCTCCGCCACCAGTTGTTCCTGTATCCGGAGCGCCTCGGCATAGCCGATGACTCCGACGTCCTTGAAGATCATATGCTCCACCGAAAAAACCGAATCAGCCGTGTATCGCCCTCTTGTCCACGTCCAGCGCCGCTTCCTTCATCGCCTCGGAGAGGGTCGGGTGGGCATGCATGATGAGGGCGATGTCCTCGCTGCTGCCGCCGAAGCTCATCACGGTGACCGCTTCGACTATCATGTCTGAGGCGCGCGGGCCGAAGATGTGCACCCCTAGAAGCCGCGTCCCTTCCGCGTCGGAGAGCACCTTGACGAAACCTTCGGTCTCGTCCATGCACTTGGCGCGCCCGTTGCCCATGAAGTTGTACTTGCCGCTTTTATAGGGGATACCCTCTTCTTTGAGGGCATCCTCGGTTTTCCCCACCGACGCAGCCTCGGGCCAGGTGTAGCAGACGCCGGGGACGCAGCCGTAATCCACCTGGCTCGGCTCCCCGCGCATCCTCTCGACGCAGACCGCCCCCTCCTCCATGGCCTTGTGCGCCAGCATCGGTCCCGCTATCAGGTCTCCGATGGCGTAGATGCCGGGGACGCTGGTCTGGTACTCTTCGTTCACCTGGACCCGCCCTTTTCCCAGGGCGACGCCCAGCTCTTCCAGGCCCAGCCCCTCCGTCAGCGGCCTGCGCCCCACCGCCACCAGCACCTTGTCGCAGCTTATTTCCTGCACGGCACCCTCGACCTCCACCCGCGCCAGCAAAGCCCCTTCGCGCTTTTCGACACCGGCCACCTTGCCACCCAGCAAAAAGCGCATCCCCTGCTTCTTGAGCGAACGCAAAAGCGCCTCCGCCACCTGCCCGTCGCTACCGGCGATGAGCCGCGGGAGCATCTCCACCACGGTGACCTGGGCGCCGAGCCTGAGCCAGACCGAACCGAGCTCAAGGCCGATGTACCCGCCACCGACGACGAGGAGGTGTTCCGGGACCTTGCCGAAACTCAAGGCCTCGCGGGCGCTCACAACGGCTTCGCCGTCGAAAGGAAGGGAGGGAAGCTCTACCGCGTCGCTGCCGGTGGCGAGAAGCACCTTCTTGGCGAGGATCTGCTCCCCCCCCCTGCGCTCCCTGCACCTCGACCTTGTGCACCCCGCCCGCCTCGCTGCCGGCAAGCCTTGCCGTGCCGTTCACGCTCCTGATCTTGTTTTTCTTGAAGAGGTAGGTGACGCCGTCGGTGAGCTTCTTCACCACGTCGTCCTTTCTGGCCATCATCTGCCCGAGGTTGAGGGTCGGGGGCGCCACCTCTATGCCGTGCGCGGAGAAGCGGTGCCCGGCCAGATGAAAGAGCTCGCTGGAGTCAAGGAGCGCCTTGCTGGGGATGCACCCCTCGTTGAGGCAGACGCCACCGAGTGTCCCCCGCTTCTCCACCACTGCCACCGTCATCCCCAGCTGCGCTGCGCGTATGGCGGCGACGTAGCCGCCGGGCCCCGCCCCGATAACCACCAGATCGAAAATTTCTTCTGCCATCTCGCCTCCCTACTACTCCCCCTGCCACGCGGGCAGCGGTGTGCGTTGTAGCTACCCTTCGAGCAGCAACTCCTCCGGCTCCTCGATGTACTCCTTGACCAGCTTCAAAAACCCCACCGCCCCCTGCCCGTCCACGATGCGGTGATCGTAGGAGAGCGCCAGGTACATCATGGGGCGGACCACGATCTCGCCGTCGACGACCACGGCGCGCGGCTGTATCGCGTGCATCCCCAGCACCCCGCTTTGCGGCGGGTTGAGGATGGGGGTGGAGAGCATGGAACCGTAGACCCCGCCGTTGGAGATGGTGAAGGTCCCCCCCTCAAGGTCGGCGATGGCGATGCGGTTTTGGCGCACCTTCTCGGCGTATTGTGCGATCTGCTGCTCGATCCCGGCGAGGGTGAGCGACTCGGCACCTCTCAAGACCGGTACCACCAGCCCCCTTTCGCTCCCGACGGCAACGCCGATGTCACAGAAGTTGTGGTAGACGATGTCGTCGCCATCGATCTGCGCGTTCACCTCGGGATACTGCGCCAGCGCCTCGCAGCAGGCGCGGACGAAAAAGGACATGAACCCCAGCTTCACGCCGTGGCGCTTCAGGAAATGTTCCCCGTACTTCTGGCGCAGCAGCATCACCTGGCTCATGTCCGCCTCGTTGAAGGTGGTGAGCATGGCGGTCTGCTGCCGCACCGAGACCAGCCGCTCCGCAATGCGCTTTCTGATCTGCGTCATCGGCTTGCGGACCACGCGCTCCGCTTCTTCGGCTGGGGCGGGACGGGGCGGAGCAGCGGGTGCCGGCTCGGTTTTCCCGACCGGCGCAAGCTGTGCCGCAGGGGAGGGTTCGGCCTCGGCGGGAGCGGGCTCTGCCCCCTCCGCCTTCAAAAGGTCTTCCCTGGTCACGCGCCCTCCGCGCCCGGTCCCCTTGACATCCTGGGGCTCCACGCCCAGCTCGCGTGCCAGCTTGCGCCCCGATGGGGAGATGGGAGGCGCCATACCCTTGGGGGTCGCTTTGGCCGGGGCGGTCCCGGCTGCCGGGGCGCCGGAAGGCGGGGGCTCAGGAGGGGCGGCGCTCCCCGAGGGGGGCGCGGCCTCTGCGCCGCGGGCGTCTATGGTCGCGATCACCGCGCCGATCTTCACCGTCTCCCCCTCGGCCGCCAGCGTGGTCAACACGCCGTCCGCCTCCGAGGTCACCTCCAGGGTCACCTTGTCCGTTTCAACCTCGCAAAGCGGCTCATCCTTGGCCACAACCTCGCCCGACTTCTTGAGCCACCTGGCGATGACCGCCTCATAGACCGACTCACCCACCGCGGGAACCTTAATATCCATTTTCCGACTCCTAAACCGGCCAAAGGTGCAGGTTCACGGCTTTGACCTTCACCGGGACCGGTGCTTCTTAGTTACTGAGTTAAGCGCTAGGCAAAAGCGTCAAACTTAATTTGTTGCGGTGCATTACCACGGAGGGAGACGCTATTTGATCTGCAGCCACTCAACGCTGCAGCGCGTCCTCTATGATGCGCTCCTGCTCCACCCGGTCCAGCCGGTGCGAGCCGGAGGCCGGCGCCGCTGCTTCCGGCCGCCCGACGTAACGGGGCACCACCCCGAGTATCTCGCAAAGAGGCTCGTGCAGGAATCGCCACCCTCCCATGTTGCGAGGCTCCTCCTGCACCCAGCTGTAGCGGACGCCGGAGGGATAGCGTTGCAACTCCTCCCGCAGCAGGTCCATCGGCAGGGGGTAGAGCTGCTCGATACGCACCAGCGCGCGCCCCTGCACCTGATCCTTCCTGATCCGCCCCAGAAGGTCGTAGTAGATCTTGCCGCTGCAAAGAAGCACCTCTTGCACCTCTCCACCCGCCGGTGGCTCCGAGATCACCTCTTTGAAGCCGCCGGAGGAAAGCTCCTCCAGCTTGGAGACGCAGTCGGGGTGCCGCAGCAGGCTCTTGGGGGTGAAAAGGATGAGCGGCTTGCGGAAAGGCTGCAGCATCTGCCGCCTGAGCACGTGGAAGAGCTGCGCGGGCGTGGTGGGGTAGACGACCTGGATGTTGCCGGCCGCAGCCAGTTCGAGGAAGCGCTCGATGCGAGCGCTGGAATGCTCGGCCCCCTGCCCTTCGTAGCCGTGCGGGAGCATCAGCACGAGACCACTGGAGCGCCCCCACTTGGCCTCGCCGCTCACGATGAACTGGTCGATGATCACCTGCGCGCCGTTGACGAAGTCGCCGTACTGAGCTTCCCAGATGGTGAGCGCCTCGGGCGCCTCGATGGAATAGCCGTACTCGAACCCCAGAACCGAGAACTCGGCAAGCATGCTGTCGTAGACGCAGAAGGGCGCCCCTTGCGCACCGGCTCTCGACAAGGGGAGGTAGGAGCTGCCGTTTTGCTGATCGAAGAGGACGGCGTGTCGGTGGCTGAAGGTGCCGCGCCTGACGTCCTGCCCCGAAAGGCGAACCGGGACTCCCTGCGCCAGCAGGGTGCCGAAGGCCAGCGCCTCCACGTTCCCCCAGTCGAGCGGTCCACCTTTCAATACAGCCTCGCGCCGCTTCTGCAGTATGCCCGTCACCTTGGGGTGCGGTTGGAAGCCGTCCGGGATGAGGCTGAGCTTTTCCGAGAGCTCCATGAGCGAAGCCGCCGCCACCGCGGTGGAGACGGGTGCCTTTTCGGTCCCGGGCTTCATGCCGCTCCAGCGTGCCAGGAAGGCGCTCTCGACCGGCTCCGCGCTTTTCCCCCCTGCCTGTGCCAGGCGCTGCACCACCTCGTTCTCAACCTCCTTCAACTCCTCCTCGGCGAATCCCTCTCCCTGGAGCTCCATCTCGTAGAGCGAGTGCAGCGGGGGGCGCAGCTTGATCTGCTCGTACATGAGCGGCTGGGTGAAGTAGGGCTCGTCCCCCTCGTTGTGGCCGTGCCTGCGGTAGCAGATCACCTCGACCACCACGTCCTTTCGGTAGCGGTCCCGGTACTCGAGCGCCAGTTGGGCGATGTGCACCACCGCCTCGGCGTCGTCCCCGTAGACATGGAAGACCGGCGCCCGCACCATCTTAGCCACGTCGGTGGCGTAGTGGCTGGACCGGGCGTCGGCGGCCGAGGTGGTGAACCCTATCTGGTTGTTGAGGACGACGTGCAGCGTGCCGCCGGTCCTGTAGCCGGCAAGCTGCGAGAGGTTCAAGGTCTCCGCCACCACCCCTTGCCCCGCGAAAGCCGCGTCCCCGTGGATCAATAGCGGCAGCACCCGGGCCTCCGCTCCATCCCCCATCCGGTCCTGGCGGGCCCGGCATTTCCCCTGCACCACCGGGTCGATCGCCTCAAGGTGGCTCGGGTTGGAAGTGAGGGTTAAGTGGATGGCGTGCTCTCCGGTCAAGATGAGATCGACGGAATAGCCCTTGTGGTACTTGACGTCTCCCTCGCCGACGACGCCATATTCCGTGTTGTCGCCGAATTCGGCGAAGAGGTTCTCGTAAGGCATGCCGAAGACGTTGGCCAAGACGTTGAGGCGGCCGCGGTGCGGCATTCCGAAGACGACGTCGGTGACGCCGAGCTCGGCGGCTTTCACTACGGCGGCGTCCAAAAGCGGGATCAGGGCGTCCCCCCCTTCCAGCGAGAAGCGGGTCTGTCCCGGAAACTTCTTGTGCAGTTCGCGTTCGAAAAGCGCCGCCTCTTTGAGCTTCTTCAAGAGCCTGAGCCGCTTTTCGGCGTCGAAGCGTCCCCGGTTCGCCAGGGGCTCCATGCGGTCGATGAGCCACTGCCGCTCTTCGGGGTTTTGCAGGTGCATGAATTCAACGCCGACGGAGCCGCAGTAGGTGCTGCGCATCACCTGCAGGATCTCCTTCAGGGTGGCGCTTTGCTTCATGAAACGCTTGGTATGGAAGGTCTTATCGAGGTCGGACGGCTCCAGGCCGAAGGCGTCCAGGGAGAGGAGCGGGTGTTCTATCTGGCAGGGAGAAAGCGGGTCGGTGCAGGCGAGCAGGTGCCCGATGTCGCGGTAGCGGTAGATGAGAGATTGGACCCCCGAGTGCTTCAAAGCCTCCTTCAGCCCAAGAGTGGCGGCCTCTTGGGGCGGTTGATTGACTCCCAGTTCGAAGCCGTTGAAGAAGGCGCGCCACGCCTCGGAAAGCTGCTCCGGATCCTTCTTCCATACCTCGTACTGGTTCTCTATCCAAAGCGGACTCAGGTTGTCCAATATCCCCATCATTAGCTCCCCATTATCATGAATTGACAGAGTGTAGCAGATGAAGATTTCGTTTCAAGCCAAAGTGCTAGCTTGAGCGCTTCCTTGCGTAGCGCACCACCAGCACCTTTTCCATGGTGATGAGCCCGCCGTCCATCATCTCCTCCACTGTCGGAAGCACCGCCTCTATGCGCTCCCTCTGGTCCACCACTTCCAGCACTATCGGGAGGTCGGTGGAAAGGCGCAGCAACCGGTCCGTGTGGTACATGCTGTGCGCGCCGAAACCTGCTATCCCGCGCAGCACCGTGGCGCCGGCAAGCCCTTCCTTGCGGAACAGCTCGACCAGGGCCTCGTACAGGGGTATGTGCTTGTACTTGTCTCTTTCTCCAATGAAGATCCTGAGCAGCACTCGCTCGCCGAGCATCGTGTTTCTGTCTTCTTCCAGCGTCATGTTCCTGCTGTCCATGCAATCTCCTATTTAATATAGCTGCCAGGTTGAAGCGGTTGCCGGTTCCCTGCCGAATGGCCTAAAGCGCACGCGCCACCATGATCCCGATCCAGGTGCAGGTAAGGCAGGCGACGACGCTGACCAGGACGTTGACGATAGCGATCAGCAGCGCGCCGTCTTCCAAAAGCCGGAAGGTCTCGAAACTGAAGGTGGAAAAGGTGGTGAGTCCCCCGAGAAACCCTATGGTGATGGCAAAGCGCAGGGTGGGGGGAATGGCGGCGCTCCTCACGGAAAACTCCATGATGAGCCCGATCAGGAAAGCCCCGATCAGGTTCACGGCAAGGGTTCCATAGGGAAAGGAGGTGCCGAAAACCTGATAGACAAAGCCGGAAAGGAAATAACGGCAGAGACAACCGAGGGCGCCTAAAAGCGCTATGTAGACCAACTGCTCCATGTGGGGAACCGCCCTGGATCGGTGATGTCAGAAGCTCCATCCGAGGCTCGCGCCGAAGATGTCGGAGGAGGATTCGGGCTGAAGGTAGCGTGTCTCCTGCACCCGTTTCGGGGACGAGGCGGAGAACCGGAATCCCTCGTATGAGAGGGCGAGCTTGAGGTTCCCCATCCGGATACCGGTCTCGGCGAACCCGCTCCAGGCGGCTCCGGGATGAAAGGTGACGACGCCGCCGTCGACGAAATCGACGCTGTTTCCGGTGTAGAAGGGGTACTTGGCGCCCCCCTCGGCGAAGGCCACGCCCCCCGAGGAAAGCGCCAGCTCGCCCCGGGCACCGAGGCGTCCGTACACCGTCTGCCACAGCTCTGTATATCCCTTGACGGCGGAGCCGCTGGCCGTGGCGGTATCCTGCAACTCCCTCAACCACCAGCGGTGCCCAAGCCCCGCGAACGGTTCCAGGCAGCCCCTCCCCCCTGAAACCCGGTAGCCCAGGTCCAGCTCTTCGCGCGTGCCGAAGTAGGCCACATCGGTGCGGATGGGTTGCGGGTTCGGCGGCTGTGTCTCGCCCCGGTAGCCGACCTGGCCGCCGAAGAACTCCCCCTTTCCCCGTATGGTAAAGGAGGAGTCGGCGACGAGACCGGCAACGCCCCCCAGGGAGAAGAGAGGGCCGCTCTCCTTGAGAAGCCGCCTCCCGTTGTCCCGCTCCTGCCAGGTGAAATACTGGGGCGAGAAGTGCCAGGTCAGTGTTTCCAGGGTTGCGGCGGCAGCAGGCAAGGCACAAAAAGCCCAAAGCAGCAGAGCAAGAAGGAATGTCTTCATCACTTCCCCTTGGCTATTCTGCGGGCGCTTCTTCTTTTTTCTTGCGGGGAGCCCGCGGCTTCTTGGGCTTCTCCTCGACCGGCGCGGCCGGTGCCTGCCCGGTGCCCTCCGGTGCCTCTTTCTTACGGGAGGCACGGGGTGCGCGAGCCTTGGCAGGCGCTTTATCCTGAGCCGGTGCGGGGGGCGGTTCAGGCGCTGCGGTGGCAGCTTCCTGCTCCTTTTTCGCCTTGGGAGCCTCGGCGCTCTTACCCTTGGTGCTCTTTCCCTTCGCCTTGGCGGGAGCCTCCGTTCCTTCGGTCACCGCGGCGGGGGCTTTCTTTCCGGCCGGCGCGGCCTTTGCCTCGCCGGCTTCCGGGACAGGGGTCGCTTCAGCGCCCTTGGCGGCCTTAGCTCCCCTCGGTTTCCTTTTGGCCTTCGCGGGCTCCGCGGGGGCCGCGGCTCCGGCGGGTGCCTCAGGTGCTCCACCGGGCGCCGCTGCGACCACAGCCGGCGCGCCCTGCTCTGCGGCGGCTTCTTTCACCTTCCTGCCGCCGCGCGGACGCTTCGGCTTCGCGGCGGGTTGCGCCGACTCGATGACCTCTGCCGGAACGGTTATCGCCTCGACCTGAGCCGCGCCCGCCGAAACAGCAGGCTCCTCGGCACGCGCCTTACCCCTTTTGCGCCCCTTCTTCGCTGCTGCGCCAGGTTCGGCGGAAACGGCGGAGGCCGTTATCACCGGGGTCACTTCCTGCACCGGGATGGCACCCGCTGCCGCGAAAGCTTCCAACTGCGGCGGGAACTCGGCTGCGGACTCATGCAACTGCGCCTCGTGCCCTCCCTTGCCGCGCCGCCTTTTGCGCCGGCGCTTCTTCTTCACTTCTTCGCCCGCCTCGTGCTGGAGCTGCTCACCCTCGGCGGCAGCCGCCTGCTCCGTGACCGGTCCCGGCGCGGGAAGGGTCCCTGGCTCTGCGGCCGGAAGCTCCACTTCTGCCTCGACCGATTGCGACGCAGCGGCCTCGGCACCCGCTTCGGCTGCGCCTCCCTTGCCCCGCTTGCGCTTGCGGCGGCGCTTTTTCTTGTGCTCCTCGGGTTCGCCCTCGACGGTCACCACCAGCTCGGCGCCGGTCGGCTCCTCCACGACGGCAACCGGCAGCGCCTCGACGTGAGCTGCGGCCTCCGGCTCCTGGGCCTTTTTCCCCTTCTTCTTTTTCTTGCGCCCTTCGGCTGCGGGCTCCTGGGCCGCTTCTTCCTTAGGCAGCGCACGCCCATGGGCCGGCTTCTCCAGCGGCAGCTCGTCTGCGGCCTTCTCCCGCTTGATCAGTTCCAGATCCATCTGGTTCAGGAGGTAAGACGGTTTTCCTTTCACCGTCACCTCGATGTCGTAGTCGCTCTCGATCTGGGAAAGCTCGTGGCGTTTGCGGTTCAAGAGGTAGTAGGCCACCTCCAGCGGCAGGCCACCCACCACCTCGCCGATGGTCCCCTTGGCCGCGGCGGCGTGCACCTTCCGCAGGAACGAGAGCGCCATCGCCTCGACCGATTTCACCTTCCCCCTGCCGTCGCAGTGCGGACATTCCAGGGTGGAGGCCTGGTTCAGGGTCTGGCGGATGCGCTGGCGCGACATCTCCAAAAGGCCGAATTCCGAGATGCGCGAGACGTTCACCCGCGCCTTGTCGGCCTTGAGCGCCGTCTTCAGCGTTTTTTCCACTTCGGAGTTGTGCTTGCGGTCGCGCATGTCGATGAAATCGATGACGATGAGCCCGCCCAGGTCGCGCAGCCGCAGTTGCCGGGCAGCTTCCTCGGCCGCTTCCAGGTTCGTCTTGAACGCGGTATCCTCGACCCCCTTCTCGCCGGTGGACTTGCCCGAGTTGACGTCGATCGAGACCAGTGCCTCGGTCGGCTCGATGAAGATGGACCCGCCCGACTTCAGGGGGACCTTCTTCTCGTAAATCAGGTCGATCTGCTCCTCCAACTGGTAGCGCGAGAAGATGGGGCGCTTCTCCTGGTGCATCTTGACCAGCTTTTCGAAGGCCGGGTCGATCTCCTTCAAGCAGTCGCGGACATCGTTGTAGACGTCCTTGCTGTCCACCAGAACCTCGTCGATGTCGGCGGAGAAGTAGTCCCGGATGGTCCTGATGATGAGCGCGGACTCCTGGTAGATCATCCCCGCTCCCTTCATGGCCAGACCTTTCGAGCGGATCCCCTGGTAGGTCGCAATCAGGTTGTCGAGGTCCTTCTGGAGCTCTTCGCGGGTCCTCCCCATCGCCTCGGTCCGGATGATGTAGCCGTACCCCTCGGGAATGGCCATCTCGGCGATGATTTCCTTGAGCTTCTTGCGCTCTCCTTCCCCCTCGACTTTCCGGGAGATGCCGGCCGAGTCGCTCCCGGGCATCAGCACCATGTAGCGCCCAGGCAAAGAGACGTAGGTGGTGAGCGCGGAGCCCTTGTTGTCCCGCTCCCCCTTCTCCACCTGGACGATCAGCTCCTGCCCCCTGCGCAGCACTTCCTGGATGCGCGGGCGGCGGTGCCTCTGGTCCTCGGGGATGTCGTCGCGCCACTTCCAGTTTTCCGGATGCAGTTCGCCCATCTGCAGGAAGCCGAGCTTCTTCAGCCCGATGTCTACGAAGGCGGCCTGCAGCCCCTGCTCCACTCGGACCACGACCCCCTTGTAGATGTTGCCGCGGATCTGCTCGTTGCCGGCGATCTCTACATCCAGATCAACCAGGCGGCCGTCCTCGACGATCGCCACTCGCGCTTCCTCTGGGTGGAGCGCATTAATCAGCATTTTTTTTGACATAAATCCTTATTTCCCTTTCGTTTAGGGGCTGCGTTGCCCGGTCGCAACTGACCGCCGGCACGCCTCGCGCCCAGTATTGTTCCCGCCGGATATCCCGGCTTGAGACTTTCTTTATATCCATCCCCCAGCATTAGGGGGCTGTCAAAATTAATGAAAACCGAGTGATTATAACAGAGAATATGTTTGTCGCACACAAAAAAGCGCAATCTCCTCGCGGCATTGTGGTTCGGAGGCGGCAGCGGCTTTTCCCATGAGGATTCCTCAGTATCCTTCTAACCAAAATTCTGCGCGAAACGGCTTCAGGTAATTAGCTGTTTATGACCTTTCTTTTTTGTGCTAATGCATTGGTAAAAATTTTCCCTGAGAGGGCATGCCATGCCGGGCGTCAAGATCGATACCTCAGCGCTGAACCCGATCTATCTGGAGATGGGAGCGGCCGTGCAAGATTGCCAGCGCTTAGAGCTTTACATCTCCTTCATCGTCACCCTCCTTACCGACCGAAGCGACGGCAACCTCTCCGACCACGAATTCCGCGGGTACATGGAGAACCTGGGGAGCCAGACCTTGGGGCGCCTCGTGGAGGAGATCAAGCAGAGGGTCGGGTTCACCGACGAAGCCGTACTGGCGCTGCGCAAGGCCCAGAGGGCGCGCAACTTCCTGATCCACCGCTTCTACAACGAGCGCTCGAACCTCCTGCTGAGCCATGAGGGGCGGGAAAAAGCGCTTAAAGAAATCCAGGAGAAGCGGTCGGCGGTAAACATCGCCAACGGCATGCTGGACCCGGTCATGAACGACCTGATCAGGCTGAAGGGAATCGACCTGGAGCAGTTCAGGTCCGAGGTTGAGCAGAGATTCGAAAGCTCATAGATAAGGAGCACATATGCTGCGGGATACGCAATCGCTTGGGGCCGTCGCCCACGTCATCCAACTTTCGGTCGCCCCGGTCTTTCTCCTCACGGCGGTTGGCACCATGCTGAGCGTGATGACCAGCCGGCTGGCGCGCATCATAGACCGCGCCCGCTATCACGAGGGGAAGCTGGAGACTGCCTCCGCCGACACGGTCCCGGAGCTGCACGCGTACCTGCGCGTGCTGTCGCGACGGGCCGACCTGATCGGTCACGCCATCTTTCTTTGCACCGCCACCGCGGTGCTGGTTTGCACCGTCATCGCCATGCTTTTTCTGGGGGACTACCTCCGTTACGACATCTCGCTTCCCGTCGCCATCCTCTTCATCCTGGCCATGATGCTGATGGTTGTGGGGCTGATCAATTTCCTGCGCGAGATCTTCATCGCCAAGGGAAGCCTCAAGATAGGACCTAACTAAGGCGGCAACCCCGGAGGTATCCATGTCAGAAGCACTGAAGCTAGCAGGGGGGATTCCCGTCTTCGACAGCCATTTCCACATCGTGGATCGCCGCTTCCCCCTGGTGCCGAACCAGGGGTATCTCCCCGACGACTTCGCCTGCGGGGACTACCTCGCGCGCACCGGCGACATGGCCCTTTGCGGCGGCGCCGTCGTTTCCGGATCCTTCCAGGCCATGGACCAAGCCTACCTGCTGGACGCGCTCGCCACCCTTGGGCCGGCCTTCGTCGGCGTCACGCAGCTGCCGTCGACGGTGAGCGACGCCGAACTGGCGAAGCTGGACGCGGCCGGGGTGCGGGCGGTTCGTTTCAACATCAAGCGGGGGGGATCGGAAGGGATCGAGCACCTGGAGCAGATGGCGCACAGGGTCTACCAGTTGCTGCGCTGGCACGTAGAGCTTTATATCGATTCGAGGGAGCTTGCGGGATTGGAGCAGACCCTGCTCACGCTGCCGGCGGTGAGCATCGACCATCTTGGGCTGTCAAAAGAGGGGTTCAAGACGCTGTTGAAGCTGGCCGAGCGTGGGGTGCGGGTAAAGGCGACCGGTTTTGGGCGGGTGGACTTCGACGTGAAGCAGGCTCTGAGGGATATAGCCTCGGCAAACCCCGAGGCGCTCATGTTCGGTACCGATCTTCCCTCGACCCGGGCGCCGCGCCCTTACCGGGACGAGGATCTGCTCCTGGTGCTGGATACGCTGGGGGAGGAATTGGCAAGGAAGGCGCTTTACCAAAACGCCCTGTCGTTCTACCGGCCGGCGAAGGACAGCTCTGCGGCCTTTGTTTCGGCTTAGGTTCAGGCCCCAGCCAGACGCTGGCAGGCCTCCTGCAACAACTCCAGGCGCTTACTGTTGGTGATCGCCAGGAAGGATTTCTCGTAGGTCTCGTCCGCGAACTGCACCACGTTCTGCCTCATGAGGTGGTCCAACTGGGTCTCCAGCTCCATCCCAATCTGCAGCGCCTCTCTCAAAGTCGGAGGATTTTCCTTAAGCTCCGTCAGCAAACCGCGGATGTGCTGCAGAGTCTCTTCCGCCTGGGCCAGTTCCAACACCACCGAGGCGATGATGTTGTCGTGCCGCAGCTTGGCCATCAAAGCGAAGAGCCGGGCTCGGTTCTCCTCCTCCAACGCCGTCCTCAGCCAGAGGTAAAAGATCTCCCGGTCGTCCTTGTAAAGATCCGCGAAGTAGTGGTACAGCTCGGCACAGGCGAATTCGGCTTTTTCGCACACGCCCAAGACCTCGACCATGCCTGCATCAATACTGAAAGGCATTTTTTCCCTCCTGTGGCATTTCATCAAATGACTGCATCGCATTGCATAACATTCAGCACCTCCCGCACAGAAGCCGCGCCCGCACCGGCAGAGGTAGAGTCGGGGCGGGAATCGGGCTGCCTTTCGTGTCCGCGATCGGGAGGCGGTTCCTACTCCCCGGACAAGTGCAGGTAACAGTCAGCGCGGTAAAGGGAAGCGTCAGCCGCGTAGCCGGAGCGGGGAAACTTTTTCAGGAAGCCCGAAAAGAGCTCCAGCGCCCTCTGGTAATTCCGGTCCAGGTACGCTTTGCGAGCCTGATGGAAGCTCTCAGTTTCTCCGGCCTGGGCAGGTTTGGTGACCTGGAGGGGGTGTCCGGCTGCAGCTTTCGCGCGATGCGTGGTGCGGTGCGCGGCACGATGCGAGGCTCGGCGGGAGGCAGGCGCCGGTACGGACGTAGACTTGCCGGGGCGCACCGGCACCAGCAGCTTGTCGCCCGGGTGAATCAGGTCAGGGTTCTTGATGGTATTGAAGACGAGGACCTGGGGGAACCAGCCGGCAACGCCGATGTGTTTTTTGGAGATGTTCTTTAGCGTGTCGCCCCGCTTGACCGTCACCGTCGTGACCAGCACCCCGTCCTTCGGATCGGCCGGGGCCTGTTCCCCTGCGGCGGGCTTGGGGGCATAGAGAAGCATCTCCTCGCCGCGGCAAGGAAGAGACCCTGCGACGGACAGCACCAGCAGGGAGGTGACGATCAGTAGGTTGCGACGTGCCATCTTAGTACCTGTTTCCGATGGGATCCTGGTAGTTCAGCAGGTTCTTGAGCTGCATGTTGGTTCCGACGGCTATGCCCGGTTTGACGCGATAGGTAACCTTGATGTTGCGCTTCTCGCCGGCGCCCAGCTCGTCGAAGCGCCAGGTATAGACGCCGTTGTCGGCCCGGGCAAAGCCTGGATCGGCCGCCACCAGCTCCAACTGGGCCGGAAGGAAGCTTTGTAGGGTCACCTGCTTGGCCAGGTTGGTACCGCGATTGATGCAGTTCAGTTCCAGCGAGGAGACCTCGCCAGGCTTGAGCCTTCCACCCTTTGCAGCCATGGTGAGTTCGAGGATGGGGCGGGAATAAGTCAGCTGCAGATTGACGGAGGCGAACCTGTCGGTGGCGTTCTCCGGCTGGAACTGGACAGACGCAGCGGCAACGGCACCGTCAGCTGCGGTAGTCGGGGTGGAGATTTCCAGCACGATGTAGGCCTCTTCCTTGGGAGAAAGCGGCCCGACGTGGTTGATGATCGGTTCATCGGCCTGCCGCTTCCCGTCGCGGTTGACGTCGTCAAAGAAGGTGTAGCTGGCGTTCGCCGGCATCGTCGACTTGATCAGGTACAGGTCGCGGGCGTTTCCGGTGTTAGTCACGATCAACGGAATCGCCACGGTCTGGCCGGGGATGACCACCAGCTTGCCGGCGGTGCTCCTCGCGGCGACAGAGCTGACCTTCTGCACCACGCTGGTTGCCGATACAAACGATTCCTTCTTGTCGAGGTCGTTGTTTACAACGTCGGCCCGGACGAAGAGTTCCTGGTCGGCGAGCGCCTCGTCCTTCAACTGGAAGGTGACGTTGAAGTCCTGGCTCTCGCCCGACTTGAGCTGCATCCCATCGAGCACCAAGGCGGCCTTCGCCTCCTGTCGGAACCCGGTGGGGAGGAAGCTGACCGGCTCGTACTGCGGCGGATAGTTGAGCCTCATGGTGACCCCGCGCGCAGCGGCGGTGCCGATGTTCAGCAAGGAGATCCGATAGGAGATCTTCTCGCCCGGGAGCAATTTCGTCTTGTCGCTCTTCACCACGGCACGCAGCAGCGGTGCGGAAGCAACCAGCGTGATTTCCCTGGACTGGGACACCTCGCGGGCGAACGCGGAGCCGATCTTCACCGGGAAGCTGCTCTTTTGGCCGTCTATGGTACCGCGCGGCATGATGCCTACAGCAACGGCGCGGAACTTCTCCCCTACCTCAAGGGGGGGAGTGGTGTTGATAGGGGTGTCGGGGGAAGTCGCAGCGGCGAAATGGAAAGCGTATTCCGAGGGGAAACCCGACTCCAGGTAGAAGCTGTCACTGCCGTTGCCGTTGTTGACGATGTCCAGCGGAATGATGAACTTTTTGCCTGCTTCCTGGGTCTCAGCCGCCTGGCCGAAGGTAACGTCGAGGTCGGCGTATTGAGCCACCTCCAGGTTGAAAACCTGCGAGACTTCGGCCTGGGGAGCGGCACTTGCAGCGGTTTTCTGGGCAGCGGGGTAGTCGATGCCCATCTGCTGCAGCTTAGCGGAGGCATTCGCGGCGGCAGTAGTTCCGGGGTAGCGGTCGATAACGTCCTTGTATGCTGCAATGGCCTTGGCGCGCATAGCGTTCGCCGTCTTCTGCTCGCGGGTTTCTTTTTTCTTAGCCTGCTTTGTCTTCTGCCGCACTACCTTCTGGCTGGCGGCCTTCTCGGCAGCGGCTCTATTTGCAGCGACTTTCTCGGCAGCGGCTTTCTCGGCAGCGGCTTTCTCGGCAGCGGCTTTCTCGGCAGCGGCTTTCTCGGCAGCGGCTTTCTCGGCAGCGGCTTTCTCTACAGCGGCTTTCTCGGCAGCGGCTTTCACAGCAGCAGCTTTCTCGGCAGCGGCCTTCTCCACAGCGACCTTCTGAGCGGCAGCTCTCTCGGCGGCAATCTTTGCGACAGCAGCCTTTGCCGCAGCGACCTTCTCTGCAGCGATCTTCTCTGCAGCGATCTTCTCTGCAGCGATCTTCTCTGCAGCAGCCTTCTCAGCAGCAGCCTTCTCTGCAGCGGCTGCCTTTGCAACGGCAGCGGCGTCCGGCGCCGCAACCGGTTTCTGAACCGGCTTCGCAGTCAGCTCAAGAGGCTCGCCCTTCTCATATTTGTCCGCCAGCGCCAGCAGCCCATCCTCGACCGTCGCTTTGAGCGGGCTCTCCGGGTATTCCCGCAGGAACTGCGCCATGTATTTTGCTGCGTCCTGCTGATGCCCAGCCTTATAGTGCGCCCTCGCCAGCCAAAATATCGCCATGTCCTTGAGCGGTGTGTCAGGATACTTCTTGAGAAGCACTGACATACTGTCAATGGCAGTCTTATATTCCTTTTTCTGATAGGCATTAAATCCTGAGATAAAGATCTGGGAATCTTCTGAATCAAGAGCAAAGGAGGGCGCCGGTACTGTGAGCGCAACCAAAAGCAGGACAATGAGGATCTTTGACAATGAAGCACGGAAAATATTGTAAAAATGCACGTGTGAACCTTTCCGAGCGGTAGGGTATAAAGCGTTGAACGTGTCGGAAAGTATCATTATAGACAAATATTGTCAACGCAGAATGGCGGTCTTGACACCTGTGCCGAGCCCCATTCCACGGTGTTTTTTCGAGCGTTTGCGCTTGCCCTAGCCCCGGAGTTTTCTCTTTACCTGGAGCGGGATTTCAGTTACAGAGTTACGCCTCAGGCAGAATTGATCGTTTACCAAGTAAAGGCCCCAATGACGCAACTGATAATAACCGGCGTATTTTCCGCACTTTTTTTCAGCAGCACCTTCGTCCTCAACCGAGCCATGAGCCTGCAGGGAGGGCACTGGCTCTGGAGTGCAAGCCTTCGATACCTTTACATGTTCGCCATGTTCAGCGCTTGGCTGGTGCTGACAGGAAAGTCGCGCCTGCTTCGTGAGGTTTTCACCACCTACCGGAAAAACTGGTTTTTCTGGACCATTGCAGGGAGTACCGGGTTCGGGCTTTTTTACTCCCTGCTCACCTTCAGTTCGTCCTTCGCCCCGGGATGGGTGGTCGCCACCACCTGGCAATCGACGATTTTGGCCACGCCGCTGGTGCTGCTCCTTTTCGGCAAGCGGGTACCTGTGCGGGGGATCCTCTTCACGCTTTTGATCTTCACCGGCATCGTCCTTGTCACCTGCGAGCAGGCAACCGCCGCGTCATGGAAGGAAACCCTGCTGGGCATCCTCCCGGTCCTTGCCGCCGCGTTCGCCTACCCCCTCGGCAACCAGCTGATGTGGGAGGCAAGACACGGGAGCATTGGGATCATCCCGAAAGTGGAAAGTTGCGTGCTTGACAGTGGCATCGGCAGGGTCTTGATCATGGTGATTGGCTCCCTCCCTTTCTGGGTGGTGCTGACAGTCGTACTGCGGCCTCCCGCACCGACCGGGGGGCAACTGCTCAATACCGCCATCGTTGCCGTCTTCTCCGGCGTCATCGCCACCACGCTTTTCTTCAAGGCGCGGCACTTGGCGCGGACCCCTTTCGAGCTTTCCGCGGTGGATGCCACCCAGGCTATGGAGGTGGTCTTCTCGCTGTTAGGGGAGATCGTCTTTCTGGGCGGGGCGTGGCCGGGATACGCGGGGGGCGCCGGGGTCGCGCTGTCGTTATTGGGACTCGTGCTCTATGTCAGATCGCAGGCCGTTGCCGATTGAGATGGCACGTCCCCTGGAGCATTGACACCTCATCCGTTGTTGGCTACAGTCGCGTCCGTCGCACGCATTTCTTTGTCTTTGTCTAAATCGATGAAAGCGGAGGGAAGGCCTATGAGTAATAAACCGACCAGGGAGACGACCTGGGAACTAATCAAAGAGTACCTGCCAAGTGACCAGATGCAGAGGCATTCGCTGGCGGTCGAAGCCGTGATGCGGCACCTGGCTAAGAAGTACGGGGAAGACGAGGAGATGTGGGGGGTGATCGGGCTGGCGCATGACGTCGATTACGAGCGGTATCCGGACCAGCACTGCCACCGGGCCCCGGAGATCCTGAAGGAAGCGGGGTGGCCCGAAGAATACATCCGCGCCGTCGTCTCCCACGGTTGGGGGATCTGCAGCGATGTCGAACCGCTCTCCCGGTTGGAGAAGACCCTTTTCACCATCGACGAATTGACCGGCCTCGTGGCAGCCTCAGCCTTGGTGCGGCCGTCCAAGAGCATCCTGGACCTCCCGGTGAAGAGCGTCACCAAGAAATGGAAGGACAAGGCATTTGCCGCCGGCGCCGACCGGTCGGTCATCGAAAAGGGTGCCGCCATGCTCGGCGTGGAACTTCCCGAGTTGATCGCCGACACCATCGACGGGATGCGTGCCGAGGCCGAAGCCATCGGACTTAAAGGGAACCTGTAGCGCCCCGAAAAGGAGACAGAGATGAGTCCATCGTTTCGTCCGCGCGGACCTAAGAGCGTCCCGCCCAAGAGCGCCGAGGAGATAGACGAGTTGGTCCGCAAGATGCGCGGCGAACAGCAGCGCCCCGACAACTACCGGGAGCGCTCGCTCAAGCTGCACGGCTGGATCTGCGCCAAGTGCGGGAGGGAGTTCGAGCTTGCCAACCTGCACCTTTTGACCGTGCACCACAAAGACGGCAACCATAACTACAACCCGCCGGACGGGAGCAACTGGGAGAACCTCTGCGTCTACTGTCACGACGACGAGCACAGCCGCACCATCCTCGCAGAGTATCTTGAGGGGAAGGAGAAGAAACCCTGAAACCTCTCACAGGGAGAACTTCTGAGAAAATCTGAGCACGGCGGGAGAGAGGCCGAGATGCTTTACCCCGTTCAGCCTTTGGTTTTCTCAGATTTTCTCCGTGGCTAACGGTTTTGTTCCATTTTTCTCTTTGTCTTTCTCAGAAGTCCTCAGAAGTTCTCCTTGCCAATGGTTTGTTTCCCGGTTTAAGTTAATGTGCAGGGCTTGGCCCCACCTCTCATATCCCAAAAGGAACATCCAGACATGCTGCACCTGAAGAAGCTTTCCAAGGACTTCGCGGGGAAACCGCTTTTCACTAATATCAGCTGGCACCTGAAAAAGGGCGAGCGCGTGGGTCTCGTCGGCGAGAATGGCGCCGGCAAATCCACCTTGATGCGCATCATCGCGGGCGAGGTGGAAAGCACCAGCGGCGAAATCCAGATCGCGCGCGGCGGGACGGTAGGCTACCTCCCCCAGGACGGCATCGTGGCGAAGGGACAGCCTCTTTTCGCCGAGGTGATGACGGCGCTCTCGGAGCTGCAGGAAATAGAGAGCGAGATCGCGCAGCTCACGGCGCGGCTGGAGCGGGAATCCCACGACGCCCCGGGACACGACCAGTTGCTGGACCGCTTCGGGCATCTCCAGGAGGAGTTCCGCCTCAAGGGTGGCTATTCGATGGAGAGCGAGGTGGGAAACGTCCTCACCGGCCTCGGCTTCTCCCCCGCCGACTGGGAAAAGGAGTGCGGCGAGTTCTCCGGCGGCTGGCAGATGCGCATTGCCCTGGCCAAACTGCTCCTGAAAAAACCGAACGTGCTCCTTCTTGACGAGCCGACCAACCACCTGGACATCGAGGCGCGCAACTGGCTCGAAGGGTACCTGCAGGGTTACCCGTATTCGGTAATGTTGGTCTCGCACGACCGCTTCTTCCTGGACCAGGTCTGCTCGCGCATAGCCGAGGTATGGAACCACGACATCTCCGACTACCACTGCAACTACAGCCGCTATCTGGTGCTCAGGGAGGAGCGGGTATCCGCACTCAGGGACGCTAAAAAACGACAGGACGAGGAGGTGGAGAAGATCGAGGACTTCATCTCCCGGTTCCGCTACAAGACCGACAAAGCGGCGCTGGTGCAGTCGCGCATCAAGCAGCTGGAGAAGATCGAGCGCATCGTGCTGCCGCCGGAGAGGAAGAAGATCCGTTTCAGCTTCCCCACCCCTCCCAAAAGCGGCAAGACCGTGATGGAGTTGACCAACGTCACCAAGGCGTACGGCAGCAACGTGGTCCTGGACGGCATCGACTTCACGGTGGAAAGCGGCGAGCGGATCGCCCTTGTAGGGCACAACGGCGCCGGCAAGTCGACCCTGATGCGGGTAATGGCGAACGCCGACGTCACCTCCGGGAGCGTGAAAGACGGCCACAACGTGATCAAGGATTACTTCGCCCAGGACCAGGCGCAGGAGTTGGATGCCTCCAGGAGCGCCTACGACGAACTCCTGGCGGACGCCCCCTTCGACATGGTGCCGCAGCTGCGCGACATCCTTGGGGCCTTCCTCTTTTCCGGCGACGATATCCATAAGAAGGTCGCGGTCCTCTCGGGGGGCGAAAGAAACCGTCTGGCATTAGCCAAGCTGCTCCTGCGCCCCTCCAACCTGCTCCTCATGGACGAGCCGACCAACCACCTCGACCTCTTCAGCAAGGAGGTCCTCCTCGAGGCGCTCAAGAATTTCCCGGGCACCGTGGTCTTCGTCTCCCACGACCGCCACTTCATAGACGGCCTCGCCACCAGGGTGGTCGAGGTCGGCGGGGGCAAGCTGGAAAGCTTCTACGGCGACTATGAATATTATCTGGAGAAGACCTCCGGGATGGCGCCGTCATCAGCTACCGACGGCGGAGGACGCCTCACCCCTTCGCCCGCGGAGCAGAAAAAGACCGAATCTTCCGACAGCGACGCCGGGGGGGACCGGCTGTCACGGCAGCAGCAGCGCGAGCAGGACAAACAGCGCCAGAAAGAGGAGCGCGCCCGCGAGCGCAAGCAGACAGAGCTAGAGCAGAAGATCGCCGTGAAGGAGGGGGAACTGGCCGAACTGGAGCAAGCAATGGCGGCACCCGACTTCTTCTCGGACCATGAAGCCGCTCGTCTAGCGGGTGAACGGCACGCGCAACTGACCGAAGAGATCGCGTCGCTGTACCAAGCATGGGAGTCAGCGTAAACGGCAGTTGCGGTTGACACTGCAAAGGGTTCCAGTACTCTATTAAAGTTTTAAACCCCCTAACAAAAACACCTGGAACCCGCCATGACAGAGAACATCACCATAAATATGCCGGAGATCGTCCCGCTTTATCCCTTGCGGGAAATCATTGCTTTTCCGTACATGGTCTTCACCATTTTCCTCAAACAGGAGGACATGCCTCCATTCGAGGAAGCGGTGCTGTTCAACAACCTGGTGGCACTGGTCAAACTCCGGGAAGAGCCGACCGGAGAGTTGTTTCCGGCACTGCATGAAATCGGCACACTGTGCAAGGTGATGCAGATCAACAAACTGGCCGGCGGCGGAGCCAAGGTCGTCCTTGAAGGGGTGATCAGAGTCAGGTTGCTGGCCATCGTGCAGCAGACGCCGGTGGCGCTCTCCAGGCTGGAACCGGTGCGCGAGTTCGCCGAAAAGTCCATGGTGTCCGAGGCGCTGGTAGGAAGCCTCAACGCCCTCCTCAAGATCGCCCTCTCCTACGGCCGCCCCCTCCCTGACGACGTCATGAAGATGATCGACTTTATCGACAACCCGGCGCGCCTTTCCGACCTGGTAGCACTCTACCTGAACCTCCCCATCGATGAACTGCAGAAGCTCCTTGAAACCGTCGACCCCCTGGAGCGGCTGAAAAAGGTCTACATGCACCTGACCAACGAGGTCCAGCGCCTGCAGATCAAGGGTGAGGTGCAGGCTGAGGTAACCAAGAAGGTCGGGAAGAGCCAGAAAGAGTTCCTGCTGCGCGAGCAGATGAAGCAGATCCAGGAGGAACTGGGGGAGGAAGACTCCAGGCTGGGCGAGGCGAACGAACTGAGGTCCAAAGTCGAAAGCGCCCATATGCCCGAAGACGTGCGCAGGATCGCCGAAAAGGAGATGCGCAGGCTGGAGCGGATCAACCCAGCCTCCCCCGAGTACACCGTCTCCCGCACCTACCTCGACTACCTGACCACCATCCCCTGGCAGGTCAGCACCCCGGACAACCGTGACATCAACCAGGCCGAGACCATCCTCAACGAGGACCACTACGACCTGAAGAAGGTGAAGGAACGCATCCTGGAATACCTGGCGGTGCGGTCGCTCAAGGACAAGATGAAGGGTCCGATCCTCTGCTTCGTGGGGCCTCCAGGCGTAGGCAAGACCAGCCTCGGGAAATCCATAGCACGTACCCTCGGGCGCAAGTTCATCAGGATCTCTTTGGGCGGCATGCGCGACGAGGCCGAGATCAGGGGGCACCGGCGCACCTACATCGGCGCACTTCCCGGGCGCATCATCCAGGAGATCAACCGGGCCGGCTCCAACAACCCCGTCTTCATGCTGGACGAAGTAGACAAGATCGGCGCGGATTTCCGGGGCGACCCGGCCAGCGCGCTCCTCGAAGTGCTAGACCCCGAGCAGAACTTCTCCTTCACGGACCACTATTTGGACGTCCCGTTCGACCTCACCAACGTGATGTTCATCACCACGGCAAACCAGCTCGACCCCATCCCGGCGCCACTCAAGGACAGGATGGAAGTGATCACCCTCTCCGGGTACACCGACGAGGAGAAGCTGAATATCGCCAAGAGCTATCTGGTCGCACGCGAGGTCGAGGAGAACGGGCTCGCCAGCATGGCGCCCCAGTTCACCGACGAGGCCATCTACCGGGTCACCCACGACTACACCCGCGAGGCCGGCGTCAGGAACCTGCAACGCAACATCGCCTCCATCTGCCGCAAGATCGCCAAGGAAGTGGCCCAAGGGAAGAAGGCGCGCCCCATTGTCAATCCCGAAACCGTCTCCGAGCTCTTAGGGGCGCCGAAGTTCTTCGACGAGGTCGCCTCGGAAAAGGACCGGGTCGGCGTAGCGACGGGGCTTGCCTGGACCGAAAGCGGTGGGGACATCATCTTCGTGGAAGCGACCAAGATGAAGGGAAAAGAGGACCTGATCCTCACCGGCTCGCTGGGCGAGGTGATGAAGGAATCGGTGCGGGCCGCGCTTTCCTTCGTGAAGGCCAACTGCGCTGAACTCGGTATCGACAAGAAGATGTTCGACGAGACCACGCTCCACATTCACGTCCCGGCCGGGAGCATCCCTAAGGACGGCCCTTCCGCCGGGATCACCATGGCCACCGCAATCGTCTCGCTCTTCTCCGGACGCGCAGCGCGAAGGGATGTGGCCATGACCGGCGAGATGAGCCTCACCGGGCGGGTCCTCGCCATCGGCGGGCTCAAGGAGAAGGTGCTGGCCGCGCGGCGCGCCGGGGTGAAGAAGGTGCTGGCCCCCGCCAAGAACAAGAAGGACCTTGAGGACATCCCCGAGAACGTGAAGAACGAACTGGAATTCTTCTTCGTAGAGGATATCCGCGAGGTGTTCGTTCAGGCTCTCAACCCCACTTCCCCTGCTCCTACCGCCGCCACTTCTGCCCGTACTCCGGCGGGAGCGCCTCCTCCTCAATAACTAAATCGTCCCCCCTCCCCACCCAGCTGGGCGAGGGGGGATTCCCCGCCATCCCCAAGCTATCCTCCCCAGCATCTTTAAGCCCCCTTCCCCCCTTGCGCTTCAACAGGACAAATGCTATCTTTTTGTTCGCTTCACATTAAACGGACCAAGCTGAGGTAGTCATGAAGACCATATCAAGATGCGTCGTCGTTCTCGCCATTGTCGCCGGCGCCGCCACCAGCTTCGCACAGGGGCTCGCGGAGCGGGTGCAGGAACACACCCTGAAAAACGGGATGAAGCTCCTCATGGTGGAGCGTCACACCTCCCCCACCGTCGCGGCCTGGATCCGTTTCAGGGTGGGGAGCGTGGACGAACGCAGCGACGAGCGCGGCCTGGCCCACCTGCTGGAACACATGCTTTTCAAGGGGACCAAAACGCTCGGGACCCGGGACTATGCTGCTGAAAAGCCGGTCCTGGACCGGATCGAGGCTACGGCCCAGAAGCTGATGGCGGAGAGAATCAAGAGGGATCAGGCCGACCCGAAGCGGATCGAACAACTGACCGCTGAGCTGGCAAGCCTGGAGAAGGAGGCGGAGAAGTACGTGGTTAAGGAGGAGTTCGCCGACATCTACGCCCGAAACGGCGGGTCGGGCTACAACGCCTTCACCAGCAAGGACGGGACCACCTACCTGATCAACCTCCCCTCCAACAAGCTGGAACTCTGGGCCAGCATCGAGAGCGACCGGATGCGGAACGCGGTGCTCAGGGAGTTCTACACCGAGAGAAACGTGGTGATGGAGGAGCGGCGGCGCTCGTATGACGCCGAACCCCAGGGAAAACTTTGGGAGACCTTCATCGCCGACGCCTTCAACGCGCATCCCAACGGCCAGCCGACCATCGGCTGGATGTCGGACATAGAGAACCTGACCAGGACCAAGGCGGAGAACTTCCTGCACAAGTACTACGCCCCCAATAACGCCATCGTCGCGCTGGTGGGGGACATAGATCCCCAGAAGGCGATCGCGCTGGTGGAGAAATACTTCGGGAACATCCCTCCGGGGACGCCGGTCCCACCGGTTGCCGTGGAGGAACCGGAACAGGCGGGCGAGAAGCGGGCCGAGGTGGTAGGGGATGCCGAGCCGGAGTTGATGGTCGGGTTCCACAAGCCGACCCTTCCCGCCCCGGACGACTACGTGTTCGACGTGATCGACATGCTACTGACCGACGGCCGCACCTCCAGGCTTTACAAGAAGCTCGTGCTGGAGAAGAAGCTGGCCACCTCGGTCTCCTCCTTCGGCGCACCCGGAAGCCGCTACCCTAACCTTTTCATCATCAACGCTACCCCCAGGGCGCCGCACACGGTGGCGGAGGTGGAGGCGGCGATCTACGAGGAGCTGGAGCGGCTGAAGACTGAGCCTATGACGAAAGACGAGCTGCAGCAGATCCTGAACCACCTGGAGTTCGAGGAATCGCGCCAGATGGCGTCCAACGGCGGCCTCGCCAGAAACCTGACCGAATACGAGGCGATCGCAGGCACCTGGCGCTACCTCATCGAGCATCGCCAGAAGGTAGCCCGTATCACCCCCGAGGACGTGATACGGGTGGCCAAGCAGTACTTCACGCGGGAGAACAGGAACGTAGGCTTCATCACCCCGAAGGCCCAGTAGCCATAGAGAATCCCACTGCAATTCGACAAGGGGACCATAAGTAATGATTTCATTCGGAAACAGCTTGTTTAACAAGAAAAGCCAAGCGAGGTTGACGCTCTTTGGGATACTGCTGGCCTTTACCGCCGGCTGCAGCACCATGCAGGGAAGCGCTGCGAAACCCGACGCCCCGCAGGCGCAACAGCTGGCGCAGCCCCGCAACATGAGCTTCCCGCCGCTTAACTTCAAGCTCCCCAAGAGCGACCGGGTCCAGCTCAAGAACGGCATGATCGTCTACCTTTTGCAGGACCGCGAACTCCCCATCGTGAACCTGACCTCGTACCTGAACGCGGGGAGCATCTACGAACCCGAGGAGAAGGTGGGACTTGCCGCCCTGACCGGCGCGGTGCTCAGAAGCGGAGGGACGCTGAAGACCCCGCCCGAGCAGTTGGACCGAGAGCTGGAGTTCATGGCCTCCTCCATCGAATCCTCCATCAACTCCGACCACGCAGGGGTTTCCTTCTCGACCCTGAGTGTCAACCTGGACAAGACCCTGGCGCTTTTCGCCGAGATCCTCAAGGAGCCGGCGTTCGATCCGGCGCGGGTCGAGATCGCCAAGAGCCACGCCTTTGAGGGGATCCGCCGGCAAAACGACGACCCCAAGGAGATCGCCGGCCGCGAGTTGGCCCGCGCCATTTATGCGGATCATCCGCTGGGGCGCATACCGACCATCGCCACGGTGAAGGCAGTCACCCGCGAGGACATGGTCGAGTTCCAGAAGCGTTATTTCTACCCCGCCAACATGATACTCGCAGTCTCCGGCGACTTCGACCGCGAGAAGCTGCTGCAAAGCCTCGAAAAGCTCTTCGCCGACTGGCCCAACAGGAACGCGCCTTTCCCGCCGGTCCCGAAACCAAACGAGGAGCTGACCCCGGCCGTGCTGCACGTGCAAAAGGACGTGAACCAGTCGGTGATCCGGATGGGTCACCTGGGCATCGACAAGAACAACCCCGACCTATACGCGATCAAGGTGATGGACTATATCCTGGGGGGCGGCTTCACTTCCAGGCTGACCCAGGAGATCCGCTCCAACCAGGGGCTTGCCTACAACGTGGACAGCTACTTCGAGGTCGGGCGGCGCTTCAAGGGGTCGTTTGTGGCCGAGACCGAGACCAAGTCGGAATCGACCGTTAAGGCGATCACGCTGCTCAACGCCATCATCACCGGCATGACGCAGGCGGAGGTCTCGGACGAGGAGCTGAAACTCGCCAAGGACTCCATCATCAACTCCTTCATCTTCGGGTTCGACCGGAGCAGCACGGTGGTGAACCAGCAGGCGAGGCTCGAGTTCTACGGCTACCCGGAGGGGTACCTGGAGCACTACCGCGACAACATCGCCCGCGTCACCCGCGCCGACGTGCTGAGGGTGGCCAGGCAGTACCTGCGCCCGGACGCCATGAAACTGGTGGTGGTAGGAAACGAGAAGAAGTTCGACCAGCCGCTCTCCCTGTTCGGGAAGGTGCAGGAAATAAAGCTGAACAACAACAAATAGGAGGAAGGCCATGGCAAACTGGAAATGCAAGAGCTGCGGGTTCACCAAGGAAGGAAGATGCAAGCCTCAAAAGTGCCCCCAGTGCCAGGAGAAGGGGAACTTCGAGAAAGAGGAGTAATCGAGGAATTATCCCGGAAGAAGTCCAAAAACAAGAGGGCCAGGCGTTTTGCCTGGCCCTTCTGCGTTTCATCTGCTGCGTGCGGCTCGCCTTGGCGCCGCCCTCACCCCAGCCCCTCTCTCACCCGGCGAGGGGTCCGACATTGCTACTCGCCGCTGAACACCGGAGTCCGCTTCTCCAGGAACGCCTTGATCCCCTCCGCGTAGTCCTTGCTGTCGTACACGGTGCGGCGCAGCCCCTGCACCCTCTCGAAGGTGAGCGGGGAAAGCGGGTGGGCGCTCGCCAGGAGCCGGATCTGCTCTTTGATCACCCCGATGCTGAGCGGGCTGTTCTTGGTGATCTTGCCGGCCATGGCGTAGGTGAAATCCTCAAGCTGTTCGCTCTCCACCAGGTGGTTCAAAAGCCCCGCCCTGACCGCTTCCTCAGCAGAGAGCGGCTCCGCGGTGAAGAACATCTCCTTGGCGAAGTTCACCCCCATGATGTTCATGAAATGCAGGATGCCTGAGACGTTGTAGGGGACGCCGATCTTCGCGGGGGTCATGCAGAAGGTGGAACTGTGGCAGCCGATCAGGATGTCGCAGGAAAGCGCCAGGTCGCAGGCGCCGCCCCAAACGCTTCCCTCTATCATGGCGATCACCGGTATGGGGAGCGACTGGATCGACCTCAAGACGGTGACCAGCGGGTCGTTGTAGGCCAGCGGGTCGCGGCCGGGCATGGGCAACTCGTGCACGTCGTGCCCCGCCGACCAGACCTTCGACCCCTTGGGCGCCCGGATCACCAGCACCCGCATCTTACCCTTTTGCAGTGCGCCGATCGACTGCAGCATCTCGTCTATCAGCACGCCGCTCAAGGCGTTCCTGTGGTCCGGATCGTTGAATGTGATGGTCCCGATATTGTCCTGCAACTGGGTACTGATGACCGCCATTGGTTTCTCCCTCCACGTTACTACCGCCGATAGATAGGACGCCCCGCGATGGTCAAGCGCCAGCCTCTGATTTTATCAGGTTAAAACGAAAAATCAGGAAGGAGACCCCAAGATTTTAATTAGCTCATCGAGCCGGTAGCCGGCGGCCGCAGCACTCTCACTGAGCATCCCGTGCAGCGCACGGTCCTCGTCCAGTTTCAGGAACCAATCGAGCAGGAGCCCGAAGCGCTCCTTGTTGAACCACTGCACCCCGGCGCTTTCATGCAGGTAGACAAACCCGGCCGCCGGCGGGTCGGAGAAAAGCGCCGCACAGCTCTTCACCGCCCCAACCTCGTGGCAGCGCGAGAAGAAGGAGTCATGGCGCAAAAGCACCCGCAAAAGCTTCCCGTAAGCGTCCGGCGACAGGTCGGCCGTCTCCTCCGGCTCGGCTGGGGGAAGCGCGTGAAAGGCGTGCACCACCGGGCGCACCAGGCCCAGCGCATCAACCACCTCCGCCGATTCCTCGCCGGAGAGATCGCCGATCCGGTGCAGGGCCAGATAGGCGCAAAGAAGGAGCCAGTCCCCGGGGGCGCGTGCCGGATCGGCCGCGCCCCCCCGCAGCGCGTCGTTCGCTTCGGTTCCGAAGGCGCTCACCAAAAGGCGCTGCACTTTTTCGGGGGCCTGCGGCGCGACGGCCTTGAAGAAGGCTGCCAGAAGCGGCTCCAGCTGGGACAGGATGGTCTGCGCGGTGGCGCCCGGCTCCTGGGCTGCAGCGGCCGCCTTGGCGAGCAGCGATTGCAGGGCGCCGTGGGCCGAGGCGTAGCGAACCTGCTTCACCTCCTCCTCGATGCTCTCCACCCCCGCCCCGTTCATGCGGTAGCAGAGGGCGCCCCAGGTCCCGAAGTCGTCGTCGTAGATCTCCTCGAAGTCAAGGAAAGCGTGGTACTCGTACCCCCCCATCTCCACGTAAAGCCCCTGGTCGCACAGGTCCCGGCCGTTTCTCAAGTAGCTAAGCCCCGAGGCGTAATCCCGAAACGAGTAGTAATGACGGCCGTCCCCCTTGAAGCCCAGCGCTTCCCCCAGGTTGGTCTGGACCAGCGAGGTCCCCCCTGCAGCGTTCTTCCTGAGCACGGCGCAAGAGCTCCTGATCCACCCTGCGGTGGAGGCGTAGGCGTTGTGGAACAGGATCAGCCCGCGTTCGCCGTCGTTGCGGTTGGAGTAGGCAAAGACGTTCTCGTTCACGCTGTTGCCGCTGAAGAAGTCGTACAGGGTGAACTGCTCGCTTCCCGAGAAGATGTGGCGCCTGCGCATGAGCGGAAAGATGTCGCTCTCGTGCCTAGCCACAAGGTGCTCGTCCACCGGCTCGTCCCAATAGGCCCGCTTGTACTCCATGCCGTACTTCTCGTGGAACCCCTCGATCTGCCCGTGCCCGACCATGGGGAGCCCCGGCATGGTCACCAGGAGCACGGTCGCGCCGAAGTACTTCCCTTCCTTGCCGAACTGCTCGACGGCCGTGCGTTCGTCGGGGTTGTTCATGAAGTTGACGAAGCGCTTCAGGATCTCCGGCTCGAACTCCAGCACGTTCTTCACCGTCTGCCGGTACTTGGCGTTCTCCTCCATCTTCAGCATGTTCATGAAGGCGCTGTTGTAGACCCGGTGCATGCCGAGGGTGCGCACGAAGTACCCCTCCATGAGCCAGAACGCCTCCGCCAGAAGGAGCGTGTCGGGAGCCTCGACCGCGACCCGGTCCACCACGTCGCGCCAGAACTCGACCGGGAAGACCTCGTCGAAACTCGGGCGGTCCATGCCGTGCTCGGCCCTTGAGGGGACGCCGGAGCCGTGCCCGGGGAGCGGGAACCACAGGCGCTGGTAGTGCTTCTTGGCAAGGGTCATGGCGGCGTCGAAACGGATGATCGGGAACTGGCGCGCCACATGGAGGATGGTCCCTATCACCGCCTCGCGCACCTCGGGGATCAGGTAGTTCAGCTGCGCCGTGTCGTTCCAGGGGGTGCTGGTGCCGTCGTTGCCGTGATAGATGTAGCGCACCCTGCCGTTGCCGCGGTCCAGGTGCTTGAACACCACCGCCGCGTCGCGCTTGTCCCAGTATCCGTCCTCGATGAAAAGCCCCACCCGGCCGTCGGGGGAGAGGTCGGGCCCGTTGAACTGGTAGTCGGGATAGGGGGGGTAATCGAGCTGGATGAACCAGTCGGGGTGCTCCACGGTCCACTTGGAGTAGAGGCCGGTATGGTTGGGGACCATGTCGCTCGCAAGCCTGATGCCGCGCGCGGCGCAGCGCCTTCTCAGGTTCTCCAGGGCCCACTCACCACCCAGGTCGTGCGCGATTACATAGTCGTAGAGCGAATAGGCAGAGGAGATCGCCTCCTGGTTCCCGGAAATGCGCTTGATGGTCTGGGAGGCAGGGGAGCGCTCCCAGATGCCGATCAGCCACAGGGCCGAGAAACCGTAGCGCGACAGCCGGTCCAGCTCGGCATCCGGGATCTGGTCCAGCGTGTGCACCTCGGTCTGGTAGCTCTTCGCCAACTGCCCCAGCCAGACGTAGACCATCTTCGCGATCATCACCACGTTGGCCATCCAGTCGGCGTCCCGGGAGAAGCGCTCATACTCGGGATAGTCGTCACCGCCGCGCTGGGCGTTCCTGCCGAACTTAAGCACATTCGGCTCGCCCGGTCCGCCGAAGAAGGCGCGCCCTTCCTGGGAGACTATGTCGAGCGCGGTAGCGAGCTCGCCCAGAAGCTCCTGCGGGAGAAAAGAGGTCCAGTTGTCCCTGATGTAGGCGATCTGGCCGGAAAGGGAATCGGGGGAGGCTTTCAGCGGGGCGCGCAGAAGCTCAGTGAGCGCCACCCCCACCGGCTCGAAGGGGGGGGCCTTCGCCAGGCGGCGGTCGAGCTCCAGGGTCACGGCGAGGTAGGGGGAGGAGGAGGCCAGTTCCGAAGCGTCGAAGATGCGCCTAAACTGGTTCAGCGCACGGTTCTCCCCGTTTAAGAGCATGAGGAGCAGCTCCGCGGTCAAGGCCTGCCGGCGCGCCAGGTCGTTGCCATCCTGCGCCAATAGCCCTTCCGGGGTTTCGTTCCCCAGCACCATCTGCCGGGAAGGAAAAAGCTCCATGAAACGGTAAAGGGCGCGGCCGGCGTCGCCGGAGAACTCCGGGTAGCCCGCCTGAGCCAACAAGGCCGCCAGTATGCCCGGCTGCTGTTTGGAGCAGTACTGGCTGAGCACGTAGCGGTAAACCCGGCTCAGGATGGAATATAGGTGCAAAAGGCCGGGCTGGACCGGGGTTTCCTGCGGGGCCAACTGGCGGTTCAGCTTAGCCGCCACCCGCCTGGCGTATATGATGCCGGGCACCTCTCCCAGCTCCTCGAGCAGATCGCGCAGCTCAATCTTCGAGCCGCAATCCGCCGAGATCTGTATCTGGAAGGGGAAATAGTCGGAGTTAATCAATCTCTGCTTCATCGGACACCTCGTGGCCTCGGTATGGTTGTGGTCGGGTCCCGGCAGGGCGGGACGGTCAGATATGATACATTGGAATACTTGGACTGTCTTTAAAAAAATTATTATTAAGTTTGGGAAATATCCAGTAGTATCCCTTTCCGGTCAGGGATTTGCCCTTGACACAGTTTGAGATTTCCCCTACACCTAGTCACTGAATCAGCAATAGCCCGTTTTTACATAGGATAAGTGCCATCATACCTTCCAGCCTTATAAACGCCCTCAAAACGCGCCGCAAGTTGTTCATTGCGTTGCTTGTGATAGTCGTACTGCTGCCTGCTGCCCGTTTCGCCCTCTTCCTGTCATTGCCGGCAGGCGACGGCAGACTAACCGAAATGGTCGAACTGGGAAAAGGCCGCCCCCTGCGCGCCGTGGCACAGGAGTTGGAGAGCCGCGGCATCGTCTCCAGCGCGCGACTCTTCACGCTGTACGCCCGCCTCATGGGTGGGGACTCCAGGGTGAAGGCCGGCGTCTACCTTTTCGACAACGGGATGCGGCCGAGCCGGATCCTTTCCAAGATGCTGACCGGAGACGTGTACCAGCGGCTCTTCGCGCTCCCCGAAGGGTACTCGAGCTTTCAGGTGGCCGAAATGCTGGACAAGCGCGGCATCTTCACCAAGGAAAAGTTCCTCATGGCCTGCCGCGACGAGGTGATGCTGTCCCAGCTGGGGATTCAGGCGCCCAGCGCGGAGGGATACCTCTTTCCCGGCAGCTACAACATCCTTCCCGGAAGAACGGAGCAGGAGGTGGTGCGCGAGATGATAGAGCGGCAGCAGGAATTCCTGAAAAACGGGGTAAGGAACCGTTTGAAGGCCCGCGGGCTTTCCGAGGTCCAACTGTTGACCCTCGCCTCGATGGTGGAAAAGGAAGCGGTGCAGCCGGCGGAGAAGCCGCTCATCGCCGCGGTGTTCCAGAACCGGCTCAAGATCGGGATGCGGCTGCAAAGCGATCCCACTGCGCTTTACGGCGTGCGCGCCTTCGCCGGCAAGGTCTCCCGTGACGACATCATGAAAGAGACCCCCTACAACACCTACCGGATACCGGCACTCCCTCCGGGCCCCATCGGCAACCCCGGCAGGGACGCCATCGAGGCGGTGCTGAGCCCGCCCAGCGTCCCCTACCTCTACTTCGTGGGACGCGGCGACGGGAGCCACCAGTTCTCGCGGGACCTGGCTTCCCACAACAACGCCGTGAACAAGTACCTGAAGGCACCGCCAGCGCCCCCGAGAGGGACCAAGTGAAACACCGCATCCTTCTGGTCGAGGACAACGACCGCCTGGCGGGGATGCTGACCAGCTTCCTCGCGTCGCTCGGGCACGAGGTGCTAGCTTTGGCCGACGCCGAGACGGCGCTAGCCCTCCTCGGGAAGGAAAAAATCGACCTGCTGGTCCTGGACCTGAAACTCGCCGGGATGAACGGGGTGGAACTGCTGCAGCGGGTGCGCAGGAACCCGGAGCTGAAAGAGCTCCCGGCAATCATCATGACCGGCGTTTTCCGCGGCGAGGGATACGCGCGGGCAGCCGCGAAGCTTGGGGTAAAGGCGTATCTGGAGAAGCCGTTTGGCAAGGACGCCTTTCTTGAGGCAGTCGGCGCCGCCCTCGCCCCGCCGCCGGGACCAAGGGAGTTATCAGCCATGCTGCTCGACCTCTACCATAACGGCAAAAGCGGCGTACTTCAGTTGGGAGGCGGGACGCGCGTCGTTTTTCTCGCCGGGGAACCCGCCTCTTTCTCCTCGCCCGGGTTCGTCCCGTTCCTGTTGGCGGAGGGGCGCCTGTTGCGCGGCGACCTGGAGAAGTACCCGCTCAGCCGGCCAGGCAAGATGCCGCTTTGCGAGGCGGGGCTTTTGAACTACGACGAACTACAGGAGCAGTCGCGCCTGTTCCTCTCCAAGGTCCTGGTCGAGGCGGTGCTGCAGAATCAGCCCCCGCAGTTTCTGCCGGACGTAGGCGCCATCGAGCCCCCGCTCACGCCCCTTTCGTTGCCGCGCCTGCTGTACCAGGCGGCGAAACAGGGGGCCGACCGTTTCGGGGCCGACAGCTTCCTGAACCGTACCGGAGCGCTCTTCCCCTTGAGAACGGAGAGGTACTTCCGCCTAGCCAACCTGCTGGGGCTGGGCCCCGAGGAGATAGGAGTACTGGAGCAGTTGGGGCAGGGTAAAAGCGTCCGGGAGATCTTCGCCTCAGCCCCCCCCGCGCGGCAGGCGTGGTTCCTCGATTTCCTGGTGCGGATGGGCATGGTGAACCTCGCCCTGGAACCGGCCGAGGACCGGGATGCGGGTTTCCCCCAGAAGATGCTCTTCAACCGCCCGATCGAAGAGGTGGTCGAGGTGGAGGTCCAGGGGATGAGCTTCGAAGACCTGGTGGACGAGGTCTCGGACTCCATCGACCTGGCGGTGGGCGAGACCGGCATGGCCGCGCCGCTTTCGGCAAGCGAGATCGACTTCGAGCAGGAGGTCCAGCGCGACTACGCCGCCATCCAGAACAAGAACTACTACGAGATCTTCGGGCTCTCCCAGGCTAATTTCAGCTTCGCGAGCCTCAAGGAATCCTATTTCTCCAAGACGCGCCAGTACTCCCCGGAAAAGTTCATGCAGCTTTCCGGCGACACCCTCTCCCGCGCGCAGGACGTCCTATCCCACTACGCCAACGCCTACAACACCCTCTCCAGCGTCATCGCCAAGGAGCGCTACGACGAGATGCTGAACGCCAACGTGATCGGCCTCGGAGGGCGCCAGGAAGACGCACTCCAGGCGCGCATACAGTTCCAGTCCGGCAAGGTCTTCCTGGAGATGGAGGACTACAAAAACGCCGAGCGCGCCCTGCAGGATGCCTACACCCTCGACGCGGAGGACTCGCAGACCAGCGCCTATCTGGCCTGGTCCATCTACAAGAACCCCGCCAACCACGGGTCTCAGGTCGCGCTGGAAAAGTGCCGCATGCTCCTCTCCAAGAGCCTGCAGATGGGGCGCAGCGCCGAGGCTTTCGCCTTCCGGGGGTGCATGCTGCTGGACGAGGGAAGAGACGGGCTCGCCGAGGGTGAATTCCAGAAGGCGCTCAGGCTGAACCCGCAAGAGCGGCATGCCCTGGGGGGGATGCGGCTGATCCGGGAAAGGCACGAAGCCGAGAAGAAGGGACTCTTCAAGAGGATCTTCGGTTAGCCGCGCCGCGCCCCGCCACGAACAAATTCCCTCTCATTGGAAAGCCTGCCCTGCGCAGGCTTTTTTAGTTCATTAGAAATCGCGGCCTCTCCGCACCTCCCCGGCCATCACGCTCCTTCGCGACATCCCCTCCCACAGCGGCTCTGCAGCCCGGGATCAAGACCCGCCCCGCCACCTCCGCTTAGCGTAGAGCACGGCTTGCCAAGCAATCATTAGCACACCTCGACGCCGGGGCTTGGCTACATCAAGGAGCAGACCGGCAACGACCTGGCCGACCAGGGGTACGCCTGCGTCTTTCCCTTCGCCACCATAGGAAAGATCATCCTGGTGCACATAGTGCTGGTGGTGACCGGCCAGGGGTGACCCGGAAATAAATGGCCCGCCGCAACTGCGAACGGGCCTCTTTACCTGCCCGATTTTCTGCTTTTGGCACACGTATATCTTTTCTATACATCTCGCGGCGAACCCCTAAGCGCCTACCAATAGAGAACTTATGCGTTTTCCCAACCGACTGCAGCTGGGCCAAAAGCCCCGCTGTATAGCGGCGCTATACATTTTTGCCTCCAGCCGCAAGACCCTTCTTAGGCGCCGGAAAGGGAATGCCTGCGAAAACGGGCAGTTGCACATAAAGGGGGTGCTTGAATCAGATTAGGCACGACTGATGCTAAAGAGATCGACGTGAAAATGTTTTTCGGCTACCAGAGCAGAGGGACGCGTGGCTCATAAAAGCATACAAGGAGGATAACCATGGGATTCAGATCGGCATTCATCGTCATGGTCGCGCTCGCAGTCGGGTCATCCGGAGCGTACGCCCTTGATATCAAGGACGTCACCTACAACACCGATGGCGGGGGGAAGGTGGTCTTCAGCCATCAACAGCACCTGAAAAAGAAAACCGCCAAGAGTCCTAACGTAAGCTGCAAGAGCTGCCATGAAAATCCGCGCACGGCCAAGACCAAGTACACCATGGCGGATATGGAGAAGGGGAAATCGTGCGGCAAGTGCCATAACGGCCGGCGGGCCTTCAGCGTAGCCAAGTGCACCGGCTGCCACAAGGTGAAGAACGTCACCTTCCAGGTCAAGGAGACAGGGCCTGTGCTCTTCAGCCACGTCAAGCACCTGAAGAGCATGCAGTGCAGCGCCTGCCACAACGCCCTGTACAAGACGGGTCCCAACAAGACGGTCTCGATGGCCGAGATGGAGAAAGGGAAATCGTGCGGCGCCTGCCATAACGGCGGCAAGGCCTTCGCCCTCGCCAAGTGCGACGGGTGCCACCCCACTCCCAAGCAGGTGGTGTTCAAGGTGAAGGAAACCGGACCGACCGTCTTCAGCCACTCAAAGCACGTCGAGATGTACAGCTGCAGCGCCTGCCACACCAAACTCTACCCTATCGGATCGAGCAAGTCGGTCACCATGGCGGCCATGGAAAAGGGGAAATCATGCGGTGCGTGCCACAATGCCAAGGAAGCGTTCGCTGTTGCTCAGTGCGAGAAGTGCCACCCGGTGCAGGAGGTGAAATTCCGGGTCTCCCGGGTTGGGGACGTCAAGTTCAGCCATGCCACGCACCTGGGGATGTACAAGTGCGGCGAGTGCCATACCAGGACCTTCCCCACCAAAAGGGGAGGGAAGCCGGTATCGATGGCGGAGATGAATAAGGCCAAGTCATGCGGTGCCTGCCATGACGGCAAGAGCGCCTTCTCGGTCACCGGCAACTGCGACTCCTGTCACCAGCGCGGCTAGCGGTAAAAACGAGACCGGCCGCTCGATGACGAGTGGCCGGTTTCGTATCGGTCGCTGCGGTTGTGGCTTTTGTCATAGGGGAAGCCGGCTGAGTCTATCGTTGGCCTCGCGGATCACCTTGCGGGCATAGCACACGGCAAAGCCGTGTTCCAAAAGCAAGAGGACGAGCCCGGCGCAAAAGACCGCGGGAAAGTAGCCGCCGGCTGCATCGGAGAAGACGTAGAGCGGGTAGAAGGCGGTGGGAAGCGCAATGTTGCACCAGTTGTAGCCAGGTTTGCCGTCCGCCCCCCGGCGCCCCAGGATCAGCACGAAACCCGAGAGCCAGGAAACGGCCAGCACCACATGCAACAGATCGCTAGGGGGGGGAGGTCCGAAGATCTCCTTCAACTGGAGCTGGATCAGGCTGCACGCTTCCATCTGGCTCAGGTAAAGGGCGGCAGCGCTCACGCCAAGGAACAGTAGCAGTCCCCAGAGTCCCCTGCGGGAAAGCGCGTGCAGTTCGTCGATGTTTCTGGCCAGCTCTTCGCGGCAGCGGTTGGCAGCAATCGAACTCTCTACGCTCCGGTCCAAAGCGGCAGCCGGCTTGGTCTTTATCTGTTCTATGACATGGCCTGACATGGCGTTTCTCCTTTCCCTAAGGGAGCAGCCCGTAGGAACAACTATCCTTGTCGCTGCTCATGCTGCATCTCGGCGTACTCGGGGTAGTGGCGCACCGGGCGGTATCCCGGTATGGCGGCCGGCGCTTCGACATGCTTCTCCTCGTGCTCTTCCACGTCTTCCCACCCGATCAGCATCGGCTTTATGTAGTTGCCCAGTGTGGCGAGATAGACGTGGGTGCAGAGAAAGGCGAGAAGCGAGCAGGCTAACAGGAAATGCAGCGCAACGATGAACTTGATGCCGCCCCACATGAGGACGAGGATGCGCAGCGGGGTGACGTTCAAAAGCAGTATCCCGGTAAGTCCCACCAGCGGCATCAGGACGAACATGACGGCTAGGTAGGCGTACTTCTGCATCGGGTTGAACTTGTGGTCGGGCGAGGCATGGTACGGGCTTGGCCTGCCCAGGAAGTACCAGAAGCAGTAGTAAAGCAGTTGGCGCACCAGGCCGTGCTTCAGGTCCTCCTCGTCCGGGATGTACAGCTTGTCCAGGGTGTTCTTCACCATCTTGTAGTAGAAGAACCAGAAGGAGAACGAGATGGAGACGATGAGCCCGGTTACGTTGTGGACGTCGATGGCGCTCTTGTAGCTCGACAGGACGGCGACGCTTTCCGGGAAACGGATCTGCGCGCCGGTTACGATCAGGACGATGATGCCGGTGGCGTTGATCCAGTGCCAGATGCGGACCGGCCAGGGCTGGAGGTAGATCCTCTTTTTCTCGCTCGAATTTTCGCTCATGACTTATGCTCCTTTGTGTTCCTGTTTTTACGGGTCAAGAAGCGCACAAAGCCGTGGCCTACCGGCATGATCAGTCCGCCGCAGATGATGGCGAGGCCGATCTTGTTCAAGGCGCCGTTCTTGGTCGACCCCATCATGTAGAAGTCGGGCGTGCCGTAAAGTGCGTCCAGGACCGCTCCCTTTTCCACCGGCACGCGGCTGTAGCTGCCGTCGGCTTCCGGCACCGCGATGAAGCTTGTCTGCATCAGGGCCGGGCCTGAGGTGTGGCAGAAGGTGCAGTTGCGGCGGTCGTCGAGGATCTCGAACTTGTGCGAGACGGAGACCGGCGTCATCATGCCGTGCAGGCGCAGCGAATTCTGGCTGCGGTTGAAGACGCGCAGCTCCTCAAGCGAGACGTAGTTGTCGCGGTTTTTGTCGATCAGCGAGACGATCTCCTTCCCCCCGGACATCTGCTTCAACTCGTCGTACCCCGCCACCTCCTGCTTGCCGAACATCGAACCGTTCTTGCTCTTCACTATGTACATGCTGATGAAATACTCCTTCGATCCGGTATGGCAGGTTATGCACGGCAGCATCCGCAGGTGCAGTTCCGACTGGGGGAGCCACTCGCCGTGCCTGGCCGTCATTTCCAGCGTGTTGTGGCAGTTGGAGCACATGGCGTTGATCTCCTGCCCGGAGATCTCCTTGGGGCTGTGCACCATGTGCGGGTTGTGGCAACCGTTGCAGGTGGTCTTTTTGACGTGCAGCCCAGTGGCGTATTCCCGGTCCACGTCGGCATGGCACTCGCCGCACCCAGCCCTTGCCACCTTCGCGCCGTCCGGATGGGTGGCCGGGACCGCCGCGTGACAGGCCTCGCACCCGATCCTGGCGTGGGTGGTCTGGTTGAAGTGCTTGGTGTCGATGAAGAAGCCTTTGGGCACCTGCGCCGAATCGCCGTGGCAGGCTAGGCAACTCTCGTTCTTGCCGGCCTCCTCACCGTAGGAAAAAGCCGATGCGCCGGGTTGCGCCAACACGCTCAGGCAGACCCAGGCGGCAATCGACAGCGTAAGAAAAAATGCGGTTTCCCTGTATCTCACGTACCCCTCCTTTTGCCGGGGATCGCTTCCCCCAGCGGCTTTGGGTTATTTCTTTTCGCCCTTCGCTTCCTGTTTTCGCACCGCCCCCAGCTTGCGCATCGGCGCCGGCAGGGTGATCCGGAAAACCGGCAGCAACTGCGTCACGAGAAGCAGCGCACAGAAAGCAAGGAACAACCAGATCGCCATGCTGCTTCCCTGCTCCATGCTGGCTGCCGTGGCCAGTGCTACCAGGCTCGTACCGCAAACAAGAACCGCCAGGGGGGCCAGCCAGGAAAGCAATCCCCCTTCCTGTACGGCCGGCTCCGGCGTTGCTGCTGATCTGACGCGCTCCTTGTTGAAGGCGCATTCCACGGCAAGTCCCAGTTCCTCGTTGTCCGTAGCATCGGCCGGTTTCAAGGCGTGATAGAAAATCCCTTCCTGGCGCACCTGCCGGGCCTGTGCCAGCGGCATCTCGTCGGAGACGAGGATGACGTGCAGGTGGCGGTTGCATTTCTTCAAAAGGTGGATCAGGTCTGCCGATGAGATCTTCTGATCGAAATCGTTTCCCAAAAGCAGGACCGGCGTTTGTTTCTCCAGAATGTTGCAAAGTACATGGACTGCCGAATCGGTCGTTTCCACCCGGTACCCCGCCTTCCTGAAGTGCTCAGCCACTTGGCTGCGGAAGTCGGCGTCCCGGTCCGCTATCATGATTCCCCGCTCGTCCATAACTCACCTCGCGCCCTAGCGCCGCTTCGCTACTTCTTCTCTTCCACCGTCGCTTTCGCCTTCTTGCCGACCAGGCCGTAGATCCCCTTGATCATGGCGCTGAAGAGCATGACGCCCGGTATCACCTGGACCACGATGATGGCGCCGATGAAGAACAGGAACAGCTTCGCCATGACCCCGCTCCCCTCGGATACATCTGCTATGCCGGAGATGAGAAGGGTACCGGCCAGCACGACGCCTATGATCGACCAACTCGTCACTTTCCCTGCCAGTGAATTTTCGGTTTCCTTTTTCATGGCTATCTCCTTTTTTCATTTGATTCCCCGTGGGGTTACCCAGGTATTAGCATAGAGGGTGCCGAAACCGTATTTTCTTGATTTAACGCGTGATAACAGCAAGTTAGCGACAGAGAACCGACAAAATGGCGATATCGGGCTGAAGCCACTGAGGCGGGAAGGAGCGGCAGAAAAATAATTGTAATTCCGGCAAGTTAGATTTAAAGGGAGGCGGGTTCAGCAGTTGGGGCAGGTTTCCTGCCGCACAGGAATTTCCTGCGCCGCAAGAATGAAGTGATGGCATTTCCCTCACCCGGCCTTCGGCCACCCTCTCCCAGAGGGAGAGGGGATGGACAAGCGATCTGTTTGCCGTTTTTTCTGGTTCCCAAGCTCCAGCTTGGCACCAGGGTGAAGCTGAAGCTTCGTACTGGCATTGCGTTCCCAAGGTGGACCTTGGGAACGAGAACAAAGAGGCGGGTGGCTGGTCTCCCCTCGCCCTCTGGGAGAGCGGGGGTGAGGGAAAGAGCAGAGAGGTGAGAATATGGCGGGAGTGAGGGGACGGCGGGAACGACCGGGGAGACCGGCGAAAAGCTACGGAGAGCGGTGCAACTCGTGGGTTTTCAAAAGCGCGTACAGCCGCGACTGCGACAGCCCCGAAAGCCTGCAAGCGGCGGGGATGTCGTTGTGGGCAACCGACATAAGGTCGGCAAGATATTGCTTCTCGGCCTTGGCATAGATGGTCTCGCGGAAGTCGTTGAGCCTCGGGAGCTCGCCCTCGACCGCCGGCGGCGCGCTCTGCTCCTCGGCTGCAGGCGGCGCCCCCCGGTGCCCGACGCCGCTCTGGGCGACCTGGGCGCGGATGGCGGTGGGGAGATGCTGCGCGAAGAGCACCGGCTCCTCGCGCGCGGAGATGACGGTGCGCTCGATGGTGTTGATGAACTCCCGGATGTTGCCGGGCCAGCCGTAGGCCATCAGCGTGGCCATGAACTCGGGGCAGCTCCCTTTGGGGGAGAGTCCGTTGCGCTCGCAGAACTTGTCCATGTAGTAGCGGGCCAGCTCCTTGATGTCGTCGCGGCGCTCCCTTAAAGGGGGGAGGTTGATGACCACGGAGCTGAGCCGGAAGAGGAGGTCGCTTCTGAATTCGCCTGTCTGCGCCATGGCGTTCAAGTCCCTGTTGGTCGCCGCGACGAGCCTGAAGTCGCTCTCGATCTCCCGCGGGCTTCCCACCGGCCGGAAGCGCCTTTCCTGGAGCACCCTCAGGAAAGCCTTCTGCGTGGCAAGCGGCAGCTCCCCTACCTCGTCGAGGAAAAGAGTTCCGCCGTTGGCCTCGGCGACGAGTCCCTCGCGCGCGCGTTCCGCGCCGGTAAAGGCCCCCTTGTCGTGCCCGAAAAGGATGCTCTCCACGAGCGTTTCCGGCAGGCTCGCGCAATCGACCACCACGAACTGTTTGTCCGCCCGCTTGCTGTTTTGGTGCACGGCCCGGGCGAAGAGCTCCTTGCCGGTCCCGGTCTCGCCCATGATGAGGACCCCCGCCTCGCTCCCGGCGGCGCAGGCCACCTGGTCCAGGCAGGCGTTCAGGCTCGCGCTGTTCCCGACGATGTTCTCCCGCTTCAGGGCCACCACCCCCTTGGCCCCGGCGAGGGTCAGCTTCTGTTTGCGGTACTCCAGGGCGCGGGCCAGGGTCAGGGTGATGTCCTTGGCGGAGCACCCCTTCTCGATGTAGTCCCAGGCGCCGCTGTTGATGGCGAGTTCCGCCCCCTGGGGATCGCCGTACCCGGTCATGATGATGATGTCCGGCCTGGAAGGGGCCTGCGTCAGTCGGGGAAGGAATTCAAGACCGTTGCCGTCCGGCAGCTTCACGTCCAAGAACACCAAGTCAAAGGCCCCGGTATTGGCAAGCTCCAGCCCAGCCGCGAGGGTGCGGGCGCAGCTCGTTTCATGGCCGCTGCGCCTTCCTATCAGCGCCATCGACTCGCAAACGGTCTCTTCATCGTCGACAATCAGAATCTTCGCCATGGCCTCTTCACTCCTGCTCCCTTCCCGCCAGCACCCGCCGTATCGTCGACGCGAACTCCTCACGGTCCAAGGGCTTCAGCGCCAGCTCGCGTATCCCAACCTGTTCGGCCTCCTCTTTCAACTGCGCTTTCTCCGCCGCGGCACCAAGCCCGGTGCAGAGGATGACCGGGATGTCGGGGCGTATCTGCAAGAGTTCCCGCGAGAGCTCGGTCCCGGTCATGCGCGGCATGGTCTGGTCGGTGACCACCAGGTCGAACCCCTCCGGGTTCCCCCGGAACAGTTCCAGTGCCTGCAAGCCGTCGGCTCCGGTAGTCACCTGGTACCCCAGCCGCTCCAGCATTTTTTTGCAGCCAAAGACCACGTCCTCCTCGTCGTCCACGAAGAGGATGCTTCCGCTCCCGGACAGATCGGCCCGCTCCCCCACCACCCCCGGTGCCGTCCCGGACTGGTCGATGCGGGGGAGGTAGACCTCGAAGGTGGCGCCGCCGCCGGGCTTGCTGCTCACCGAGATGGCACCGCCGTGGTTTCTCACGATGCCGTGCACCACGGAAAGGCCGAGCCCCGTCCCCTCCGAATGGCTCTTGGTGGTGAAGAAGGGATCGAAGATGCGCTCCATGGTCTTTTGGTCCATGCCGTGCCCGGTATCCTTCACGGTCAGCTTCAGGTAGCGCCCCGAGGGGAGGTCGGGGAACCCGGCGACCGCAGCGGTGTCGAGCCCCACGTTCTCGACGGCGACGTCCAGCATCCCACCCTTGTGCCGCATGGCATGGGAGGCGTTGGCGATCAGGTTCATGATGATCTGGTGGATCTGGGTCGGGTCCGCCATGATCAGGCCGAGGTTCTCCCCCATCTCGGTCCTGATGCTGATGGAGGAGGAGAGCGAGGCGCGCATCAGGTTCAGGCACTCGGTGACGATCGGCTCGATCTGCACCGGCTGCCTCTCCTGCTCCCCCTGACAGCAGAAGGTGAGGATCTGCTTCACCAGTTTCCTGCCGCGGTAGCTCGATTTCAGCACCACGTCCAGCAACTCGCGCAGCGGGCTCTCCGGAGGGACGTCGTCCCGCGCCATCTCGGTGCAGGTGATGATCGAGGCCAGGTTGTTGTTGAAGTCGTGGGCGATCCCCCCGGCGAGCGTGGCGATGGCCTCCATCCGCTGGGCCTGGCGCAGTTGCCGCTCCAGCTTCACCTCGTGGGTCACGTCCTTTATCAGCACCGCGTAATTGCTGACCGCGCCCATGTTGTCCGCGATGGACCAAAGGGTCGCGTCTATCTCGTAGAAGTCGCCGTCGTCGTCGGTATGGATGAAGTGCCCGGTCCGGCATTCCCCTTTTTCCAGCGCGTCCAAGAGGTAACGGTAAAACCCGCCGTTCTCCTCGTCGGCGCCGAGCGTGGCGAGGTCGTGCCCGACGATGTCCGCCGCATCGAGGCCGGTGATGATCTCGATGGCGGGGTTCACGTACTTCACGGTGCCGTCGCTGTCCAAAAGGAGCAACCCCTCCATCGACTGCTCTAGCACCGAGGCGAGGAGGAGGATCTCCTTCTCCGCCTTTTTGCGCTCGGCGTCCATCCGGAGCGCTTCTATGCCGTAAGAAAGGTCTGCCGACAGTTCTTCGAGAAGCTTCACCTCCTCCTTGCCGAAGGCCCTTTTTTCCGCGGCGAAGATCACCAGCGCCCCCATGGCGCGGTCCCTCCCGACGAGCGGCAGCGAGATGGAGGAGGCGAAGCCGTGCTGCACCCCGGCCTCCCGCCAGAGCGCCCAAGAGGGGTCGTATTTGATGTTCTGCACGATCTGGGTGGTACAGGTCCTGATCGCCGTCCCGGTCGGCCCACGGCCGTGGTCTATGTCCCCCCAACTGAGATCCAGGTCGGTGAGGTAACCGTCGCGGTCTCCCCACTGGGCCACCGGGCGGACCGTCTTCCAGGCGTCGTGCTCGGCTACCCCTACCCAGGCGAGCCGGTACCCCCCCACCTCGACGATGGTGCGGCAGATCTCCTGCATCAGCTGGAGCTCGCCGCTGGCGCGCACCAGCGCCTGGTTGCAGCCGCTGAAGGTCTTGAGCGCCCGGTTCACCCTGGAGAGGGACTCGCGGCCGCGGGACGCCTCGCCGTCGCTGCGCTTGATCAGCAGGTACAAAAGGCAGGCCGTGCCGAATACGAATAAGGCATGGTTCACTGTTTCGACTGCGTCGTACATGAAGGATTGATGTGCTAGGACCGCGGGGAACAGACAGGACGCAGCGCCCCATGCGACACCGAAGGTGGCATAGGCCATGGTGATGTTGAATGGGGTCAATCTTCTCCTGCTCTCTGCATGGCTCATAGGTTGACCTCTGTCTGGGCAACAACCGTTAGAGAAGAACAATGGAACCCAGTGTAACACAGAGATCGAATCTTGCTATTGAAGGGGAGTTTTTCTGTCAGGGCGCAGGAACGCGGCGCAGTAGCAGGGAGGTTTAGACATTTTACTGTTCCTGCAAAGGCGGCGGCAGGTCCAGTGAGAACTGGGGAGATGTTGCGGGAAAGGAACAGATGAGTGCGCCAGGGATCGACTTGCCAGTTTCAAACCAGTTGCTCTGCAGTGATTACTTGCCGAAGTAGTCCTTCACCGAGATCCCCAGCCGCTTCAGCATGGTCTGGAAGTTGGGGCGCAGCATCCCGGTATCCTCGGCGGCGCGGGAGATGTTCCAGTTGCTCCGCTTGAGCGCGTTGATGACGAAGGCTTTCTCGACGTTTTCCACCGAGCGGTCGCGGATGTGGCGCTTCATCTCCTTCAAGGCCTCGGCGCTGGTCGGCACGAAGCCGTCGAACCCGGTGCAAAGCTCGGTCTCGGCGGAATCCCCCAGCTCCAGGTTCTCCTTCTGGATCACGTCCCCCTCGGCCAGCACCACGGCGCGCTCCAGGGTGTTCACCAGTTCCCTGACGTTGCCGGGGTAGGAGTAGTTTTCCAAAAACTGCATCGCCTCGGGCGAGATGCCGCGCAGGTCCTTCCCTACCTCCTCCATGAACTTGTTCATGAAGTGGCGGACCAAAAGCGGGATGTCCCCCTTGCGCTCCCTCAGGGGGGGGAGGTCCAGGGGGATGATGTTGAGCCGAAAATAAAGGTCTTCGCGGAAGATCCCCTCCGACACCATGGTCTTCAGGTTGCGGTTGGTCGCGGCTACGAGGTGTATGTTGAAGGAGACCGGCTGCGTCCCGCCGATGGGAGTCACCTGCCTCTCCTGCAGGGCCCGCAAGAGCTTCGCCTGTGTGGCGAGGCTTATGTTGGAGACCTCGTCCAGGAACAGCGTGCCGCCGTCGGCGACCATGAAGAGCCCCATCTTGGTCTGCATCGCGCCGGTGAAGGAACCCTTCACGTGCCCGAACAGCTCGCTCTCCAGGAGGTTTTCGGCAAGTGCCGTGCAATCGACGGCGACGAAGGGAAGGTCCCTTCTCGGGCTGTTCTTGTGGATCGCCCGCGCCGCCAGTTCCTTTCCGGTGCCGCTCTCCCCGGTGATGAGGACGGTTGAGTCGGTGGCGGCAACCTGCATGATGCGGCGGTAGACCTTCTGCATCTCCCGGCTGTCGCCGATGAACTGGTCGAAGCCGTGATGGCAGTCGATCTCCTTCTTCACATAGAGATCTTCCACCGTGTTCTTTTTCTGCTCCAGCGCCAGGTGCACCTTTTCCAGTATCTGTTCCGGGGTGAAGGGCTTCACGATGTAGTCGACCGTGCCGTTTTTCATCGCATCGACCGCAGTCTCCACAGTGGCGAAGCCGGTGATCATGATGACCGGGGTATCCGGCTGCAGCGTCTTCACCGCGGCAAGGACCTCGAATCCGCTCACCCCCGGCATCTTCAGGTCGGTTATTATCAGGTCGAATTCTTTTTGCTGGAGATGCTCAATGGCGACATGACCACTCTTTGCCGTATCCACCGTGAAAGAATCTCCCTCCAGTATTCTGGCAAGGCCATCTCTGATCACAGACTCATCATCAACCACGAGAATATTCATGCAAGCCACCATTTCATACTTCAGTTATAGATGCGCCACGTTGTCATGAGGTTAGACGAGGTTGTTGAGCCTGGTGCAGCCACTTTGTCCTGAAAGTTGCCGCTGTGAGGAGGCTACTGGCATAGTAGCAGTCCATCAATAGCCCACAATAAAGCTGGTGTCAACAAAAAGACATGAAAAGACATTCACCCCGCTTCCCCTCTTCAGTTCGGTGCGCCGCTTCACCCTATACACCGGGGGAGGCGGCGGAGCGAAAAACGGGTGTATTGCATAGCCATACACCACCCTACCTAAGCTTAGTACCTGAAATCATTCCCTTTTAGCTGAAAAGCCCTCTTTTTGGCTCTGAAGGGGGCAAATCGCGTGTATACCCCGCCTATACATTTCCCCCCTGAAAGCGCCTCTCCCGTGCGCTCTCCTCACGCTAACTCACCGAAATTAAACGAAGTATAAAATTAAAATTCATATGGCACGGTCGATGCTATTCAGGTAGCCAAGCCGGTAAAAGCTGTCATCCGCTGTCTGGAAACCTGAAAAAAGGAAAGGAGATTATCATGAAACTTCTATCCGCAGCTACAGCGTCACTATTGGTTACCGGAACCCAGGCCCTGGCCGCCTCCGGAGCAAAAGAATCGACGGGGCTCGGCCTTGCCGGCATCGTTTTCATAGCCTTCATCGCCGTGGTGATCCTGTTCCAGCTGCGCCCCGGCCTGAACATGTTCGTTGACATCGTGAAAGGTATTTTTTCCTCGGAGGCCGAAAGCCGCGCTCAAGACGCGGTCAAGGAGAACAAGACCGGGGTGTGACTCCTGAAACCGCCGGGCCGAGCGTCCTTTGGTCCGGTGCCCGCTTGCAACGTTCCAAGCCATGTGAGGGTAAAGCCATGCAAGGACTTCTCATAGTGGATGAAGATATGGATTGCAGAAAGCAGATGGCAGAGATGTTCATCGAGTCCGGCTACAACGTGATCGTTACCAATTCCGTGGAGAGCGCGCTCTCCGGGATACTGAAGAAGACGGCCCAGGTAGTGCTTTTGGGAACCAAGTTCGACGAGTTCACCGCTGCCGAATTGATACCGCTCTTAAAGCAGTGCAACCGCAGGCTGACCATCATACTGATCGCCGCCGGCGCGTCGCTGCCGCTCTCCAGAAAGCTCAGAAGCGAAGGGATTTTCTACCACGCGCTGAAACCGGTGAACGCCGAGGACAGGGAGGAGATCAGGCAGGCGGTGCGCTGCGCCTTCGACAGCCTGAGACCGCAGCTCGCATGACAATAGCCCAGGAACAAACCGGGTATCGCGCCCGGCACGTCCTTTTCAACATCAACTAAAAAGGAGGAACACCATGAAAACGAGAATGCGTATGTCGGCGGCAGTCAACACTGCCATAGTCTTCTTCATGACGACAGCTAACGCTTTCGCCGCCTCTACCAGCAAGGTCTTCGTCAGCAAGCTGGGGATCTTCATTTTCCTGGGCTTTTGCGCACTGGTGCTCGTGGTGCAGTTGATCCCGGCCATGATGACCCTTTACGGCATGCTGAAGGGGCTTGGCAAGGAGCAGGAGAAATCGCCGTCGCGCGTGAAGTCGCACTAGCCGCCAGGCTTTCATTACCGTCAAAAAGGAGCCACTACCATGGTCGAGCAATCACTGGGATCGATAGGACAGATCAAGGAGGTCTTCACTCTGGTCGACTTCTACCAGTACATCAAGGGGGTCGAGTACCTGATCTGCGTCGCCTTCTTCATCGGGTTCCCGATGTTCTACCGCTACCTGCACCACAAGGAGCAGCAGACGAAGACGCAAACGCATCACTAGTAGCTAGCTGCACGGTTCAAGGGAGTCCGCCTCCCCAACTCTCACAGCCAGGAGAACATGACATGTCCTCTTATAAACACCTTATAGTTGCTGCGCTTTCCCTGGGCGCCATTTCGGTGTTCACCCCTCTCGCGGCTCAATGCGCGGCGGTTCCCGACTCCGTCACCCTCAACCAGAACGGCACGCTGTACAAACCGTTCGACTTCAACCACGCGAAGCACATCCAGCAGTTGAAGGAATGCGCCGGCTGCCATCACCACACAACCGGCACGCTGGTGCTCGACCCCGATTGCGCCAGGTGCCACCAGAACTCGAGCCCCACCGCCGTGGTCTCCTGCAAGGGGTGCCACTCGGCGCAGCCTTTCTCCCCGGAGACCTTGGCCGAAAAGCATGCCGACAAGCAGCGCTACCACAAGGACAAGATGGGGCTCAAAGGGGCCATGCACCAAAACTGCATCGGCTGCCACCAGAAGGAAGGAGCCGGTCCGGTCGGCTGCCAGGAGTGCCATACCCGCACGGAAGCGGGAGAGGCGTTCAACAGCTCTTCGCGACTGGGGGCCAAACCCGCCCATGCCAAGAAGCACTAGAATCGACATCGATAGCAGCTCATTCATGATTTGAGGAGGACGCTGATGAAACGAAGAAACTTCCTGAAGGCGTGCCTGATTGGCGGGACCACCATAGCGATGGGCAAGACCAACAAGGGGTGGGCAAGTGGTTCCTTCGAAGGATACCCGGAATCGATGGGGGTCCTGGTGGATACCACCCGCTGCATCGGCTGCCGCAGCTGCGAGGCTGCCTGCAACAAGGAACAGAAACTGCCGGAGCCGGACACCTCCTTCGACGACAAGTCGGTATTCGAGGAGCCCCGCCGCCCGACGGCCAAGGCGTACACGGTGGTGAACCAGTACGAGAAGGAAAAGCCCGGAGGCCCCGTCTACCGCAAGGTGCAGTGCAACCACTGCAACGAACCGGCCTGCCTCACCTCGTGCTTCGTGAACGCCTATACGAAGACCAAGGAGGGGGCGGTCATCTACAACTCCAAGGTCTGCGTCGGCTGCCGCAACTGCATGATCGCCTGCCCCTTCAACGTCCCGGGGTACGACTACGAAAGCGTCACCAACCCGGTGATCAAGAAATGCATCCTTTGCTACGACACCCGCCTCAAGGTGGGCAAACCCCCGGCATGCGTCGACATCTGCCCTCAAGAGGCGCTCACCTTCGGGCACCGGGCCGACCTGATCAAGATCGCGCACGAGCGTATCCGCTCGAACCCCGACCGCTACCTAGACCATGTCTACGGTGAAAAGGAGGTCGGCGGCACCAGCTGGCTCTACCTCTCCGGCACCGAGTTCGACAAGATCGGTTTCGACCCGTCGCTCAGCAACGACCCGATCATTTCCAACGTGAAGGACTTCCTCGGCATGGTGCCCATGGTGCTTTCCATCTGGCCGGCACTCTTTTCCGGGATCCACCTCCTCTCCAAACACGAATCGGGGGGAGAGGGACATGACACCGAATCCAAAGAGGAGGAGCCCTAACCATGAAAAACATGATTAAACACGGCTTGGCCGTCGTCGATTCGCCCTATGACGAGTCCGGGAAGAAGCGGACCGTGGTCCAGAAGCTCCTTCTGGGGCTCTCCCCGAGCCAGTACCTGTTGCAGGCGTTCAGAAACCCCTTCAACTGGATACTCGCCGCCATCTTCGCCATCGGCATCCCGATCCTTTTGGGGCGCTTCGTCTTCGGGCTCGCCTGGGCCACCAGCGGCTCCAACGACTACCCCTGGGGCCTTTTCCTGGGCTTCGGCCTCTTCGCCATGGTGCCGCTATCCTCCTCGGGGTTCCAGTTGGGAACCGCCTGCGAGATCTTCGGCCGCCACGACCTGGAGCCGATCGAGCGGCTCGCCCTTTTGAACGGGCTTTTGGGTTACTTCTTCGCGGTAGTCTACCTGCTGGCGGACCTGGGGCAGCCCTGGCGGCTCCCCTACCCGATGGTGGTCTCCTTCGGCCCGGCGGCGGTCCTCTTCCTGGTCGCCTGGCACGTCGCCACCTACCTCTCGGTGCAGGTGGCCGAGGTCTCCACCGCCTTCTTCGAGTGGATCGGGTTCCCGGCGGGCAAGCGCGGGGTGCGCAGGATCACCTTGGGGCTCACCGTTTCCGGGATCATCCTCTCCACGCTGCACCAGGGGGCGTTAGGGGCGCTCTTCACCTACGCGCCCGGCAAGGTGCACCCGCTTTGGTATTCCTCATCCTTCCAGTGGCTGCACTTCTTCGTGTCGTCCCTTCCCGGGGGCCTTTGCATGGTGATCACGGTCAGCACCATCGCCTACAAGTTCATGGGATGGCGCACCGACAGAAGGTTCAAGGAAGCCCTCGACCGCTGCACCGTGACCCTCGCCAAAGGGGCCTGCATGGGGATCGCGACCTACATCACCATCAAGCTCATCGGCATCGCCCATGACAACAAGTGGAGCTACCTGGACAGCGGTTGGGGGCAGTGGTTCATGCTCGAGATCATCGTCGGCTTCATGCTGCCGCTCGTGCTGATGACCTACGGCGTGCACACCCGCAAGATGGGCGTCATCCGCCTGGGCGCCTTCGCCACCGTCTTCGGCGTGGTGCTGAATCGGGTCAACACCGCCATCATCACCTTCAACTGGAAACTGCCGGAAAGGGAGATCCCGCCCTGGCGCGAGGTCGTCATCAGCCTGACCATCTTCGCCATCTACATCGTGGTGTACCGCTTCATCCTGTACCGCCTACCCATCCTCTACAAGTGGAGGCAGCAGGAGGAAGAGGTCACGGTAACCGAGGCGGTGACCGCACCGGCGGCTGGCCACCGCGAGGCGAGCCCCGTGGCCGTCGCCTCCTACAGCAAAATGACCAAATTGGATTGACCCTCGCGAAACCGGCGGCGGCTCAAAGGACGAAACGAGGTCCGGCGAGCCGCCAGGGTAAGGCGCGCGAAGAGCGCAAGGGAGATGGCGCCATGTTCGACAAGATCGCAGGAAGGGCCCTGGTCCCCGTAGGCATAGTGGTAACCGGATTTCTCGTGGTCTGCTTCGTGCTCCTTTACGCCGCCATAAAGCAGGTGGTGATCCGCGACTCCATACTGCAGGCGAACAACCTGGCCGGCGTCGTGCTCAAATCGACCCGCTACGCCATGATGAAGTCCGACGCCGAACTGAACCGGGCCATCATCCAGAACATCAGCGCGCAAAGCGGCGTGCAGCACGTCAGGATCTTCAACAAGAAGGGGGTAGTCGCCTTCTCCTCCAAGCCGGAGGAAGTGAACCGCCAGGTGGACAAGAAGGCCGAAGGGTGCGTCATGTGCCACGAGAAGGAGGCGCCGGTTTCGACCCTGGGGAGCATGGAGAAGGCGCGGCAATTCAAAAACGCCGCGGGCGAAGGGGTTTTGGCCATAATGGCCCCGATCTACAACGACCCGGAATGCGCCAACGCCGCCTGCCACTTCCACCCAGCAAGCCAGAAGGTCCTGGGCACCCTGGACATCGGTCTCTCACAGGAGGCGACCCAGGGGGCACTGGCATCCATCAAGATCCAGATGCTGATTTTCTCACTCTTGACGCTGGTGCTGACAGTAGCCGGGGTGATCACTCTGTTAAAGATGATCGTTTTGGTGCCGATGAGGAAGCTGCAGGAATACACAGAGAGAAGCGAGAGGAACTCTGAAACATTGCGTCCTACGAATCTGCCTTACGAGCTTGACAAGATCGCTCAATCTTACTACTTTATCAGAGTTAAATTAAACGAGATTGAGCAAGGATCCTTCAAGCCGGTCAACAACGCAGCCCCCTGCCGGAACAAGTAGCTGTAACTTAAGCCAGTGTCAGCAATCGAGTGTGTGAATGGAGCAGGCGGAGAACGATAAGACAGGGGTTATGGGGCAGGCGCCGTGCGACTCGCAGGCAGCGTTGCGCCAGGGACTTTTGGACGAGATAAAGCGCCTGAAGAGGTTCTCCAACCGGGGACTCTGGGCGCTTTCCCTGTTTCTGCTTTTGAGCATGCTGGCCTGGCGCGAGTTCTGGTTCCTCCCGACGCCCCAGGCCGTGATCCAGGCGCTGGGCGCGCCCCCGACGCCACTCATGATCAGCCTGGTGCTGGTGCTCTACACCTTTTCCGCCATCATCCTGAGCCTCTCCCGGATGATGGCCGGGCTCAGGCACCCGAGCAGCTTCTGCCACGTCGGCTACTTGGCCGGCTTCTACCTCTTCTACTATTTCGCCGAGGCCTTGGCCGACAACTACTGGGCGGTCTTCGGCGCCGGGTTCACCATCCTCTGCCTGGAGAGCTACCGCATCTGGACCTTCTGCAGCGACCAGGTCGGGAAAAGGACCGAGCAGCTCGCCTTCCTGGACCGAAACGGCCGTCTCCCCCCCGAGGAAGATTCCCCCGAGTTGTAAATTCCCTTCACCTCAGTTCTCGGCGACCTGCCGCTTCTCGTAGCTGCTGCAGGGGCGGCCGGTCTTCATGCGCGGCACGTCCAGCACCGTGTAGATGGTGCAGTGCCCTTTCACGTTCAGCTTGCAATCGAGGTAGCCGCAGACCACGTAGGCGCGGTCGTTGGGGCCGGTAAGGACCTTGTCCAGGGTTTCGGCGACCTCGCTGTTGGCGCCTGCCAGGACCGCCACACGTGCCAGTTTCTCATCCATGGTACACCTCCCGATAGATGCGGCTTGATACTGCGACAGCGGATCGAATGCCAGCCTAACATTTGCCGTCAAGGCTTGCCAGCAAAAAGGCCCCGGTCGGAAACCGGGGCCTTTTTCGTTGCATGAGCGGTTGCGCGTAGGCGCTACCCCTTCTCCACCTTCACCTCGGCCAGGTTGCAGCCGCCGGCAAGAAGCGCGTTGGCGTTCAGTTCCCGGAAGTGCGAGGGGGCGAAGAGGAGCCCCGGCTGCAGCTTGTCGCTGATCTTCGCCGGCGCGGTGAAGGACGCGTTAGCCGAGATCACCTTGACGCTCCCCCCCTCTTCTATGCCGAGCTTGCCGGCGTCGGCCGGGTGCAGCTCGACGAACCCTGCCGGGGCGACGCTCAGGTTCGCGTCGGAGCGGGTGGTGGAGGTGCCGTTGTGGAACCCGATCGGGCCGACCAGGAGCTGGAACGTCGCCTGTGTGGGCGCGGCCGGCTTGGCGATGGGGGCGAGGGCGGGCGCCACCTTGCCGTTACCGGACTTCACGAAGCCGTTCCTGGAGCCGTCGAACGGCTGGTAGGCCGGGATTTCGCTCTTGATCTGCGCCATGAGGCTTGCCGGGGTGAAGGAGGGGACGGTCCCGGTGACCTTGCCGTAGAGGTCGGAGACGATGGCCCAGTCCTCGCGGGCGGCGCCGGGGGCGGCGGTCGACTTGAAGATCGGCTGCACCCGGTTGTCGAGCGAGGTGAAGCTTCCGCTCTTCTCGGCGGCGGCGGAGGCGGGGAAGACCACGTGGGCGAACTCGAGGGAATCACCCTGGAACACGTCCTGGACGATGAGGAGTTCGAGCTTTCCGAGCGCCTTCCTGATCCTCTGGTTGTCCGGGAAGGAGGCCAGGTCGCACCCGAGAAGGTAGAGCGCCTTGATCGAGCCCTCTTCGATACCCTCGACCATCCCCCAGAGGTCCTTTCCGTCGGCGCCGGGGGCGACCCCCATGTCGAGGAGGCCGACCGTGTTGTTCTTGGCGTCGACCGGGAAGAGCCCACCGCCTTCCTTCGCGGCCGAACCGGTCAGGATGGCGAGATCGGCGAGCGCCGATATCTTCTGGGCGGCGTCTGCGCTTCTGATCAGGTCGGCGCCGAAGACGATGGAGACGCGGCTTTTGCCCGCGATGAGCGAGGCGGCGTCGGCCACGGCCTTTTCGGTAACCCCTGCCTGGCTGCAGAGCTCGGCCATGGTGAGCTTGTCGAGGGCGTCCTTGATCGCCTCGGAGCCGGCCGGAAGCACGCCGCCTGCGGCGAGGATCCCCTTCATCAGGGCGTAGATCACGGAGAGCTCGCTCCCCGGGAGGTGCTTCAGCTGCGCGTTGGAGAACTTCCTCAGCTTCACGTCGCGCATGTTGACCAGGACGAGCCGCGCGTCCTTCTTGGTGGCGGCCTTGATCACCCGGTATTCGAGGCCGGTGGCCTCGGCGTTCAGGTCGCAGCCGAAGACCAGGATGGCCTGGGCGTTGTCGAGGGCGTCGATGGTGGTGCTGGCACCGGTGAAGCCGAAGCGGCGCGACATCTGGGCCTGGGCCTGGGCGAAGCCCAAGCGTGCCTCGGAGTCGACGTTCGCGGAGCCTATCGCCTCGGTGAGGAACTTTTTGAAGAGGAAGTTCTCCTCGTTGGTCACCCTGGGCGAGCTAAGGCCTGCGACGGCCTTGCCGCCGTTTTGGGAGACGATCTGCTTCAGCTTGTCGGCCGCGGCGGTGAGGGCGGTCTCCCAGTCGGCTTTGGCCAGGCGGCCGGAGCCGTCGCGCAGCATCGGGTCCGAGATCCGCTCCAGCGAGTGGAGGTAGCGGTAGCCGAAGCGGCCGTTGATGCAGAGGTTGCCGTTGTTGTAGCTGCCGTCGTCGCTCGTGACCCGCTCGATGCGGCCGTTTTTGGCATGGTAATCGATCTGGCAGCCGGCGCCGCAGAAGGCGCAGACGCTGGGGACCGTGTTGAAGGACCAGGGGCGACCCTTGAACTTGAAGGGCTTGGTGATGAGAGCCCCGGTCGGGCAGGCGGCGACGCAGTTGCCGCAGAACTCGCAGTTGAGCGGTTTGCCGTCCACCGTGTCGATGATGGCCGCCTCACCCTTGTTCACCACCTCGATGGCGTCGCAGCCGACGATCTCGTGGTCCACCTTGACGCACTTCTCGCAGAGGATGCAGCGGTTCGGGTCGCTTTCGATGAGCGGCCAGTCGTAGCGGATCGGGCGGCGCTCGAGGACCGCCGAGTACTCCTGCTTGTTCGCGTCCAGCGCGTAGCAGGAATCCTGCAGGTCGCACTCGCCGCCGGCGTCGCAGACCGGGCAGTCCAGCGGGTGGTTCACCAGCATGAGCTCCATGATCTTCTTGCGCGCTTCCCTGAGCGCCGGGGTGTCGGTGGTGACCTGTATCCCTTCCTTGACCGGGGTGTTGCAGGCGGTCATGGTGCGCTCCACGCCGGCTACCTCCACGGCGCAGACGCGGCAGGCGCCGGTCGGGGAGACCTTCTGCAGCCAGCAAAGGGTCGGGATCTTGATCCCGACTGTGGCCGCGGCCTCCAGTATGGTGGTACCTTTTTCGACCTGCACGCTTTTGCCATCGATGGTTAAGCTGACCATATAAGAAACCTCAATATTTCCGTGAATTGAATTTAACAGGTCCTGCCAGCGAGCCCCTTAGACCGCAACCATGGCGACGCGGTAGCAGCGCAGGCAGCGTTCCGCCTCGCGCACCGCCTGGCTGTTGGCGTAGCCAAGCTCCACCTCGCAGTAGTTCTTGTAGCTCGCCCTCTCCTTGCCGTGCACCTCCGCCTGGTGCTCGCGGGAGGCGCTGTCCAGCCACTGGACGTTCTCGTTTTTGTCGTAGACGCCGAAGTAGGTGAGGATGTCCTCCATCCGCTCCTGGTCGGTAAGCGAGACCCCTTTCCCTTCGAGGTAGCGGGCGATCACGTTGGCGGCGCGGTGGCCGCTTCCCACGCAGGCTACGACGGTGAGCGGGCCGATCTCGGCGTCGCCCCCGGCGAAGACGCCGTCGCAGTTGGTGATGAGCGTCCTGGAGAGATCGTTCCCCATGCCGTCCTTCAGCGCCTTGCCGTCAGGCCCGGAGAGCGGGATGTGCTTGGTGACGATGGTGCTCCACTTGGTGGTGTCGATCCCCGCCTCGGCCGGGATGAAGGAAAGGTCCGCATCCTGGCCGATGGCCGGGATGATGGTGTCGCACTCGATGACGAACTCGGAGCCGGGGACCGGTTCGGGACGGCGGCGCCCGGAGGCGTCAGGCTCGCCCATGGCCATCCTGATCAGCTCGACCCCGGTGACCTCGTTCTTGTCGTTGGCGACGACGCGGGTCGGGAGCACCTGGAACTCGAAGCGCACGCCTTCCTCGTCCGCCCCGTCGACCTCCCAGACGTCAGCCGGCATCTCTTTCCTGGAGCGGCGGTAGACCAGCACCGATTCCTCGGCCCCTTCCCTGAGCGCCACCCTGACGCAGTCGATGGCGGTGTTGCCGCCGCCCACCACGAAGACCTTCTTCCCCATGCCGGTGGGAAGGCCCAGGTAGACGTTTCTCAAAAAGTCGATGCCGCCGGTGAGGAAACCCTTGTAACCCTTGTCCTCACCCTCGACCCCCATCGGTTTCGAGCGGTGCGCGCCCGGGGCGAGAAAGACCGCGTCGAACTTCTGCCTCAGCTCGTCCAGCGTGATGTCCTTGCCGATCCGGGTGTTGTAGACGATCTCGACGCCGAGCGAAGAGATGATGTCGATGTCGCGCTGCAACAGGTGGCGCGGCTGACGGTACGGGGGAATCCCCACCGCGACCATGCCGCCCCCCAGGGGAAGCGCTTCGTAGATGGTCACCGGGTACCCTTCCAGCGCCAGGTAGTAGGCTGCGGCAAGGCCTGCCGGACCCGCGCCCACGACGGCCACTTTCTTCGACTTCTTCTCTTTGGGGACCATGGGGGGAAGGTGGCCGTGCTGCCATTCGTAGTCGGAGGCGCTTCTTTTCAGCACCATGATGTTGATCGACTCGTCCACGTTCTTCCTGCGGCAGGCCGTCTCGCAGGGATGCGGACAGACGCGCCCGCAGACCGACGGAAGCGGCATGGAGTCGCGGATGGTGGAGAGGGAGTCGCCGAAGCGGTAGTCCTTAACCGCCTCGATGTAGGCGGGGATGTCGATATGGGCCGGGCACTTGTCCATGCAGGGAGCCGTGTACTTCTCGATGTAGCTGAACTCCTTCGAGAGGCTCTTGGCGCCGCGGACGTAGTTGACGAAGGCGTCTCGGAAGTGGGTGACGGCGTCGATGACCGGCACGGACGAGCTCGGGCAGAGGGTGCATTTGCAGTGCTTGAGCACCTCCCCCAGGTCGAGGATGGTGTCCAGGTCCTGCTCGCTGCCGCGCCCCTCGACGATGGCGAGAAGCGCGTCCATCATCACCCGCGTCCCCTTCTTGCCGGGGGTGCATTTGCCGCAGACGTACTTGGTCTGCACTCGCTTCATGTACTCGGCGACCATGGCGGGGACGTCGACGTCCTTGTTGTAAAGGATGATCCCGTCCCAGCCGATAAAGGCCGAAAGCGGGCGCTCTCCGTCGTAGCTGACCGGGAGCTTGAAGCTGACCTCTTTGGCCTCGCCCCCCTTGCGGTTATCAACTATGTTTCTGCCCCAGCTGGAAAAAACAACCTCTGCCACTTAGGCCTCCGAAATAGCTGTTAGATTTCACCTTTTTAACGGCTAAATGTTTACATTTATTAAGCAAATCGTATTGGTCAGATTGTATACAGTATCCAGTTTTTACCACATCACTCAGCTCTAATCAAGTGAAAAATCGCTCGGATTATCGCCGGTGTAGCTCGTATACAACATCGGGCTGCGAACCCCGCGTGCGTCCACTTTTCCCCTGCCTGATTTAATTGTTGTTTTTAATCCGGTTCCGACCTAACATCCCCCGGACGCCTTGGCGACCGCCGCGACGGCACCCTTTCGGGCGGAAAAAGCGCCTTGCTGCAGCATTTATTAAATCTTTCCCGCGAAATGCCGATATATATTGCGACAGCGCGCCGACAAAACGGCGGGCGCCTTGGGCGGAGGGGTTATGCAGAGCAATCGTCTCGAAGGGACAGGAATCGCGTTCAAATTGAGCCCCGACCAGAGGGTGCTCACCGCTTCGTTCACCCCGGTGGTGAACAAGCAGGGGATCACCCAGGAACAGCTGGAGGAGGCGATCGCCGAGGAAGGCTACGGCGACCTCTTCATCTCCCAGGACGCGCTCGGGCAGTTCCTGAAGAAGTGGGAAGTCTCCCCCATGGCGTTCTCCCTGCAGATAGGGGAGCGGCGCGACGCCACCCTCGCCATCCAGATCCCGGACGACATGATGCAGGCCGTCATGACCATCCAGCCCGCCTGCGGGGGGCGCCGCATCACGGTCGAAGAGGTGGAGCAGGAGCTGGCGGCCAGGGGCGTAGTCTGCGGCATCCTCTACGACGAGATCAGGTGCGCCGTCGAAGCGGGCGAGGCGTCGAAGCTCGTCATCGCAGCGGGCACCCCGCCGGTACCTGGCGACGACACCCAGTTCATCTCGCTCATCCCGGAGATAACCGCCCAGGCGCCGCTGGTCTCCGATGACGACACGGCCGACTACCGCAACCTCGGGGACATCGTCAGCGTAAGCCTTGGCGACCCGCTTTTGCGCCGCACCCACCCCACCCAGGGGATCCCCGGGATGAACCTTTTGGGGGTCGAACTCCCCACCACCGACGGGGTCGAGCTCTCCTTCGCCGAGAACCTCACCGGGATCGCCTGCGATCTCACCGACTGCGATCTCCTGGTCGCCGCCATCTCAGGGCACCCGGTCATCGTCCCCCCGGGGGGTGATCGTCGACCCGGTCTTCAAGGTGAAACGGGTCGACCTCTCCACCGGCAACCTCCACTTCAAGGGATCCCTCGAGATCGAGGGGGACGTGCTGGAGGGGATGGAGGTGAGCGCCACCCACGACATCAACGTCGGAGGGATCGTCGAGGCGGCGATAGTCACGGCGGGGGGGAACATCGTGGTCAGCGGCGGGGTGATCGGCCACGGCAAAGGTGCGCAGGGGAAGGTGGAGAACCGCAAGGAGATGGCGCAGCTGGAGGCGGGAGGCACTGTCTGGGTGCAGTTCGCCGAGAACGCCCTCATCAACGCCGGGGGCGAGATCGTGGTCAAGGAACTCTCCATGCAGAGCGAGCTCACCTCAGGCTCCAGCATCACGGTCGGCGAAAAGGGGGCGCGCAAAGGGCACCTCATCGGCGGGGTCTGCCGCGCCGTCTCGCTGGTGCATGCCGTGGTGGTCGGCTCCCACGCCGGGGTCCCCACCGTCATCGAGGTGGGGGTCGACCCGGCGCTGAACAAGAAGCTCGAGATAGTGCTGGACGCCTTAGCCGAGAAGGGGCGCCTCATCGAGGAACTGGGCAAGACGCTCGCCTACGTGCGCGAGAACCCCGGGAAAATGGAGCCGGGCCTTCTGGCCCTCAAAGAGCGGATCTACGCCAAGTACCAGGGGGAGATCGCCGAACTGACCGGCGAGAAGAAGCGACTGGAGAAAAGAATGGAGATCAACGCGCAGGCAAGGGTGGAGGTGGAACGCGACGCCTTCCTGGGGACCCAGATCAGGATCGGCTCGACGGCGCTGATGATCGAGGAGGACCTGACCAACCCGACCTTCGCCCTGGGCGAACAGGGAATCATCTACTCATGAAACCAGCCTCACCCGACTACAAATCGTTGCGCCGGAGTGAGCGATGCGCATCATAGGGCTCACTGGGGGAATAGCCTCGGGAAAAACGAGCGTGGCGAACCTCCTGGAACGGCTCGGCGCGCCGGTCGTCGACGCGGACCAACTGGCCCGGGAGGTGGTGGAACCGGGCGAGCGGGCGCTGGCGCAGATAGCGGAGAGCTTCGGCAAGGCGGTCTTGAATGCGGACGGAAGCCTGAACCGGGCGGCCCTTGGGGAGATCGTCTTCGCCGACCCGGAGAAAAGGCGAAAGCTTGAGTCGATCACCCACCCCGCCATCAAGGAGCGGGCCGAGGAGAAGCTCGCGCGGCTAAAGGCTGCGGGGGCGAAGACCGCCTTCTACGTGGCGCCGCTCCTGATCGAAGCGGGGATCACCTCTAGGGTGCACGAGGTCTGGGTGGTCTACCTCGACCACGAGACCCAGTTGGCCCGCCTCATGGCGCGGGACGGGCTCTCGCGCGAGGCGGCGCTTTCGCGCATCGCTTCGCAGATGCCGATGGAGGAGAAGAAGCGGCTGGGAAGGGTCGTGATCGACAACCGGGGGAGCAGGGAGGATCTGGAGGCAGAGGTGCTAAGGGTCTGGCGCGAGGAGATCGCGGCCGGGCAGCCCCCCCCCGCCGAACCGTAGAACTGAAAAAGAAAAGGCCCCGCGAACGGGGCCTTTTCTTTATTTGTGGTAGCCGAGCTTGTGGGAGATCTCCTCGCCGGAGCGAATCACCAGCGGGATCAGCTCCTTCTCCAGGCGCTCGTCGGTGAAGCGCATCGAGGGGCCGGAGATGCTCACCGCGCCGATGATCCTGCGGGTGTAGTCGCGGATCGGGGCGCCGACGCATTTCACGCCGACATCCATTTCCTCGTCGTCTATGGCATAACCCTGGTCCGCGATCACCTTGAGGTGCTTTTTCAGCTCCTCGCGGTCGATCACCGTCTTCGGGGTGTAGCGCTTCATCTCCTTGGTGGGGAGGTAGTTCTCCAGTTCCTCGTCGGTCATGTAGGCGATCTGGACCTTCCCTGCCGCTGTGCAGTAGGCGGGGAGCCGGGCGCCGACCCTCGGCACCACCCTCACGGTCAGGTCGGTCTCCACCACGTCGAGATAGACGATGTGGAACTCCTTGAGGATCGCCACGTAGGTAGTCTCGTTGCACTCCTTCACCAGCGTCTCCAGCACCGGGCGGGACTGCCTTAAAAGCCCCATCTGCTTGATGAAGGTCTGCCCCAGTTCCAGGGTCTTGAGCCCCAGCCGGTAGTTCTCCGTGACCCTGTTCTGCTCGATGTAGTTTCTCGACTCCAGGGTAGCGAGAAGCCTGAAAACGTTGTTCTTATGAAGCTTGAGCCTTTTGCTCAGCTCCGTCACGCCCAGCTCGTCCACTTCGTCGTGAAACTGCTCCAGCAGGTCGAGAGCGTGCGAAACGGCCTGGATGATGTACTCGGATTTCTCTTTTTTCGCCATTGGCTGCACCTATTCTGTTATGGAAAAAATTTCAAACAGTATTAACTAGGACATTTAATAAAAGCTGTCAAGGAAATAAATAGCTTGATAAACGCTTTTAATGTGATTAAACTCGCGCTAGCCGATTCGCGCCCAGACGCCCTCGTCCTTCCCTGCCAAAACAGCGCAAACCGCTTTCCCGGCGACACGGACGGGGGATAGCACCGGTATGTAGTGAAAATGTAGAATAATGTTCTAAAGAAGTCAAGCAGCAAAAAAGCATGTCGCCATGCGATTTTAAAACAGGACCAACACGACTGAGGCAGCATCCCGAGGACGGAGAGCCTGTGCGTCTCAACCTGATTTCCAAACTTGCCATCGCCACCAGCCTGGTGCTCTTGAGCACCATGGCGCTCTTCGCCTATCTCAATTTCCGTAGCCTTCAGGGCCTGCTTTTGCAGGAGGCCATCTCCGAGGCGGACCGCATCAGCGAAACCATACTGCGCACCACCCACAACCAGATGCTCAGGGACGACCGCCCAATGTTCTACAAGACCCTGGAGGAGATGGGGAGCCAGCAGGAGGTGGAGCGGATCAGGCTGATCAACAAGACCGGACGCATCATCTTCTCCACCAAGGACGCCGAAACCGGGTTCCTGCTGAAAAAGAACACCGAGGTCTGCGCCGTCTGCCATGGAACCACCCAGCTCCTGCTGACCGCCTCCTCCAAGCACAGGAGCCGGCGCTTTTTCAGCGAAAGCGGCGGCGAGCTTCTGGGGATCACCAGCGCCATCTACAACGAGGAAAGCTGCTACACGGCAAGCTGCCACTTCCACCCGGAAAACTTCAAGGTGCTGGGGGTTCTCGACGTGGTGGTCCCGCTGGACCGGATGCACTCGGTCCTGGACGCCTTCCGCAACCGCAGCATCGCCCTCACCGTTTTGGTCCTCACCCTCACCGCCCTTTGCATCACCCTCTTCACCCAAAAACTGGTGAACCGCCCGGTGCGCGAGCTTCTGGAGCACACCCAGATGCTCTCGCGTGGGGAGCTGGACGGCCTGGTGGAAGGGTTCGCCAACGACGAACTGGGGGAACTCGCCGACTCCTTTAACGCCATGACCCTGAACCTGAAAAGGGCGCGCCAGGACCTGGAGGGATGGGGGCGGGACCTGGAAGAGATGGTGCAGCAAAGAACCTACGAAGTGACCCAGATGCAGGCGCAACTGATCCGCAGCGAAAAGCTTGCCTCGTTAGGCGAGCTGGTAGCCGGCATCGCGCACGAGATCAACAACCCCCTCACCGGGATCCTGGTCTTCGCCTCGCTGATCCAGAGCAACAAGAAGCTCGATGAAACGCTCAGAAACGACATAGAGACGGTGATCAGGGAGACCAAGCGCTGCGCGGGGATCGTAAAGGGGCTTCTGGAGTTCGCCCGCTGCTCGCCCCCCCAAAAGGAGCTGCACAGCCTGAGCGACATCTCGGAGGCGGCGCTCACCCTGATCCAGCACCAGATACTGTTCCAGGACGTGAGCATCATCCGCGAGTACGCAAGCGATCTCCCCAAGCTTTTGATCGACGCGAATCAGATCGAACAGGTGCTGGTCAACATGTTCGTCAACGCCGGGCACGCCATGCTCGGCGAAGGGGTGCTGCACATCGCGACCGGTATGGAATCGGACGAGGGGGCGGCCTTCATCAGGATCGTGGACAACGGCTGCGGCATCTCCGAGCAAAACCTCACCAAGATCTTCGACCCCTTCTTCTCCACCAAGGCCAACAAAGGAACCGGCCTCGGGCTCTCCGTCTCCTACGGGATCGTGCAGGAGCACGGCGGGCGCATCGACGTCACCAGCGAAATCGGGGTGGGGACCGCCTTCACCGTGACCCTCCCCCTCCCCGACCGCGCATCCGTCACCCCCCTGGCACCCACCCCGCTCTCCCCCCCCGGCGACCCGTCCTCCCTTCCCTGCGCCTGATCCTGTATACGAGACGACTGCTCCCCCTTCCTCCCCCTCGCGGCAGCGCAACTGCGCGGAAGAAAACGATTGACAGCGGCAAGGCATATTGATAGTTTACGGCATTCGTCCCCTCGCCCTGCGGACCCTGAGAAGGCCCCGGCGGGAGAGAACCGCTAACCGCCGCGCGCAACACCGGAGCAGCAGTGAACATCACCACCAACGGCGACGCCGTATCCATCGATCCCCTTACCGTTCAAGAGTACCTCCTCTCCCTGGGCATCGACCCGCGCCGGGTCGCCGTCGAGCTGAACCTGGAGATCCTTCCCAAGGCACAGTACGAAACCACGGACCTCGCAGAGGGAGACACCCTGGAGATAGTCCAGTTCGTGGGAGGAGGAAGCCTTCCGGCTTCCCTGCCCAAGGCAGGATAACGAGCGCCCGCCGCACCCGGGCCGGGGTCCCCCGGATCCTTCCGGGAAATAGATAATTGGAGAATCGAGATGACCCAGACAAACGACAAGCTCGTTATTGCAGGACGCGAATTCGACTCCCGCCTCATGGTCGGCACCGGAAAATATGCCGACTTCCAGCAGATGGTGCGCGCCATCGAGGTTTCCGGGGCGCAGATCATCACCGTGGCGGTGAGAAGGGTCAACATCTCGGACCGCAGCAAGGAGTCGCTGCTCGACCATATCGACCTGAAGAAGTACACGCTCCTTCCCAACACCGCCGGCTGCTACACCGCCGAGGACGCCATCCGCACCTGCCGCCTGGCGCGCGAGGCAGGGCTCTCCGATTTCGTGAAACTCGAGGTGCTGGGCGACGAGAAGACGCTCTATCCCAACAACGAGGAGCTCCTGAAGGCGGCCAAGGTGCTTCTGGCCGAGGGATTCACCGTCCTTCCCTACACAAGCGACGACCCCATCATCTGCAAAAAGCTGGAGGACATGGGATGCGCCGCGGTGATGCCGCTGGGAGCCCCCATAGGCTCCGGTCTCGGCATCCGCAACCCCTATAACATCCAGATCATCCTGGAGAGCGTCAAGGTGCCGGTCATCGTGGACGCGGGGGTCGGGACAGCCTCGGACGCTGCCATCGCCATGGAGCTCGGCTGCCACGGCGTCCTCATGAACACCGCCATCGCCGGGGCCAAGGACCCGGTCGCCATGGCAGAGGCGATGAACTGCGCGGTGCGCGCGGGGAGGCTCGCCTACCTGGCCGGGCGCATCCCGAGGAAGCTCTACGCCAGCGCCTCCTCCCCCTTGGCGGGGCTCATCGGGTGAAAGAGCTGGAATCCCCCTGGATAGACTTCAACCTCTACCTGATTACCGGCAGGGAGGAGACGCAGGGGCGCCCCCTCGGGTACGTGGTCGAGGAAGCGCTTAAGGGCGGGGTGCGCGCGGTACAGTACCGCGACAAGGACGCCACCAGCAAGGAACTCTACGAGACGGCCCACGAGCTGCGCCGCCTCACCTCGCGCTACGGCGCGAAACTCATCATCAACGACCGCGCCGACATAGCGCTCGCCGTCGACGCCGACGGCGTGCACATAGGAAGCGCCAGCATGCCCATCTACAAGGTGCGGCGGATCCTGGGAGAGCGGAAGCTGATCGGGGTCTCCTGCCACAACAAGGCGCAGGCCATCGCAGCCCAGGAGATGGGGGCCGACTTCATCACCTTCGGCCCGGTCTACTACACCCCCTCCAAGGCCCCCTACGGCGACCCGGTGGGGACCGCAAAGCTTCAGACAGTGGCGGGACTTTTGCAGGTCCCGGTCTTCGCGCTCGGGGGGATCAAAAAGGAGAACTGCGCCGAGGCAGCCGGCTGCGGCGTGCGCGGCGTCGCGCTCATCTCCGCCGTCCTCTCCGCAGCCGACCCGCGCGAGGCGGCGAAGAAGCTCATCGCCCTTCTCCCCCCCCTGGAGCACGCCGACTGAACATGACCGGATCCCCCATCCATAGCGAGCTCCGCATCAACTCCTACGGCTCCTACCTGAGAAGGCGCTTTTCCTGCCGCGTCTCCAAGGTGAACGTGGACGGCGGCTTCACCTGCCCCAACCGCGACGGCAGCCGCGGCACCGGCGGCTGCATCTACTGCGACAACAGCTCGTTCTCCCCCAAGGAGACGGTAGCCGTCATACCCATCGAGGAGCAGATGGCGGCCGGGATGGCCTATCACCGGACCCGCCTGGCGAGCGAGAAGTTCATCGTCTATTTCCAGAAATTCACCAACACCTACGCGCCCGTGGAGAAGCTCTCCGATCTGTACCGGCGCGCGCTTTCGCATCCGGACGTGGTGGGGATCTCGGTCGGCACCAGGCCCGACTCGATCGACGACGACGCCGTGGCGCTTCTGACCGAGCTTGCCCGCGACCGCTACGTCTGCGTGGAACTGGGGCTTCAGTCCATCGACGACGCCATCCTCACCGGCATCAACCGCGGCCACACCTTCGCCGAGTACCTCTCAACCGTGGACCGGCTTGCCGGGCGCGGCATCGACATCTGCACCCACCTTATCTACGGCTTTCCCGGGGAAAAGAGGAGCGGCTTCGTCAAGGGGGCGCGGCTCATCTCCTCGCTCCCGGTGACCGCGGTGAAGCTGCACCAGCTGCACGCGGTGGAGGGAACCAAGCTCGCCCGCATGTACCGCGACGGGAGCTACCTCCCCATCTCCCTTGCCGAATACGTAGGTGCGGCCTGCGACTTCCTGGAAGAGCTCTCGCCCAAGGTCTCGATCCAGAGGCTATACGGCTCGGCGCCCCTCTCCATCCGGGTCGCGCCCAACTGGAACCTGAAGAACAACCAGATGTGGTACGCGGTGGTGAACGAGCTGAAAAGGCGCGGCAGCTGGCAGGGGTGCCGGGTGGGTTGCGAGATGCGCGCGGTGAACGGCTAGCTAAAGCGAGGAGAAACATGAAGACGGCAAGGGTCAAGGGAGAAGCAAAAGAGTATCGGATCGGCAAGATCCTCTGCATCGGGAGGAACTACGCGGACCACATCAAGGAACTGGGGAACGAGACCCCGGAACGCCCGGTGATCTTCATGAAGCCGGCCTCCAGCGTCATCGGCGAAGGGGAAGAGATCGTGATCCCCCCCTACTCCAGCGACTGCCACCACGAGGCGGAGCTGGCGCTTTTGATCGGCACCGGCGGGAGCGATATCCCTCCCGCTGAGGCGTTAGGCCACCTGGCCGGGTACGGCGTAGCCATCGACCTGACCCTCAGGGACGTGCAGGCGGAGCAGAAGAAAAAGGGGCTCCCTTGGGAGATCGCCAAGGGGTTCGACACCGCCTGCCCCCTCTCCGACTTCGTGCCGGCAGGTGCTGTGGCCGACCCGCAGGCGCTCACCATCACGCTCAGCGTCAACGGGGTCAAGCGGCAGGACGGCTCGACCGGCCTCATGATCCACCGCATCCCGGAGCTCATCTCCTACCTCTCCTCCATCTTCACCCTGGAGCCGGGCGACCTGGTGCTGACCGGCACACCGGCCGGCGTCGGCCCGATAAAAAGCGGGGACAGCGTCGTCGCCGAAATTACCCAAGTGGGGAGACTGCAGGTCTCGGTCAAATAAATAAAAAGGAGAATCGAATGAAAAACGAACAAGAGTGCCCCGAATGCCAGGGGCTCATGGTGCTGATACCCGGTTGAGGCGGCCTCTTCTGGCGGTGCCAGAAGTGCGGCAAGAAAACCCCGCTCGACCCCAAAAACAAAGGGTGCGGCTGCGGCGAATAAAAAAAGGGGGCTCCTGAGAGCCCCCTTTTTTTGGGGTCATCGAAATATACCGGGGAAAGCCGCTCTTGGTTCCCCCTCCCCTTGCGGGAGGGGGTTAGGGGGTGGGGAAAGGTGCCACCATTTCCGTACGTTGCAGCTTCACCCACCCCCCGTCCCCCTCCCGTCAAGGGAGGGGGGGACTCTTCTCCCCGGAATTCCCGTTGTATCCGTCAAATCCGCGTGCGGCGCCTTTGACTTTGCCTCTAGGCCTGAAGCTCCAGCCAGTCGGCGTCTTCGCCGGGGGGAAGGCCCGCTGCGGCCTTGCTCGCCAGCACCTCCAGGAGCTTCTCCTCGGGGAGCGGCCGGTAGAAGTAGTACCCCTGGAACTCGTCGCAGCCGCGCCGCATCAGGTGCTCCGCCTGCTGCCTCGTCTCGACCCCTTCCGCGATGACGTGGAGATCCATCGCCTTCGCTATGCCGATGATGGCGTCCACAATGGCCCTGTCGTCCGGGAGCTCGCAGACGTTGTTGATGAACCCCCTGTCGATCTTCAGGTGGTCGATGGGGAAGTTCTTCAGGTACTGCAGCGAGGAGTAGCCGGTCCCGAAGTCGTCGATGGAGATGGAGACGCACAACCCCTTGAGGCGGCAGAGCTTTCTCACCGTCTCCTCGACGTTCTTGATCAGGCAGGTCTCGGTCAATTCCAGCTCCAGCCAGGAGGGGTGGACGCCGCTTTGCAGCAGGGCATCCTCCACCGTCTTCGACAGGTCCCCCTGGGTGAACTGTCTCCCCGAGATGTTCACCGCCATCCGCACCGGCATGACCCCTGCGTCCTGCCACTGCCTGAGCTTGGCGCAGGCCGTGCGGAGCACCCATTCCCCAAGCGGGAGGATGACGCCGGTATCCTCGGCGAGCGGGATGAAGGAGTCGGGCATCACCCTCCCCTTTTCCGGGTCGTTCCAGCGCAACAGCGCCTCCACCGCGGTGATGCGCCCGGTCTTGCTGTCCAGGATGGGCTGGTACTCAAGGAAGAATTCCTCGCGCTCCACGGCCCCCCTCAGCTTGAACTCCAGCTGCATCCGTTCGTGCAGCCTTTCGTTCAACTGCGCGCTGTAGAAGCAGAAGCCGCCCTGCCCCTGGCTCTTGGCGTTGTACATGGCGATGTCCGCGTTCTTCAAGAGGGTCTCGGGTACATCCCCGTCGTCGGGGAAAATGGAGATCCCCACGCTCACCCCCACGTAGACCTCCCGGTCGCAGACCTGGTAAACCGGGGTGATGGCGTTGATCAGGTTCTTGGCGATGGCGCTCGCGTTTTCGTCCTTCTCGAAGGTCGCCGCCACCACGAACTCGTCCCCCCCGAGCCTCGCCAGGGTATCCCTCTTGCGCACCATCTTCTGCAGGCGCTTTGCCACCTCGACAAGTATCTGGTCCCCCGCCTTGTGCCCGAGCGTGTCGTTGATCACCTTGAAGCCGTTCAGGTCCATGAACAGGGTGGCCACTTTCACCCCCTCCCGCTGCGCGGTCCCGATGGCCTGCTCCATCCGGTCCAGCAGCATGCGGCGGTTCAAAAGCCCGGTGAGGCTGTCGTAGTAGGCGAGCCGCTCCAACTGCTCCGCGGTCCTCTTCTTCTCCGTCACGTCCTCAAGGAGCGTCGCCACCATGCCGTACCCCATGGGGAAGGCGGTGAGCGAGAAGATGCGGCCGGTGGAGTTTTGCTCCAGATCCAGGCTCACCTCGCCCCGGGCCTGCAGCGCCCCGAAGACCTGCTCGGCGCATTCCGCGAAGAGCCCGTCCAGAAGCTCCGTGATCCAGCCGCCGATGTCGTCCCTGCTGAAGCCGAACACGTTGATGGCGGCAGGGTTCACGTCGGTCAGGACCAGGTCGGCGGAGCCGTCCTCACGGCGGGAAGCCCGGTACAGCGCCAGCCCTTCGTTGAGCGACTCGTACACGGAGCGGTACTTCTCCTCGCTCTGCTTCAGGACCCGGTACGCCTCATCGAGTGCGCGCAGCGGCACGGTCCTCAGCCGGAAGAAGGCGTACGCCCCCACCAGGGCGCCCCCGATAAGGGCCAGGAGCGTCTTGATCAGAACCGGCTGCAACGAGCGGGAAACCTCGAGGAGGGCCACCTCGTGCCCGGCATCGTGAACGGGGAAGGAGAGTGCGAAGACCGGCCGCGGCAGCGGCTCCCCGCTCTCCGCGATCACTTCGCGCTTCAGGTTGTAGATCCTTCTTATTTCCTTTACGCCGCTTTTGGAGCGGCGCCCCAGCAACTCCTTCAGGCGCAGTTCTTCGAACTCCCACATCTGCGGGTTCGCCACCACGAGCGTCCCTACGAGGCGGGCGTTGATTTCCCCTTCGGCCTCGACCACGCCCCTCATGTGAGAAAAGGACATGACGAAGTAGATAGCGGGGGGAACCACCGTCAGCATCGTGGAGACGATCAGCGCAATGAAGGTGGTCCTGCGCCGGATGTTTTGGCTTTCCTGGGTCATTTAATCCCGGTCGGCAGCAGCCCGTGCCTGACTGCCAGCGACTTTCCCTTCTTAGAGTAGAGGAACTTCACGAACTTCTCCGTCGCGGCGGAGCTCTCTTTCCTGGTCACCAGGTAGAGCGGCTTGACGTAGGGGTACTTCCCCCCGGCCAGGGTGGCGACGCTTCCCTGCATGCCGTCCAGACGCAGGACCTTGACGCTCCCAGGCTGGGAGAGGGGAAGGGTGAGCGCCAGGAAGGCGATCGTCCCCGGGGTCCTTTTCAACGCGTCGAACCCCTCGTTATCGGTGATGGCGAGCAGCATGTCCTTGCGCGACTGTGCGGCTGTCACGGCCATGTCCATATCGGGCGAGATGGCGCGCACGAGCTTGGTGTCGACGTCCTCGTTGGGGCGCAGCACCACGCGGACGTAGTCGCCGTTGGGCCACTTGGGGATCTTCCCGGAGTACATGTCGATCACCTCTTTCAGCGAGATGTTGCTCTGCTTGGTACCGGCATGGGTCACCACCACGAAAGGACTCTTGCCGTATTCGAGCTGGACCAGCCCCTCCGCGCTCTCGGCCGGCTTCAGCGGCCGCCCGGAAATGGCAAGGTCCAGCGCGCTCTTGACCGTCGCCTTTATGGAGGCCGTGCTCCCCAGGCTTTTCTCCAGGTGGACCTTGATCCCCTTATTCTCCTTCTCGAAAACCTCGACGAGCGGCGCCATCAGGGCCACTCCCGCTCCGGTGCCGCTGATCCTTACAATCTCCTGGGCCGGTGCCGCCTGTCCCCATCCCAGTGCCAGACAGAGGACCAACGCTATGGGGATGAACCGCTTCTCTACCATGCTCATGCAACCTCCTCGTCGATTATCTTTTCAGAATGAGCCCGGAACGGGTCGGAACATGCTTTTCAACGTATCGGCCCCGGGGCATTCCCGCTTGAGGTATTTTATCATGAAAAGCGCCCGGCTCCATCTTCATGAATTGCCTGCCAGCATTCTTCCCACTTTGCGAAGGGTTTCTGGTTCCCAAGCTCCAGCTTGGGAACCCAAGGCAGCGCAAGCTCCAGCTTGGCACCCGACGGAAGCTGGAGCTTCAACTGGCATTGCGTTCCCAAGGTGGACCTTGGGAACGAGATTCAATCCCGTGGCAAGCCGCACTTTGCCCCCCTCCCCTTGCGGGAGGGGGTTAGGGGGTGGGGGAAGGTGGCATCATTGCCAGACGTTGCGGCTTCACCCCCCCGTGTCACTTCCCTGCGGCCGGAAGCAACCCGTGCTTCTGCGCCATTGCCCGCGCCTTCTTGGAGTCCAGGAACTGCACGAACGCCTTTACTCCGGGGGAGGGGTTTTTCCTGGTCACAAGGAAGATCTTTTTGGCGTAGCCGTACTTCCCTGTCGAGAGATTGGACAGGGTCGGCTCCACGCCGTTCAGGCGCGCGACGTTGACTGTGCCGGGCTCGGAAAGGGGCATGATCAGGGGGATGAAGGAGATGGTTCCTGCAGTCTTCTTGAGGTGGTCGAAGGTCTCCTGGTCGGTGATGCCCATCAGCATGTCCGGTCGCGCGTGCGCCGCGGTGACCGCGCGGTCCATCTCCGGAGAAAGCGAACGGAGCACCGCCGTGTCGATGTCTTCCTTGGGACGCAGGACCACGCGTACGAAGTCGCCGTCCGCCCACTGTCCATGGGTCCCGAAGTACATGGCGGCAAGCTGCCCGGTGGTCACGTTGTCGAGCTTGGTGCCGCGGTGGGTGACCACGGCGTAGGGGGTCCTGCCGTACTCGTACCAGGCGACTCCCGCTACCTTTTCCTGCGGCTTGAGCTCGCGGCCGGGAACGGCGACGTCAAGCGCACCCTTGGCGATGGCCTTGAGCGACGCGGCGGAACCGACGCTTTTCTGCACGTCAAAGGTGATCTCCGGGTGGCTCTTCTGAAAGGAGGCGATCAAAGGCTTCATCAGGGTCACCCCGCACCCCGTACCGTTGAGCCTGATAGTTTCCGCGGCGGCCGGCTGCCAGGACAAAAGGAGAAAGAGCAAGGCCAAAACGACCCCGCGGGGGAGATACGGGTGAGACATGATGCGCTCCTTTCGGCTGTCCGACGGTGAAAAAAACAGGGCTGGTCCCGGGAACGGATTTGAGAGGGGCAACCTTTACAACATCGGCCGCATCCTTCATTAACTTGAGGGTTTTCGTTAAGTTACGAAAACTCCCTTTATAGGAGGAAGTCGACCACCAGCCCCTTGATCTTGATGATCTGGGAGACGATGCGGATGTGGTCTTTCTGCTCGCGCATCACCAGGTGGTAGAGGAGGTCCGCCTCCTTGTCGATGACCGAGATCACCTCGTGGGCGCGCCCGGTCACGCCGCCGCTCAAAAGTTCCACCCGGTAGGCTTCGGCCGTGACCTTGCGAGCCATGGTGCCGATCAGCTCGCGGAACACCTTGAAGTTGGCGATGGTCGGCTCCTGCTCCAGGACCTCGCCCGCCTTGTCGATCTCCTCCTTCAGACGCTTTAGTTCCCCTTCGTACTCGGTGCCGCTCTTGGCGATGGCCGTGAGCCGCCCGGCGAAGAGCTGCCCGGAGGAACCGGCGACGCTTTTGGCCGGGGTCCCCTTCCCTTTCTTGGCGACGCTGCGTGATTCGCTCTTTTCGTCGATGCGCATCTGGAGGTACTCCGCGCCCCGCGGCGGCAGTGCGGCGGGGAAAACAAAAAGAGCCCCGGAAATCCGGGGCCCAATGATGGTGGATAGGCTTAGCTAGTTCTTTACCACGTTGGCCGCCTGCGGCCCCTTGGCGCCCTGCACGACGTCAAAGGTGACCGAGTCACCCTCGACGAGGGACTTGAAACCGTCTCCCTGGATCGACGAGAAGTGCACGAACACGTCCACCCCGTTATCCTGCTCGATGAAGCCGAATCCCTTAGCGTCGTTGAACCATTTCACCACACCGTTTGCCATTACTTTTTCTCCCTTTGCTGCTTGTTGTTGGATGGGGGGCGACTGCGCCGCCCCCCCCTTTGTGCGTCTTCGACGCATCTGCTGCCTGCCCTATTACACGTTTACGGAAAAAGTGTCAAGTCTGCCGGCTACAGGCGACACCTTTGCCGGGTGCAGCATGCGGGAATCAGGCGGTCGCCGCGGGCTGCTGCGAGGCGTCACTCCCCTTTCCCCCGCAGCCGCATCCCTTCGCCGCGGAGGCGGCCTTCGCCTCGGCGTTCAGCGTGGCGTGGGCGGCGGACAGGCGCGCGATGGGTACCCGGAAGGGGGAGCAGGAGACGTAGTCGAGCCCGACTGAGTCGCAGAAGATGACTGAGGCCGGGTCGCCGCCGTGCTCGCCGCAGATGCCTAGCTTGATCCCGGGACGGGTCTGGCGCCCCTTCTGGCAACCCATGCGCACCAGCTCGCCTACCCCCTGCTGGTCCAGGGTCACGAACGGGTCGTCCTCGAGGAGGCCGTTCTCCACGTAGAAGGGGAGGAACTTGCCGGCGTCGTCGCGGGAGAGACCGAAGGTGGTCTGGGTCAGGTCGTTGGTGCCGAAGGAGAAGAATTCGGCCTCGGCCGCGATGGCGTCGGCGGTGATGGCCGCGCGGGGGAGCTCGATCATGGTCCCGATCAGGTACTCAACCTTCACGGCGTAGCGCTTGATCACGTCCTCGCAGACCCCGACCGAGTTGGCGCGCAGCACCGCGAGTTCCTTGGTCGTTGCCACCAGCGGGATCATGATCTCGGGGACGATGTCGAAGCCCTCTTCCTTCACCAGCTCGCAGGCAGCCTCCATGATGGCCTGCACCTGCATGTCGTAGATCTCCGGGAAGGTGATGCCGAGGCGGCAGCCGCGGTGCCCGAGCATCGGGTTGAACTCGTGCAGGAACTCGACCTTGTGCTTCAGGGTCTGCACCGAGACCCCCATGGTGGCGGAGAGCGCCTCGATGTCCTTCTCCTCCTGGGGGAGGAACTCGTGCAGCGGCGGATCGAGGAGGCGGATGGTGACCGGAAGCCCCTTCATCTCGCGGAAGAGCCCCTTGAAGTCGCCCTTTTGCATCGGGAGGATCTTGGCGAGCGCCTTCTTCCTGCCTTCCAGGTCCGCGGAGAGGATCATCTCGCGCACCGCCGCGATGCGGTCCGCTTCGAAGAACATGTGCTCGGTGCGGCAAAGGCCGATCCCCTCGGCGCCGAAGTCGCGGGCGGTCTTCGCGTCGTGCGGGGTGTCGGCGTTGGCGCGGACCTTCATCCTGCGGAACTTGTCTACCCAACCCATCAGGGTGCCGAAGTCACCGCCTACGCCGGCGGCGACGGTCGCGACCGCGCCCTTCATCACCTCGCCGGTGGAGCCGTCGAGAGTGATGACGTCCCCTTTCTTGATCACGCTCCCGTCCTTGGCTACGAACTGCGCCTGATTGTAGTCGACCTTGATGTCGCCGCAGCCGGCCACGCAGCATTTGCCCATGCCGCGGGCGACGACCGCCGCGTGGGAGGTCATGCCGCCGCGGGCGGTCAGGATGCCCTGCGCCGCGTGCATGCCGTGGATGTCCTCGGGGGAGGTCTCGACGCGGACCAGGATCACCTTGTGCCCGAGCTTCGCCAGCGTCTCTGCCTCGTCGGCGGTGAAGACCACCTCGCCGGAAGCGGCCCCAGGCGAGGCCGGAAGCCCCTTGGCTATCACCTTCTTATCGGCCTTCGGGTCGAGGGAGGGGTGCAAGAGCTGGTCCAGCTGATTGGGAGCTACGCGCAGCACGGCGGTCTTCTCGTCGATAAGCTTCTCAGCCACCATGTCCACCGCGATCTTGATGGCCGCCTTGGCCGTCCTCTTGCCGCTTCTGCACTGCAGCATGTAGAGGATTCCCTTCTCGATGGTGAACTCGATGTCCTGCATGTCCTGGTAGTGGCGCTCCAGGATGTCGCGGATCTCGGCCAGTTGCTTATAGCACTCGGGGAGCACCTCCTCCATGCTGGGGAGGTCGCCCGGCTTGTACTTGGCCCTGTTGATCGGCTGCGGGGTGCGGATGCCGGCGACGACGTCCTCGCCCTGGGCGTTCACCAGGTACTCGCCGTAGAAGTAGTTCTCGCCGGTAGAGGGGTCGCGGGTGAAGGCGACGCCGGTGGCGCAGTCGTTACCCATGTTGCCGAACACCATGGACTGCACGTTGACGGCGGTGCCCCAGTCGGCGGGGATGCTGTTGAGCCTTCTGTAGGTGATGGCGCGCTGGTTCATCCAGGAGCCGAACACGGCGCCGATGGCGCCCCAAAGCTGCTCTTTCGGGTCCTCGGGGAACTCTACCCCCAGGGTCGCCTTGACCTTCGCCTTGAACTCGCCCACGAGCTCCTTCCAGTCGGATGCCTTGAGGTCGGTGTCGAGGTGCACGCCGCGGGCGTCCTTCTTCTGCTCCAGGAGGTGCTCCATCTCGTCCTTGGGCATCCCCATCACCACGTCGGAGTACATCTGCACGAAGCGGCGGTAGGCGTCGTAGGCGAAGCGCTCGTCGCCGGACTGCGCGATGATCCCCTGCACCGTGGTGTCGTTAAGACCCAGGTTCAGGATGGTGTCCATCATGCCGGGCATAGAGGCGCGGGCGCCGGAGCGGACCGAGACCAGGAGCGGGTTCTTGGCGTCGCCGAACTTCTTCCCCATAAGCGCCTCGACCTGGGCCAGGTTCTTTTCCACCTCGGCCGCCAAGGAGGAAGGGTAGTTGCGGTCGTTCTTGTAGTACTCGGTGCAGACTTCGGTGCTGATGGTGAAGCCGGCGGGGACCGGGAGACCGATGCTGGTCATCTCGGCGAGGTTCGCCCCCTTACCGCCCAGAAGCTCCTTCATCTTGGCGTTGCCGTCCGCCTTGCCGGCGCCGAAAAAGTACACATACTTCGTTCCCATTGAAATCCTCCTTAGATGTTTTTAATAAGTCCCAAGCTTAACGTATACAAATTATTTTTTGAAAGGCAAACAGCCGCCGGCCTGGGTTCCAGGCGCGTACGGCTGTTTACGTGAGCGTTATTTTTGGTCTTCTGTGCTGCGGATGTGGTCTTCATGTTCCCGTTCATCTGCTTTTGCCGCAGCTTCATCATCAGGGCGACAACCTCGAGAAGTCCGCCAGGCTTCCGAAGAGCCTCGCTATGCCGGTGAGAAGCGCCAGGCGATTCTGGCGCACCCGTTCGTCCTCGGCCATGACCATGACCTTTTCGAAGAAGAGGTCGACGGCGGGCTTCAGCGTCGCTATCTCGGTCAGGGCCGCCAGGTAGTCGGCCTTTTTGAGCGCTGCCGCCACTTTGCCGGAGACCTGCGTCAGCGCCTGGTGCAGTTCACCTTCGGCGGCGTCCTGGAAGAGTTCGGTCGAGACCGGGGTATCCACCCCGTCCTTGACGATGTTGCAGACCCTTTTGAAGGCGACGGCCAGGGGGCCGAAGTCGTCGCGGTTACGGAAGCCTGCCAGTGCCTCGATCTTCGCTGCCGCCTCGACCAGGTCGTCGAAGGAGACCGACACCACCGCCTCCACCGCGTCGGAGGGGAAGCGGTCCGCCATCAGGTTCACGAAGCGCCCGCGGAAGAAGTCGAGGACGTCCTTTTGCACCTCGGCAAGCGGCCGGGTCGCCTTGGCGGAGAGGAGATCGAGCGACGCCTTGACGAAGTCGGAGAGCGGCTCGCGGTACCCCTTGTCCAGAATGATGTTGATGATGCCGAGCGCCGAACGCCTGAGGGCGTAGGGGTCGGCGGAACCGGTGGGGATGAGCCCAACCGAGAAGCAGCCGCAGATGGTGTCCATCTTGTCGGCCAAGGAGACGAAGGCGCCGATGTCGGAGGCGGGAAGCTCGCCCCCTGCCTGGGTCGGGAGGTAGTGCTCGGCGATGGCGTTGGCCACAGCCTTCTCCTCGCCGTCGTGGAGCGCATACTCGCGCCCCATGATCCCCTGCACCTCGGGGAATTCCCCGACCATGCCGGAGACGAGATCCGCCTTGCAAAGCGTCGCCGCGCGCTCGACCTCTTTGGTCACGGCGGGGTTCAGCCTCTGGGCCAGGCGTTTGCCCAGCTCGCGGAAACGCTCCATCTTCTCGTAGGAGGTGCCGAGCTTCGCCTGGTACACCACGCTCTTCAGGGACTCGACGCGGGCTTCGAGCCTCACCTTGTGGTCCTCGTCGAAGAAGAAGCGGGCGTCGGAGAGGCGGGCGCGGAGCACCCTCTCGTTCCCCTTGACCACCACCTGCGGGTCCTCGGTGATGGTGTTGTTGATGGTGATGAAGCCGGGGAGGAGTTTCCCCTCATCGTCCACCAGGGAGAAGTAGCGCTGGTGCTCGCGCATGGAGGTGATCAGCACCTCGCGCGGCACCACCAGGAAATCGGGTGAGAAGGTGCCGTGCACCGCGCTCGGGTACTCGACCAGGTAGCTCACCTGCTCCAGGAGAGCCTCGTCGGGAAGGACGTTCCCCTTGGCCTGCTTGGCCACCCGCTCGATCTCGGCGCGGATGATCTCTTTGCGCTTATTCGGGTCGGGGATGACGAAATGGCGCTCGCACTCCTCTAAGTAGTGGGCCAGGTCGCGCACCGGGAAGGAGGTATTGGCCATGAAGCGGTGGCCGCGCGAGGCGCTTCCGCTGTCGATGTTGCCGAAGGAGAAGGGAACCACCTTGCCGTCGAAGAGCGCCACGATCCAGTGGATGGGGCGGGCGAAGCGGACGTCGAAGTCGGCCCAGCGCATCGACTTCTTGAAGGGGATGTTCCCGATCAGGCGCGGCAGGAGTTCGGGGAGGAGTTCTGCCGTAGCGCGGCCTATCTCGCTTTTCACGGCGGCGAGATACTCGCCTTTCTCCGTGGTCACGAGCTTCAGCTGCGAGACATCGATTCCCTGGCCGCGGGCGAAGCCCTGGGCTGCCTTGGTGGGGTTCCCGTCGGCGTCGTAGGCGTGGCTTTTGGCCGGCCCCATCGCGGTCAGTTCCGCGTCAGGCTGCCTCTCGGCGACCCCCTTAACGGCCAGCACCAGGCGGCGCGGGGTACCGAGCGTCACGATCTCGCCGTACTCGATGCGGGCGCTGTCGAACTCTTTCTTGATCAAAAGCTCCATGTCGGCCATCGCCTTGGGGACGAAGCCGGCCGGGATCTCTTCGCAACCTATCTCCAGAAACAGGTCCTTAGCCATTAGAGCCCTCCTTTCAGCAGCGGGAAACCGAGCCGCTCGCGCATCTGCAGGTAACCCTCGGCGCAGAGCCTGGCCACGTTTCTCACCTTGCCGATGTAGGAGGCGCGCTCGGTGACCGAGATGGCGCCGCGGGCATCCAGAAGGTTGAAGGTGTGGGAGCATTTCATCACGTAGTCGTAGGCGGGAAGTACCAGACCCTTCTCCACCAGCCGCACGCACTCCTTCTCGTACATCTTGAAGAGCTGCAGCAGCATGTCGACGTCGGCCTCCTCGAAGTTGTAGGTCGAGAACTCCACCTCGCTTTCGTGGTGGATGTCGCCGTACCTGACCCCCTTGACCCACTCGAGGTCGTAGACGTTGTCCACGCCCTGCAGGTACATGGCGATCCTCTCGCAGCCGTAGGTGATTTCGGACGATACCGGCTTCAGGTCGATGCCGCCGGCCTGCTGGAAGTAGGTGAACTGGGTGATCTCCATCCCGTCGAGCCACACCTCCCAACCGAGACCCCAGGCGCCGAGCGTCGGGCTCTCCCAGTCGTCCTCGACGAAGCGGATGTCGTGCTTGCCCGGGTCGATGCCGAAGGCGCGCAGGCTGTCGAGGTAGAGGTCGAGGATGTTCATGGGCGAGGGCTTCATGATCACCTGGAACTGATAGTAGTGCTGCAGCCGGTTCGGGTTCTCGCCGTAGCGCCCGTCGGTCGGGCGGCGCGAAGGTTCGACGTACGCCACCTTCCACGGCTCGGGACCGAGCACGCGCAGGAAGGTTGCCGGGTTGAAGGTACCGGCCCCTTTTTCCGTATCATATGGTTGCTGGATCACGCATCCCTGCCCCGCCCAATACCCCTGCAGGGAAAGAATCAGCTCCTGGAATGTCAACACGCCGCCTCCGATCAACTCGTTATTTCAGACTCTGCGTCCATCGCAAAAAAAGTTTACTGTATCCAAACAGTTAGGCTCGCCAGATTACAATACCTGAGAAGCGGCTGTCAAGGAATATCGCCCGTCAACAAGGCAAAAACTGTGTCTTTTACCCCGGTCAATGGGGAAAGGGTGCAAAGGTCTCTTTATTCTTCCCGTTTACCGAAACTGGCGTTCAAGGTACACTGAGGTGGGGGTAATTTCAGATGAACCAGCAACCCGAAATCATCATCATAGGCTCCGGCTCCACCGCCTTTGCCGCAGCGCTCAGGGCGCAGGAGCGGGGTGCAGCCTCCATCATGATCGAGCGAAGCGCCCTCGGCGGGACCTGCATCAACTGGGGGTGCATCCCCAGCAAGACCCTGATCCACGCGGCGCTCTTCCGGCACGAGGCGACGCTTGGCGAGCGGCTCGGGCTGGGGGCGCTGAGCCAGGCGCTCGACTTCCCGCTTTTGGACTCCCACAAGCTGGACGTGGTGCAAAGGCTGAGAACGACCAAGTACCTGGACGTGCTCAAAAACGTCCCGGGGCTCACCCTGGTCAAGGGGATGGCGGTCTTCACCTCCCCGGACACCGTCCGGGTCGGGGAGCGGCGCCTCACCGGGAGCCGGTTCCTCATCGCCGCCGGGGGCGTCCCCCGCGTCCCCCCCATCGCAGGACTCGACGAGACCCCCTTCCTGACCAGCAAGAGCGCGCTGATGCTGAAAAAAATCCCCGTATCGCTCACCATCATCGGCGGCGGCGTCATCGCCCTGGAACTGGGACAGATGTTCCTTAGGCTGGGGGTAAAGGTAACCGTCCTTGAGCACGGGCAGAGGGTGCTTCCGGCGATCGAGGCGGAGCCCGCCCTGGCGCTGCAGGACGTCCTCGCCTCCGAGGGGATGCGCATCATCCTGAACGCCTCGGTGCTGAGCGCCTGCCGGCATGGCGACGGCGTGAGGGTCGAGGCGCTGGTCGGGGGGGAACGCACCTGCCTTGATTCGCAGCAGCTCCTCGTGGCCGTCGGCACCGCCCCCGCCACCGAAGGGCTTGGCCTGGAGCAGGCCGGGGTGCAGGTGGACCAAAGGGGGTTCATCGTGGTGGACGAGCAGATGCGCACCTCCTCCCCCGGGATCTGGGCCGCAGGCGACGTCACCGGCCGGATGCAGATCGCCACCGTCGGCGCCCGCGAGGGGATCGCCGCCGTGGACAACATGCTGGAGACCGGCTGCAACTGCGCCCTCGACTACCAGACCCTCCCTATGGCCATCTTCACCGACCCGGAGGTCGGAACCGTCGGCTACACAGAAGAGGGAGCGCGCCGGGCCGGGTTCGAGGTAGAAAGCCACACCATCCCCGCCTCCGCCATCGCAAAGGCGCACGTCACCGGGGCGCTCGCCGGCGCCGTCAAGATCGTCGCCGAGACAGGAACCGGAAGGATTCTGGGCGTGCACCTCTGCCTGCACCGCGGGGCCGACATCATCAACGAGGCCGCACTCGCCATCCGTTGCCGCATGACCGTGGCGGAGCTTGCCGACACCCTCCACGTCTACCCCTCGATGGGTGAAGGGTTGCGGCTCTGCGCCCAGGCCTTTAGCAGAAACCTGGACCATCTCTCCTGCTGCGCCGAATAGCCCAAGGCTCCCCCGCCCCCGCTTCCCATTAGTTTAAAATTGACAACAATTTCATGAAAGACTACTATGCCTCAAATTGGTTGCGGCTAACGGACCGAGACGGTTCCGCGCCGCATCAGCGTCAGGCGCAGACGGGGGCGGTGAAGATGGCGGCAGAGATACTCTTTGTGGACGACAACAAACTGGTACTCCAGGCGCTGAGCGACCTACTGAGGTCGCACGGCATCGCCCCCCTCGCCGCCAGCGACGCGGAAGAGGCCCTGGAACTCTTCAAAAAGCACGAGATAGCGGTGGTGGTCTCGGACAACCAGATGCCGGGGATGTCGGGGCTGGAGTTCCTGCGCGAGCTCAGGAACGTCTCGCCGGACACCGTGAAGGTACTCATCTCCTCCCACGTCGACCTCCCGACGGCGCTTGCCGCCATCAACAGTTCCGAGGTCTACCGCTGTATGATGAAACCGTGGAAGGACGAGGAGATCGTCGAGGTGGTGCAGGAGGGGTTGAGGCGCTACCGCACCATTCATGACATACGGCGCGAGGACGAGGCGGTGCTCCGTTCCCTGGCGCAGACCATTGAGCTCAAGGACCCGAGCACCAAGGGGCACTGCGACCGTGTCGCGGTCTACGCGCTTTTGGTCGCCGAGGCGATGGGGATAGCGAAGGAGATGCAGCGGCAGATCAAGTACGGAAGCTGGCTGCACGACTGCGGCAAGATCGGGGTTTCGGAGTTCATACTGAACGGTCCGGGCAAGTTGAGCGAGGACGAGTTCGAGACCATGAAGATGCACACCGACTGGGGGGTGGACGTGGCGGAAAAAGCCGACCTGTCCCAGGTGGCGCGGAACATCATCCACTACCATCACGAGAAGTACGACGGCAGCGGCTACCCCTGCGGGCTCATGGGGGAGGAGATTCCCATCGAAGCGCGCATCGTTTCGGTGGCCGACGTCTACGACGCCCTCACCTCGGACCGGTCCTACCGCAAGGCATATACCTTCGAGAAGGCGCGCCAGATGGTGCGCGAGATGGCGGGCACGGCGCTGGACCCGGCGGTGGTCGAGGTGTTCCTGGCCGTGGTCCCCGACGGGCCGCTACCGTCGAGCGAGGAGTTCCCGGAGTGCGACTCCCACCGAGCGGGCGGGAAGAAGCCCCTCAACCTGGTGCTTCCGGCCGCTACCTGCTGATTGCCGCGCGGCCCGGCTAGCGAAGCCAGCGGCGCACCACGAAGCTCTTCACCCCGGCAGCCCCCTTCGGATACCGGTCCGCCGGCTCCCTGGTCCGCATCAGTTTCTTCAGGGTCTCCTCCCTGGAGGAAAGCACCACCCCTTTTTTCCCGCCGCCGCACCCCATCACGCTCTGGATGATCGAATCCTCGTCCACAACCATCATCACGTGCCCCTTGTAGACCACGAGGTCCAACGGCTCCAGCTTCTTGGCGATTTCCGCCGCGGAGAGCCCCGCCACCTTCACCCCTTTTCCGTAGCGGGTGAGGTACGAGCTGTTCCTCGGGGTATAGCCGTCGGTCGCCTCGTAGAGAAGCCCGGTGCAATCCACCCCGTAAAGCGGGTCCCCCTGCGGATAGAGCGTCCTCAAAAGCGGCACCCCCTCCTTGAAGTTACCCCCCCAGACGTAGGGTCTCCCCACCGCCGAGAGGAGCCTTTTCCTTATCTCGGCCGTCTCGGGAAGGGTCCGTTGCCGCTCGCGGGGCGTTCCCTCCACCGTCTCCACGAAGCGCGCGTCCACGAAGAGGCCGGTCTTGGTCGGGTACGGGTAGTCGTTGCTGGTGACCCGGTACACCTTGACGCCGTCCTTTTCCTGCTCCCCCTCGATCCGGAACAGGGTGCCGGGAAAGGCAACGAACTCGACGGGGCGCACCCCTTTGCAAGGGTCGAGCTTCACCTTGCCGCTGAAGGTCCTGGCGAAGTCGGGGGTGTTTAAGACCGGGGTGGCTGCGACGGCGACGGCGTAGCGGGGGGAATCTGCGGCATGGGCTGCGGGAGAGAATATGGGAAGCGCCAAGAGCGCGAGGAACATCGTCTTCATCTCTTTATCCTCTAAGACTCCAGCAAGTCCCCCCTCCCCCAGCGGGAGGGGGTTAGGGGGTGGGGGTAGGTGCTATTTGCGCTGCGTGGCAAGTTCACCCACCCCCCTGCCCCCTCCCGTCAAGGGAGGGGGAGAGATGGGTTCCGCCTTGGCGCCGAAGGCGGCGGCAAGCGGCAAAAGGCGCGGCGCCTTTTCCTTCAAGATCGGCAAGAGCAGCTTCACCCCTTTTGGCTCGTTGCCGTTGCCGTGCACCAGGATGAAGCTTCCCGGGCGCGGCGCCTCTCCCTTGGCAAGCCAGGCGTCGCTCCCGATGGGGATCAGCGAGAGTTCCTTGAGCCGCTGCATCCAGGCTCCGTCGGAGACAAGCCCCGGGAAGCGGAAAAACGGGGAAGGGACCAGCCCTTGGGAGAGCAGCAGCTCTTCTGCCTGAAGCACCTCCTGCATCGGGTCGGTCCCCGGAGCGAGCAGGAAGTTCTCCGCCAGGGGGACCTTGGGGTCGTAATGGTGGTGGTACGAATGGTTCACCCAGGTCACGGCCAGTTTCCCCGAGGCTATCGCCTCTTTCAGGTAGGAGAGTTCCTGCGGATGAGTGGACAGCCACACTCCGGAGATCATTACGGCCACCGGGACGGCGCGGCCATGGCCTAGCGCTGCGGTCGCCTCGAAGAGCTCCCGCTCGAAGGGGCGCTTGGAGGGGCAGAGGTCGACGGTGAGGAAAAGCCCCTGAACCTGCGTCTCGGCGTGGACTGCCCCGCCGTTTTGCAGCCGGTATGGCGGGGAGTTGTACTTATTGAGCGCGCGGGCGAGCCTGGTGGCGCGGAAAGCGTCAGCGCCGGCGTCGCCGCTTCTTTTCGGCGAGTCGGCCGGGAGATCGTAGCTCGCAAGCGTTTCCGGGTCGACGGCGAGCAGGCGCGGCACGCCGTCGCATTTGAAACTGCGGACCGCGAGGAGCCGTTTGCCGGAGCGGTCGCTTACCGGCTCCCGGATGACGCGATATTCCGTTATCTGCGCGGCCTGCGCCTGTGCGGCGCAAAAAAACAGAAAAAGCGCCAGAAAAAGAGAAAAGGCGGGGATTTTCGCCAGGGGGGATCTGCTCATAGGATTTTTACACCAAGACGCTGCGTAGAGCGGCTTCTATCTTGTTCACGTCGACCCGCGTGTCGATGCAGGGGCCGTAGGGGCGATCGTTCAGGACCCCGATCACCGGGAGGGGGTAACAGTCCTTGATGCCGGAGGTGAGGTCGCGCTCGCAGGCGACGGCCAGTACCAGCTTGGGACGCTTTTCGATGATGACCTTGCGGGCCAGGGTGCCGCCTGTGGCGACGGAGATCTCCACCTGGTATTTCTGCGCCAGTTCGGCGAGCCCCATGATGTCGCACCTGCCGCAACGCAGGCACTTGGTGATGTCGCCGGTGACCTTGATCTCGCATTGGGAGAGCTGCAGGCAGTGCGGGAGCAGGATCAGGATTCGGTCGGGCTTGACCTTGAGGCGTTGCGAGATGACCAGGGAGTTGTTCATGGCGACGAAGGACTGGCGGATGGTGTCCTTGGAGATGCCGCAGAGGCTGCCGATCTGCTCGATGAGCGGCAGCAGGAACTTGATCACCACTCCACGCATGAACTTGGTGCCGAGGATGTCCTTCCCGAGCGCCGTGGTGAGCACCAAAAGAAGGGTTCCTAGGACCGCCATGCCGGAGAGGACGGCGAATACCATGCCCACTATGCGCGGCAAGCCGGGATGGATGTTGGTGAGCCCCATGGTCGGGATCCACCACCCAAGGTAGATGAGCCCCACCACCAGGAGGCAGGTCACCCCCATCAGTGCCACGAAGAGGCGCTTCCGGGGAGGCCCCTGATATGGCCCCTTATACCCCAACGGAAGCATCCTTCTTTCCGAGCAGGCCGCCCGGCTGGAGTTTGTACCCTGCGAGGAAGTCCCCCGCCGGCAGGCGCTTCTTGCCTTCGAGCTGCAGTTCCGCGATCACCAGGCTACCCGTGCCGCAGGCGACCTCGATGCCGTCACGGCCGCAGGAGAGGATCTCGCCCGGCGCGCCGCTCCCGGAAGCGGTCTGAACGCGGAAGACCTTCAAAAGCTTGTCGTCCAGGAAGCTGTAGGCGCCCGGCCAGGGGGTCATGCCGCGGACCTGGTTCTTGATGGCCTGCGCATCCCGGCTCCAGTCGATGAGACCGTCCTCTTTTTTCATCATCGGGGCGTAGCAGGTGAGCGCGTCGTCCTGCTTCTCCGGGACCAGTTCGCCCCGGGCCAGCCGGTCCAGCGTCTCGGCGAGGAGCTCCGCCCCAAGCTGCGACATCCGGTCGTGCAGGCTCTGGGTATCTTCGTCGGCGCCGATGGGGGTGGAGCGCTTCAGGAGCATGTCGCCGGTATCGAGCCCCACGTCCATCATCATGGTGGTGACCCCGGTCTCGTTCTCGCCGTTGATGATGCACCAGTTCAAGGGCGCGGCGCCGCGGTAGCGCGGCAAAAGCGAGGCGTGCACGTTGATGCAGCCGTACTTGGGGATGTCGAGCAGCGCCTTGGGCAGGATCTGCCCGAAAGCTATCACCACGATGAGGTCGGGGTTAAGTCCCCGGATCTCTTCGATCGACTCGGGAAGCCGCACCTTAACCGGCTGCAGCACCGGTATCCCGTGCTGCTCGGCGACGACCTTCACCGGCGGGGGGAGGGTCTGCTGCCCGCGCCCCTTGGGGCGGTCGGGCTGGGTGACCACGGCCACCACCTTTTCGCCGCGCTCGATCAGCGTGCGCAAGGTGGGGCAGGCGAATTCGGGGGTCCCCATGAAGACGATGCGCATACCGGTCATCGGTTAAGCTCCTTTGCTTCGTCCAAGGCGCGCTGGTATCGCTTGCGGAAGATCCCTTTCTTGAGCGGGGAAAGATGGTCGATGAAGAGCACGCCGTCCAGGTGGTCGATCTCGTGTTGGAAAGCGATGGACAAGAGGTCGTCGGCGCGGAAGGTCACTTCCTCGCCCTCCAGGTTGAGCGCCTTCACCACGATGCGGGCGTGCCGGCGCACGTTGGCGGAGAACTTGGGGACCGACAGGCACCCTTCCTCCTCGAACGCCTCCCCCTCGGCGTGGACGATCTCGGGGTTGATGGCCACGATCAGCTCGGGCGTCTCGTCCTTGCCGGAGACGTCGATGACGATGATGCGCTGGTGCACCCCTATCTGGGGGGCGGCAAGCCCCACTCCGGGGGCGTCGTACATGGTCTCGGCCATGTCGCGAGCCAACTCGCGGGTCTTGTCGGTGATAACGGTAACCGGCAGTGAGCGCTTCTTCAGCTCAGGGTCCGGATAGGTGAGTATTGTTCGTATCATACTGGTCCTTCCTTTGTCTTCAGAACTATCGCGCCACTATATAAAGTTGCCGGCAAAAAATCAACGAGATACTCATGAGCAACGTCCCCCTTCAGAGGGGGGAATAAGTGGCGCCTGCTTCCGCAGCTGGAGAGGGGGACACGAATATCTCAGAGAAATTCCCTATTGCCCCAAGCCGCCGGAACTGCTACTGTTAAATTACTAAAGGCATGAGCGAAAGTCGCGAAGGCGCCACATGCCACCCCAAAATGCGGGTGATATAGATCAATTCCCTGGAGATAATAATGCCGTCCACCGAATACCATGCAGAAACAGGGGTGAGGATCAAGAAGGCAAGGCTAGCGCTGGGGCTCACCCAGAAGGAATTCGCCGCCTCCCTGGGGATCGTCCAAGGGTTTCTCAGCGGCATCGAGACCGGCAGGAAGCGCCCTTCCGACACGCTGCTGATCGCCCTCTCGCACACCTTCGGCATCAACGCCCAGTGGCTGAGCGACGGAAGCGGAGAGAGCTTCAAAAACCAGCCCGGAGCCGAACAGCCCAATGTCAGCCGCGCCCCGCTTCTGGAGATGATACCGGACAGCTTCCCCGACGACCCCGGCGCCATCAGCCGCTACATCTCCGTCCCCGACCTCCCCGAGGGGTGCTACGCCATCGTCTGCTACGGCGATTTCATGTCTCCCACCATCCGTGACGGCGACGTGGTGATCTTCAGGCCGGAGAGCGAACAGAAGAAAAGCGGGGACATCATCATCGTCCACAACCGCTGGGGGGAACCGATCCTGCGCAGGTACCGCGTCAAGGACGACGAGATCTACCTTGCTCCCGACAACCCCGCTTATGCTCCCTTTCAGCCCGACGACGGCACCCGCACCATCGGCATCGTGGTGGATGTCTGGCGCAAGGTCATCATCTAACCCCTGCCGTTTCTGGACTCCGGCACCCGCGCGCCTTCCCTGCGTGCGTGTGCTCCGCCGCCTGGCTCCCGTCAGCCGGCTTGCCCCCCCTCACGTCAATATCCCGTCACAACCCCACCGAAAGTCAAAAAAACTTGCGCCAAAAACGGCCTAAACCGGAGTCGCAACCGCGCAATTCCGGCATGTTACGCGGAAGGAACGTATCTTGCTTTCATGAATCGCTGAGTCGGCCCATGACCGGCGGGAGGGTTCATGTGAAACAAGAAACAACGAAAAGTGTGAAGATTTTTGAAGGCACCCCCCTGCTGGACGCCGATGCGGCACTGCCGCGGCTTCTCGCTACGGGGCGGGCCGATGCCCCCGCAGCAGCAACCCGCAACAGGCTCACCCGCTCGCGCCACCTCTGGAGCCGTGAAGACGGTTTCACCATGGCCGGGGGGAGAAGGTAGCCACCCCGAAGCATCCCTTACGACACCAGCTTTTTCCCCAAAAGACGCGCCCGCGCCAGTGTCCTTGACCCAGGTCCCTGGCGTTCCTCGAGAGCCGCGAGCCCGACCAGGAGCACCCCCACCGTCCTACCCCCCAGAAGTTCCGCAGCCCGACGCAGCACCTTCACGATCGGGGTCAGAAACCGCGCCATGAAAGCGGGCGCCGCGCTGGAAGCGACGAGCACCGCGCGCCGCGGCCTCTCTTTGCTGCGGGGTTTCGGTGCAGCCGTCCCCCAGGGCCAGTAGACATAGCAGGCCAGGCGCTCGATGAAGCGTTTCATGAGCGCGGTGACGGTGCCGAAGTTCATCGGGGAGGCGAGCACCACTGCGTCCGCCCCCTCGACCAGTTCCAGCACCCTGGCCATCTGATCGGCGATGGGGCAGATGCCGCGCGCGCCTTCTCTTTCCTGGGTGCAGAGCCGGCAGTTGGTGCAGAACTCTATCTGCGTGTCCAACAGGTAAAGCTTCTCGACCTCGCCCCCTTCCCTGGCAGCCGCTGCGAGGATTTCGTCCACCACCTGATCGATCATTCCCCCCTTGCGGTAACTTCCGACTATGGCAACTACTTTCGCCTTGCGAGTCATGACACCTCCGGGATGAATCAGCGACCTCCGCCGGAGGGGACTGGCTCCGTCAGGTGCCTGTCCCCCTTCGGGATGTTTTCCTCTATCGCCCCTGCCCCTCGCGCGCCTTCTGCTCCTCGCGCGCCTTTTGCTCCAGTTTTCGCCTGCGGCGGCCGCCGAAAAACGACTCCTCGATCACGATCGCGATGAAGAGAACCACGAAAAGGGCGAAAATCACCCCGAGAATCTTGAACAACAGCGTCATACTGCAGACTCCTTTTTTGAATCAAACCCTTTGCCACGGAGAAAATCTGAGAAAACCTAAAAAAGGTAAAGCGACGGACGTTATCACCCGGCCGGGAGGCCGGTGTCAAGGCAAAGCCGCTAGCTCCCCCCGGTGAGCTTCTTCCAGCCGCTTCCGGCGAACTCCAGCACGCCGCTCATGCTCCTTTGGTAGAACTTCCTGACCGGGATCCGGTTTACCAGTATCCCTTCTTCGCCTTGCTCCAGTCTCACCTGGTCCCCAGACCTGAGCTGCACCACCTGCCGGTAGTGCTCCCCACCGACCCCGAAGAGGAAGGAGTAGCGGGTCCCGTTCACCAGGCAGGAAACGATGATGATGATTCCCTCCGGGTCGCCGGTCTTGAAATCGAAGCGGGTGGTGGCGGCGACGAAACGTCCCTGCACCTCCCCCGAGGCTTTCAAGAGCTCGCCGACGTTCATCTGCTTGGGCTTCATGCGCCCAAGCGGCGGGAGCCCCCAAGGGGTGAGTACTGGGCGGGAGCGCTGCCGGTAATGGCTGCTCCGCTCCAGGAGCGTCACCACGTTGTTGTTGATCGGCCCGCCGATGGAGTGGGCGAGACCCATCTGAAAGCGGCCGGAGGTAATGAGCCGGTGGTTCTCGACGATCTGGATCATGCCGGTGGCGCCTAGCGGATGGCCGCGCCCCTTCAGCCCGCCGGTTATGTTGGTCGGAAAGGCTCCCTGCTCGCCGGTAAGCTCGTCGTTCAAAAGCGCTTCCACGATCCGGCGCCGGTGCACGAACCCCAGGTCCACCATGTTGATCGGCCCGAAGCCGTTGAACGGATCGTGCATGTTCACGTGGATCTTACCGGCGAAGTCGGCGATCTTCTTGATCCCGGCCATGGCATAGGCCTCGGCCGCGGCGCGCACGGTGGCGGGGAAGCTGTGGAAGTAGGGGCGGTCGGCGATGGTGGGGATGTCGGTGGCGCTCCCCACCCCGGAGACGATCACCTCGTGCGGCGTCGCCGAGAGGAGCACGGCGGCGACCCCGTCGGACATGGGGCAGAAGTCGTGGTAGCGCAAAGGCCACCAGTAGCGGTAATTCTTGCCGGTAACGATCTGGCGGTAATACTCCTCCAGCGGGATCTCGAAGCCCAGATGCGCCTCGGGGTTGCGCGCGGCATAGCGGTGCGCCCGCTGGGTCAAAAGGGCGGAGAAGGCGGTCCACTCGTCGATGGAAAGCTTCAGCCGCTCTATCAGGGAGCGCGCCACGAGAGCCCCGCAGGCCGGCATGGAGAGCCCGAACTCCGCCTCGTCCTTGTCGATCACGCCGGCGACGATGCGGGTGGCCTGCCCGGTGGGGACGTCGCTCATCTTCTGTATCCCGATGGCGAGGACGTGGTCGCAGCGGCCGGAGGCGATCTGCAGGTAGGCGTATTCGAGAGCCGAGGCGCCCGAGGAGGAGGCGGTGTCGATCAAGACCGATTTGGCGCCGGAGATCCCGAGGACGCCGGCGATCTTGGCCGCAGTGTTGTCGACCCCCGAGAAGGCAACCGGGTTCTGGCAGCCGACGACGACGGCGTTTATGTCGGAACGCTTGAGCCGACTGCCGGCGAAAACCTCTCCTGCCTTTTCGGCCATCTCCAAAAAGCTCAGGGCTTCGCGTTCGCGCCCGTTATAGCGCCCGACCGGAGCCATGAAAGAGGAGGCGACATAGACCTCCCGAGGCTTGAATTGTTGCGTCACATGCCCCCCTTGCGGTGGGCTTCCGGCCCCCTGAAACGGCTGAATACCGCTTGCCAGCGCCCGCCCACTCTGCTATGTATTGAAAGCTTTCGCACAATATCATCCAAGGCGGTTCCAATGGTAGAGAAAATTAAGAATATCGTGGTATTCGTCAACGACTTCCCGGCGGCGCGCCGGTTTTACCGCGAGCAGCTCGCTCTCGCCCCCGGGCAGGAGACGGAATACATGATGGAGTTCCTCCCCGCCGAGGGTACCGCCCTCGGTGTCGCGCTCGCCATGCACGACGACGCGAAGAAGCTCGTCGGGCGCCACACCGGCATCACCTTCAACGTGAAGGGGCTCGAGGATCTCTGCGCGAAGCTTACCGCCGGCGGCGCCCGCTTCACCGAGCCGCTCATGGTTACCCCCTACGGGAAGATGGCCGTCGTGGCCGACCCCGACGGAAACGAGTTCGCGCTGGTGGAGATGTGAGGCTTCCCGCCGCCCTGCTCATAGTGGCGCTGGCCGCCGGCGCGGCCTACTCGGCGCCTGCGGCGCCGCGCCCCTACAGCGGCTGCGGCATCCTGACGCTGAGACAGTGGGGGGCGCTGCAGTCGGCGCCCCTTCCGCTTTACCGCGAACCGGGTGTGCAGCGCATCGCCGAGAAAAGCGCCGCTGCGCTGCCCCGCCTGGCGGGCGACGGCGTCGAGCCGCTGGTGGCGGCGAGCGAGCGGCGCGGCAACTGGACCCGGCTCTCGCTTGACGAAGCGGGGCGGCAGGGTTGGCTGGAGCAGCAGCGCGGCTGGGAATACGCGAGCTGGGAGGAGTTCCTCCCCGGCCGCACCGTCCGCGTGCTCCCCGGACTGAAGAAGGGGTGGTACCAGCTCAAGGGGGCACCCACGGAAGAGGCGGCGGGACTCGCCTCGCTTTCCCGGGACCAGTTGGTACAAGTGCTGGAGGTCGAGGAGGACTGGGTGAAGCTGGAGCGTCCCTCAGGCTGGTTCAGATGGCGCGACCCCGACGGCCGTCTCACCGTCTCCCTTAAGACCTCGAGGTAGACAAAGCATCTGCCTTTGTTCATCTCGGACACTTTCCAATTCCTGCGCCGAGCGCCGTGTTTTTCTTCCAAGTGATCATTTTCTTCTCCCAAGTGACGTTTTTTTCGTCCAAATGATATTTTTTGGGTCCAAGTGATGTTTTTTGGGCCCAAGTGATGTTTTTCTCGGCCCAAGTGATGTTTTTTTCTTCCAAGCGGTATTTTTTTGAGAAAAAAGTACCACTTGAATCAAAAAAATGACATTTTTTATCGGGAAAGTAACACTTGGCTTCAAAAAATGTCGTTTTTTCAAAGGAAGTGATACTTTGCGCCGGAAAAGTAACTTTTCCGCGGGCGGAAGTTCTCCCCCATTCATGAAAAACATTGACATCGACAGCACTGCATGCTATTTGAGGCGTCATGTATACTAACAGCGTTACATCACGTGGCACCGTCCACGAGGCAGCAGCGGCCAGACCCTTCTAGAGCCGCCACTGCTGATTCAGAAAACAAGAGATACTGAAGGCCGTGGGGGACCCCCGCGGCCTTTTTTTATACAAAATCCGGTTTTAGCTGCAATAAACGCATAACGTCCTAGGGGGAAAAAGAATGCGCAACGAGATAGTCGCTCCCGGCGCGGGAGAACTTACCTACGAGATCAGGAACATCGTTACGGTTGCCGAGAAGGTGCAACGCTTAGGGGTGAAGATCAACTGGGAGAACATAGGCGACCCCATCGTCAAGGGGGAGAACATCCCGCTCTGGATGAAGGAGATCGTGGCGGCCGAGGCGATGAACGACGACAGCTACGCCTACTGCCCGACCCGCGGCGTCCTGGAGACCCGCGAGTTCATCTGCGAGATCACCAACAAGCGCGGGGGCGCGCAGATCACCCCCGACGACATAATCTTCTTCAACGGCCTGGGCGACGCCATCGCCAAGGTGTACGGCAACCTGCGCCCCGAAAGCCGCGTGCTCATGCCCTCCCCCACCTACACCACCCACTCCATCGGCGAGGCGGCCCACGCGAACGCGGTGCCGGTCTGCTACCGCTTGAAGCCCGAGGACAACTGGTACCCGGACATGGACGACCTCGAGTGCCACGTGAAGTACAACCCGCAGATCGCCGGGATCATGATGATCAACCCGGACAACCCGACCGGGATGGTGTACCCGGTGGAGGTGCTGAAGCAGATCGTCGAGATCGCGAGGAAATACGACCTCTTCATCATCGCCGACGAGGTGTACAGCAACATCGTCTACAACGGCGAGAAGACGGTCCCCATCTCGGACGTAATCGGGCAGGTCCCCGCGATCGCAATGAAAGGGATCTCCAAGGAACTCCCGTGGCCCGGCTCCCGCTGCGGCTGGATCGAGGTGTACAACGCCGACCGCGACCCGCGCTTCAACAAGTTCGTCAACTCCATCCTCTCCTCCAAGATGAACGAGGTCTGCTCCACCACGCTGCCGCAGCGCTGCCTGCCGGCGGTGATGAAGCACCCCGAGTACCACAACTACCTGAACGAGCGCATCACCCGCTACGAGAAGATGAGCAACATCACCTATGAGGCGCTCTCGAAGGTGCCGGAGCTGGCCGTGAACCGCACCAACGGCGCCTTCTACATGGCGGTCCCCTTCAAGCCGGGGGTCCTGAACAACACCCAGACCCTCCCCATCAAGAACCCGGAGATCCGGCAGTTGGTCGAGGGGATCGTGAACCAGCCGGGAGTGGCGCCGGACAAGCGTTTCGTCTATTACATCCTGGCGCACACGGGGATCTGCGTGGTTCCCCTCTCCTCCTTCAACACGGAGCTCCTCGGGTTCAGGGTAACCCTCCTGGAGCGGGACGAGGCGGAGTGCCGCAGGATCTACCGGACCCTCACCGAGAACATCGCCACCTACCTCGCCTCCTAGAGGAGATAAAAAAAGCCCCGCCGCAAGCGGGGCTTTTTCTTTGGCTAGAGCTGATTTATCTAAGGTCTTGAAATCCCCCCTGTCCCCCAGCACTGCCCGGTTAGGTATTTACACTTATCTAGATCAAGCAGTTTTCAGCTCTCCCCCTCCCGCAAGGGGAGGGGGGATCAAGAGCGGCTTTCTTCTGGTTCCCAAGCTCCAGCTTGGGAACGAGACGGTTGATGCAGTTTGGGGGTGAGGAAAAAGGGAATGTGGGAGCTCGCAGGAAACGCCGGAGGGTGAAAGGGACAAGGTTGCGTGTTGATTGACTTTTGCGGCCCAATTATGTTATTCGTTTCCCATTTGTGCTGTTCTCCCCCAATTTTCAACAGAGGTTCAGATGTCCTCGAGCATGCGAGGCAGGCGGCAGTGCCCGGCAAAGGGCGACCCACGATGATAGACGGTTTTAAAGGCGGCACCGAGCCGGACATCGCCCCGGAAACCTTCGACGTCATAGGCCGCATCCTGAAGGCACGCTCCGGCTTCACCCTGGACGGTTACAAGGACAAGTGCGTCAAAAGGCGCATACACATAAGGGTCCGCGCCACCCAGTCCCCCTCCCCCGAGGCTTACGGCATGCTTCTGACCGAAAGCCCCGCCGAGCAGGAGCGCCTGCTGCGGGTACTCACCATCCACGTTTCCCATTTTTTCAGGAACCCCCCCGTCTTCGAAAGGCTCGCCGTCGATATCCTGCCGCAGCTGATAAGCGAGCGCAGGGAGCTCAACATCCTCAGTGTCGGCTGCGCAGGGGGAGAGGAGCCGTACACGGTCGCCTTGATCCTCAAGGAACGGTTTCCCCAGGCGCTGGAAGAGGGGCGCATCTCCCTTCGCGCCGTTGACGTCGACGTCTCTACGCTGGAGCACGCAAGAGAAGGGGTCTACCACCCGGACCGGCTGGCCGAGGTCCCGCCCGAACTTTTGTCGCGCTGGTTCACCCCGCAGGACGGGCGCTTTCGCCTGTCCCAGGAGATCCGCTCCCTGGTCAGCTTCAGCCAGGCGGACCTGAACCAGCCGCAGCAGTGGCCGCGCTGCGACCTGGTGCTGTGCCGCAACGTGCTGATCTACTTCGAAAGAGAGCGCCAGGAGACCATCCTGAACGGCTTCGCCGACGCCCTGTTCCCTGGCGGCTGCCTGGTGCTGGGAAAGTCGGAGACGCTTTTTGGCGCCCCACGCAACCGTTTCAAGACCTTCTGTCCCGTGGAGCGCATCTACCGGGCCATCGCCTAACCAGCAGAATAAGGAGCTCGCCGCAATGTACATTCAAATCGGGTACAAGTTCATCCTGGGATTCCTGACCGTGGTCGCGGCCGTAGCCTTTGTCCCCTCGTGGGTGGCTGCCCTGGACTACTCCCCCGAACTCACCAGCATACTCTCCTACGTAGTCGCGCTCACCATAGGGCTCATCCTCGGCTCCTTCTTCTCCAAGAGCTTCACCAAGAACATCGCCCTCCTGCGCGGGGCCACCGAGTCGATCAGCGAGGGGGATCTCTCCAGCGACCTCGTGTTCCCGGCAACCCGTTTCCCCGACGAGACCCACAGCATGGCCGTCTCCATTAACGCCATGCTGGTAAGCCTCAGGACCCTGGTCCGCCAGATCCGGGAGACGGCCGAAAGGGTTTCGGAATCCACCAGGACGCTCAACTCCTCCGCGCTTGAAATCAACGCCTCTACCGAGGAGGTGGCGCAAGCGATCGAGCAGATCTCCGGCGGCGCCGAGACCCAGGCCGAGATGCTCGTCCGCAGCTCCAAGGTGATCCACGAGATGGCGATCTCCGTCGACCTGGTGGCGCGCCGGGCCAGGGAAACGGCCAAAGCCGCCCGCGAGACCAGCATCACGGCGCAGCGCGGCGGCGAGCTCGCCAACGATTCGCTGGAGCGGATGAAGAGCTTCTTCGACAGCGTCGAGCTGATTGGGATGCAGTTCATGGACCTGAACGGCAAGCTGCAGCAGGTAGGGAAGATCGCCGACTTCATCGTGGACATGGCGCGCCAGACCAACCTCCTCGCCTTGAACGCGTCCATCGAGGCGGCCCGCGCGGGAGAATACGGCAAAGGTTTCGGCGTGGTTGCCGAAGAGGTAAGAAAGCTCGCCGACGGCAGCGCCAAGAGCGCCACAGATATCGTGGAGATGATCGACCTGGTCAAGATGGAAAGCCGCAAGCTGCAGGAGACCATCACCGACAGTTCGCGCGGCATCATCGCCGGAAAGAAGAACGTGGACACCACCGCGGAGTCGTTCAAGGAGATCCTGGCCACCGTCATCGATACCGAGCGCAAGGCCAACTCCATCGCGGACCTGTCGCAGATGCAGAACACCGGCGCGGAGAAGATGGTGAGCATGGTGGACGAGATAGCCAAAGTGGCCGAGGACAACGCCGCCTCCACCGAGGAGGTCTCCGCCGCGACCGAGCAGCAGCATTCCGCCATGCAGGAGATGGTGTTCCAGACCGTGGAGCTCTCCAAGCTCGCCGAGGAATTGCTCCGCTCCGTCGAGAAGTTCCAGGTGCAAGGGGAGCCGGGTCAGTGATCCCGGAACGGCTGATCCTTTTCACGCTGGGGGGGGAGGAATTCGCCTGCAGCCTGCAGCAGATCGGCGAGGTGATGGAGCCTCTGCAAAGCTACCCCTTCGCCGGCGCCCCCGCGCATTACCTGGGGCTGATCAACTTCCACGGCAACCTCACCGCGCTCGTGGACCTGGCTCTTTATCTCGGGCTCAAAAGCCGCCCCATCCCCGGCAAGCTCCTGGTGCTCGACCCGAGGCTCGCCCATTTGGCGCTCAAGGTGGACGGGGTGAGCGCCATCATCGCCTCCGACCTCGTAACCGGCGAAGAGCCGGGGGAAGACCCGCTTACCGAGGCGTACCTGGAGACCCCAAGTGGGCGCGTGCGGCTTTTGCAGCTGGAGGCCCTGATCGACGAGCTGGAGAACGGGCTCAAGCAGGCCCCCGCCCGCATCTAGTCGCAGTGGCTTAAGATTTGTAGCAGATCAGGAGGTAGCAATGGCCACTACGGTCATGATAGTCGACGACTCGCTGTTCATGAGAAAGATGCTCCGTGACATCCTAACCGAAGAGGGTTACGAGATCACCGCCGAGGCGTCCGACGGCAATGAGGCAATTGAGAAGTACCAGGAGTGCCGCCCCGATCTCGTCACGCTGGACATCGTGATGCCCAACAAGACCGGCATCGAGGCGCTGCAGATAATCATGGTGCTCGACCCGCAGGCGCGCGTGGTGATGTGCTCGGCCATCGGGCAGGAATCGATGACCGAGGCGGCCGCGAAGGCGGGGGCCAAGGCTTTCATCCTGAAGCCGTTCAATCCGGAGCTTGTGGCGCGCACCCTTAGGGAAGTGGCCGAGGGATAGCGGATGGACATGTCGCAGTACAAAAGCCTCTTCCTCTCCGAGAGCAGGGAGTACCTGAAGACCATCTCCGACCAGGTGGTCGCCTTGGAGCAGGCTCCTGCCGAGAGAAGCGCCGTCGACGCCCTCTTCAGGGGAGCCCATTCGCTCAAGGGGATGGCCGCCTCTATGGAGTACGGCGACGTCGTGGTGGTGGCGCACAGCATGGAAGACCTGATGGCGCGGGTCCGGGACGGTGCCCTTTGCTTCGAGGCCGGGGTGGCCGATCTGCTCCTGGAGGGTGTGGACCTGATCGACGTCATGCTGGCCGACGTGGAGGCGGACCGGGAATGCACCCGCCCTCCCGACGACTTCGCGGAGAGGCTCCGGGGTTACACGCCGGCTCTCCCGAAAAAGCAAGCGCCCGCGGGGGAGCCCCCGGCGGAGCACCCAGCGCCCCAGGCGGCGCAGCCGGGAGGCGAACCCGAGAAGGCCAAGGAGCCGGCCGGCGAGGCGAGCGGCACGGTGCGGGTGAAGACGGAGCTTCTGGATCACCTGATCAACCTGACCGGCGAGCTGGTCACCAACAAGCACCGGCTGTTGAACGTGGCGCAGGAGGTGGCAAGCCCCGCCTTGAACGACGCGGTCTCCGAGACCGGGAAGCTTCTGCGCGCCCTGCACGACGAGGTCATGAAGGTGCGCCTGATGCCCTTCGAGGCGATCTGCGACCGCTTCCAGCGCTCGGTCCGAAGCCTCGCCAAGAAAAGCGGCAAGGAAATCAACTTCGAGCTGTCCGGCCGCGAGATCGGCATGGACCGCGGCATGCTGGAGCAGTTGGTCGATCCGCTGAACCACATCCTGAGAAACGCCGTGGACCACGGCATGGAGGAAAGCGCAGAGCGGGCGGCGCAGGGCAAGCCCCCCCGCGGGACGGTGAAGCTCTCCGTTTCCCGCGACCGTGACCGCATATCGATCCAGGTAAGCGACGACGGCCGGGGGATGGAACCGCAGAAGATGATTGAAGCGGCCGTCGCCAAGGGGGTGATCACCCCGGAAGAAGGGGCGCTCCTGTCGCCGCGCCAGGCGCTGATGCTCTCCTGCATCCCGGGCTTCTCGACCGCCAAGGTCGTCACCGACATCTCGGGGCGCGGCGTCGGCATGGACGCGGTGAACGCGGCCATCCAGAAGCTTGGGGGAACCCTGGTGATAGAGAGCGAGCCCGGACAGGGAAGCACCTTCACGCTCAGGCTCCCCATGACCATCGCCATCATCCACGCGCTGGTGGTGCAGTGCGGCAACGTGAAAGGGGCGGTCCCGGTGACGGGGGTGCTGCGCACCGTCGAGCTGGCGCGCCACCAGATCGAAACCATGGGAAAGCGGCAGATGTTCCAGCTGGACGGCGAGGCCATCCCGCTTTTGAGCCTGAACCGGATACTGGGCCTGCCGCTGGGGCGTTTCCCCAACGGGATCCTGCCGCTCTTCGTCACCGAGGCGAAGGGGAGGCGGGTCGGCATCGTGGTGGACCGCTTTCTAGGGCAGCACGAACTCTTCGTAAAACCTTTCGGCAGGCCTTTATGCAAGATGGCCGGACTCGCCGGCGGGGCGACGCTCGGGGACGGAGAAATCGTCACCATCCTCGACCTGGCCGGCCTGTTGTGAGTTAAGCGGCAAAACAGTTTCCCGGGCTTTTACCGGGGCAACGTCTAACGGAGGCTTACATGCCCAATCCCGTCCTGCAACAGGCCGACCTGGCCGCACTGACCGAGGTGTGCAAACTCGGGATGGAACATGCCGCGACCGCCCTGTCTCAGTTGATGGGGAAAGGGGTGTCCATCGAGGTCCCCCGCCTGAAGTTCGTCGACAGCGAGAAGCTGGCCGAACTGATCGAGCAGGAGCAGGAGGCGACGACGCTGCAGCTGCAGATCCTCGGCAACGTCCGGGGGAGCATCGTGATCCTCCTCCCCCAGCAGAACGCGCTGCGCGTCGTGGAACTTTTACTGGGGAAGGCGCCAAATCCCGAAGCACCGCTCTCGGAGCTGGAGCGTGCGACCCTGATGGAGGTCGGCAACATCCTCGCATCGGCCTGCCTGAACGCCCTGGGAAACACGCTCAAGATGACGCTGCTCCCCTCGGTCCCGACCCTGGTGAGCGGAAGCGACGAATTCTTCGCGCGGATCCAGGAGCAGGGAGGCGAAAGCGAGAGCATCGTCATGATCGACGCCATGTTCTCCGTCGACGACGCCTGCTGCGGCGGGAGCATCTTCCTGGTACCGGCCGCCTCCTCGCTGGAGGCGATGCTGGCGGCGCTGTAAACATAATGAAATGGTTGCGCGCCATCGGGTTGTGTGTCAGAATGCCCGGTCAAATCGCTGCCACAGCAACACACAGAAAGGTCCCGAGCCCTTGCCCGAGACCTTCACTACTTTCAGAGGTCGACATGAAATTGATCAGAGTTTCGATGCTAGTCATGGCGCTGGTTGCGCTTTCCGCAACGATGTCGTTTGCAGCCGAACTTTCGCAGGTGGTCCGGACCCTGGAGCAGGGTTACGCTGGCCTCAACGACCTGCAGGCCGATTTCAGCCAGCGCAGCCTCATCAGGGCGATGCGTCGCGAGGAGAAGGGTGGGGGCGAGCTTCTGATCAAGAAGGGGGGCGGAAAAGACTCCATGTTCCGCTTCAACTACACCAAGCCCAAGCAGCAGATCGTCTCCAACGGCAAGACCGTCTGGTATTACATCCCGGACCAGAAACAGGTGATGATCATGGACCTGGCCCATCTTTTCGAGGCGGGGAACGGCATCGCCATGAACTACCTGGCAGGACTGGGGCAGGTGTCGAGGGACTTCAAGATCAGCTTTGCCGACCAGCAGCGCGACAAAAACGGGAACTACCAACTGGAGCTGATCCCCAACAGGAAAAGCCCGGCCATGGCGAAGCTCATCCTGGTTATCGACGGCAAGGCGGTGGAAACCTTCATCTCCAAGGGGCGCCCCGGGACTCCGTTCCCCGTCGTCTCCTCCACCGTAGTCGACCAAGCGGGAAACAGCACCAGAATGGATTTCAGCGGCATCAAGACCAACCGCGGGATCTCCGACAGCAAGTTCAGCTTCAAGGTCCCCGCGGGGGTTGAAATCGTAAAAAACAGATAAAGATTGAAAAAACAGATAGAGATAGAGATAAAGATTGAGGAAAGGCTAAAAAACTCAGATAGAGATAGAGATAAAGATAGAGGAAAGGCCTAAAAAGCAGATACTCACCAGATTGGTTCACCTTTATCTTTACCTTTATCTCTATCTGATTCTAGGGGGTTGGTTCACCTTTATCTTTATCTTTATCTCTATCTGATTCTAGGGGGTTCTATGCCATCGTTCGACATCGTATCCAAGGTCGACATGCAGGAGGTCGACAACGCCATCAACCAGACTGTGAAGGAGATCGCACAGCGCTATGACTTCAAGGGGTCGAAGTGCGAAGTGACCCTGGAGAAGGAAAACATCAAGGTGCTGGCCGACGACGACTTCAAACTGAAGGCGGTCATCGACATACTGCAGTCCAAGTTCATCAAACGCAACATCTCCCCCAAGTCGCTGCAGTACGGCAAGGCGGAGCAGGCCTCCGGCAGCATGGTGCGCCAGATCATCACCCTGCAGGTGGGGATCTCCAAGGAGAAGGCGAAGGAGATCGGTCAGGTCATCAAGGAGACCAAGCTCAAGGTGCAAAGCCAGATCCAGGACGACCAGCTCCGTGTCACCGGAAAGAACATAGACGACCTGCAGGAGGTGATCCGGGTGCTTAAAGGGAAGGACCTCGACATCGATATGCAGTTCGTGAACTTCAGAAGCTAGAAAAGCAAGAGAGGTTTTTTTTGAGCGAGAAGACTAAGGAAAAAGTGAGCCTGGTGAGCCTGGGCTGCCCGAAGAACCTGGTGGATGCCGAGGTGATGCTCGGCTACCTGTCGCAGGACGAGTACGAGGTTACCACCGACGAGACCCAGGCGGATATCATCGTGGTCAACACCTGCTCCTTCATAAAAGAGGCGAAACAGGAGAGCATCGACACCATCCTGGACCTGGCCGACAGGAAGCATGACGCACGCTGCAAGCTGCTCATCGTCACCGGCTGCCTCCCCCAGCGCTACCAGCAGGAACTCGCCAAGGAGCTCCCCGAGGTCGACATCTTCATCGGTACCGGCGACTACCCGCGCATCGCGGAGATCATCGCCGAGAAGAAGCAGACCGAGGAGCAGCTCTGCTACACCGGGGATCCCAACTTCGTCTACAACGACGAGGTCCCGCGGCTTCAGTCGTCGCCGCACTACACGGCCTATCTGAAGATAGCCGAGGGATGCTCCAACAACTGCTCTTACTGCGTCATCCCGTCTCTGCGCGGCGGCCACCGCTCGCGCCCGCTGGCGACGCTTCTGGCCGAGGCGAAGGCGCTGGTCGAGGGAGGGGTCAAGGAGCTGAACCTGATCGCCCAGGACATCACCGCCTACGGCCGCGACCTGGAGGGAAAACCGAGCCTGGAGCTTCTGATCAAGGAACTGGTCAAGATGGAGAAGCTCAAGTGGATCAGGCTTTTGTACGCCTATCCCGACGGGGTGACCGACTCGCTGATCCAGCTCATCAAGGAGGAGCCCAAGGTCTGCAAGTACCTCGACCTCCCCATCCAGCACATCAGCGACCCGGTGCTCTCCAACATGAAACGCAGAAGCGGCGAGGCCGAGATCAGGACCCTGATCTCCAAGCTGCGCCGCGAGATACCGGACATCGCCATCAGGACCTCGCTCATCGTCGGCTTCCCGGGCGAGACCACCGACGACTTCAAGAAGCTCTTGCAGTTCGTCGAGCAGACCCGCTTCGATCGCCTCGGGGTCTTCTGCTACTCCAGGGAGGATGGGACCCCTGCGGCGGAGATGCCGGACCAGGTGTCCGAGCGGATCAAGAGGGAGCGCCACAAGAAGCTGATGCGGACCCAGGCACGCGTTTCCTTCAAGCACAATAGGACCTTGGTTGACAGTGAAGAGGACGTATTAGTTGAAGGTTACAGCGAAGAAACTGAGCTCTTGCTCAAAGGTCGTTCCTCACGGCAAGCACCTGATGTCGATGGTCTGGTGTATATCACTGCAGGTAATGCCAACGTCGGTGACATAGTGAGATTGAAGATTACTGATTCCTCTGATTACGACTTGATAGGTGAAATCGTAGACTAGGCTTTCTACTTGACATGAACCCCTATTGCTGTATTATTGCGTCGCTTTGAGGGACACCAACAGTACGGAGTGTATTTTTACATGACAGAAAAACCGGAAGAAATGAAAGCGATGCTCCTCAAAATGAAAGAGGAGACGCTTAAAGAGATCAACAAGACTGTGAAGTCTGGTTCAGACGTTCCCGTTAACGAACCGAGCGGGGATATCTACGATCAGGCTTCCAGCGAGCGCGACCGTGAACTCGGCCTTTTGCTGGGGGACAGGGAGCGTGAAAAGCTGCGCCATATCGACGAAGCGCTGCTGCGGCTCGAAGAAGGAGAGTACGGCATCTGCGAAGAGTGCGAGGAGGAAATTCCCATCGGGCGGCTGAAGATCGTTCCCTTTGCACGGCACTGCGTCAAGTGCAAGGCAGACCTCGAGAAGCAGCAGGCACAGACCAAACGCTTCGAAGAGGACCGCGCCTACCGCGAGATCGCGCTGGGCGAGGAAGAGGAAGGGTAATAAGGACTAAAGGCTTTCACCACAGAGGACACAGAGGTTCACAGAGGAGAATCTGAGGAAAGGCTTTAAAGATTGAATAAAGAAGAGGGGACGGTAGCGATACCGTCCCCTCTTTTGTTTTATGCAGTGTAATCCCCCCTCCCGTCAAGGGGGGGGACTCACGGATGCTCTATCGGCGGGCCGTTGTTGATCAGTCTCTGGTAGTCGGACTTGGGTATCTCGCTGTGCCAGTGCCCGGCCACCCTCCCTACCAGGGTCCCCCCCACGAAGATCACTACCACGAGGGCCGCGAACACCATGCCGGGAACCACCTTCCCTCCCTTGAGACGCACCTGCAGCGCCTCGGGTTTCGGGCAGGAACTCACGCAACGCAGGCAGCCGATGCACTCCTCGGAGCAGACCCGCTTAGCGTTCATCACGTCGAGATGGGACGGGCAGGCCTTGTTGCAGTTGCCGCACGAGATGCAGGCGCTCTGCATCCTTTCCACCTTGGCCGGGGCGAGGCGGGAGAGCACCGCCAAGAGCGCGCCGTACGGGCAGAAAAAGCGGCAGAACGGGTTGCGGAAAAAGAAGGACAAAAGCAGGAACCCGGAGATGAAAGCCAGCGGCAGCCCCGACAGGTTCAGGAAGAAGTCGAGCATCTTCACGTCGGCCGTCTTGTTGTAGTCGGAAAGGATGAAGGAGGCGACGCTGTCCGGCGCCATCAACACCAGGATCGAGAAGAGGAAGAAGAGGACCAGCAGGTACTTGATGGGGCGCAGGAGCCAGTCCAGCCAGAGCCAGACGCGGTAGTTGCGCCCGAAGATCTTGTGCCCAACCTTCCAGCAGAGCTCGGTGATAGTAGAAACCGGGCAGATCCAGGAACAGAAGGAGCGCTTCAGAAGGACGGACACCGCGATGACGGCTAAAAGGACCACCAGCGCCGCGGGATGGACCGGGTTGATGGAACCCGAGGTGAGCCACCCCTTGAGGCTGACCAGGCCGGAGATGGGGAGGAAGGCCTCGACCCCGTCCGGGCGCTCCACGAAGGGGGTCGCGCCGCCGGAGCGGAAGTGCTGCACGAAGCGGTAGAAGGTCACCCCAAGGTAGAGGGAAAAAAGAAGAAAGCCCCACTGAACCGCGATTCTTACCTGTTGTACTTTTTTTTCAGCCATTTCCTCACCTTCACTACCGATATAGAGCCAGCTGCCTGGCATTAACTAACATGGCGCCGCCCTCACCCGACTCTCTTGGGGAGGGAAAACATTTGCGACTTATTTTGTCACTACCACCTGATATGGTTGCATCATCAAAGGATGGAGGTGGCAAACATGGAACCGATGGTCATAGGAGCAGTTCCCATAGTTATCTACTGCGGCTACCTGACGGTGAAGGACATCGTCGCCGATCTGCGTCAGGAAGGCTTCCTAGTCAACCCCTTGTCCAGCAAATGGCGCGGATGCACGTTGGAGAGCGCGGTCAAAAGGCTCTTCTTCACCAGGGGGTTGTCCCGCTCCAAGGTCTCCAGCAACTCTTTCATCTTCTTTCGCTGCAGGTCGGCGGTGCCGCAGACCGGGCAACAGCAGCAGACCACGGGGAAGCGGTTGTTGCGCGAGAACGGGATTATCTCCTTCTCCGGCACGTAAACCAAAGGCCTGATCACGGTGGTGACGCCGTTGTCGGCCAGCATGCTCGGGGCCATCGCCTTCAGGGAGCCTACGAAGAACTGGTTCAGGAGCAGGGTCTCGATGAAGTCATCCATGTGGTGCCCGAGCGCGAGCTTGTTGCAGCCGTACTGCTGGGCCAGGGTGTAGAGCGTCCCCCGCTTCAGCCTGGCGCAGATGGAGCAGTACGAGGAATTGGGGCGCCGCTTCTCGGAGATGATGTCGTAGTGGTCGGTCTTCTCCATGTGATAGGTGAAGCCGTGCTCGCGCAGGTGCTCCTCGATGATGTCGGCGCGGTAGCCGCGGTAGCCGGAGTCGATGTTGATCGCCACCAGCTCGTAGCGTACCGGCGCGCGCCTTCTCAGGGTCTCCAGCATGTGCAGCATGGTGTAGGAATCCTTCCCCCCCGATACCGCCACCGCGACCCGGTCCCCCTCGGAGATCAGGTCGAACTCCGCTATGGCCTTCCCCACCCGGTTCTTGATCCGGGTGAAGGCGGCGTCCTCAATAAGCGCCACGGCAACCTCCCGCGGAGAGCGCCTGATCCTGCGTACTTGCGTCCATATTACTTGGCGCTCCCTGCCGCTGCGGCAGCGGTTCCCAGGACCTTGGCACGGAAAGCCTCTATCCCCATCTCCTCTACCAGCTTGCCGATGCGCCCCTGCTGCGGATCGTTCTTGTAAAAATCGACCACCTTGGCGACGATCTCCAGCACCTCTTCCTCGCTCTGCACGTTGTCCACCAGCATTTCGCCCAGGCGCGGCCTGGGGCCGGCGTTGCCGCCTACGAAGATGCGCCAGCCCTTGTTGTGCCCGACGATGCCGATGTCCTTCACGCCCGACTCCGAGCAGGAAAGGAGGCAGCCGGAGACCCCCATCTTCATCTTGTTGGGAAGTTCCATGGCGTGGTAGATCCGGTCCAGCTTGAGGCCGAGCGACGCGGAATCGAGTACCGCCCTCTTGCAGTGCTGGGTGCCCGGGCAGACCTTGACGCTCCTGACGCAAAGACCGATGGCCGCGCCGGGGTTCTGCGCCAAGTCGCTCCAGATGGCGTCCAGCTCTTCTTCCTTGGCGCCGATCATGGCGATACGCTGCGCCGAGGTGATTTTGAGAGCCAGGTTGTACTTGTCCGCCACGTCGCAGATCTTCCTGAGCGTCGCCGTGTCGGTGAAGCCGCCCGGAATGTGCGGCGCGATGGCGTAGGTTTCGCGGTCGCGCTGGAGGATCGCGCCTTTAGTGGGGATATCTTTCTTGGTCATAGCTTCAGTCATCATCTGCTCCTTTGTCCGGTAATAAATTGATGCATGTCAAATACGGCTAACTTTAAAGGCACTCACCACAGAGGACACAGAGGTACACAGAGGAAAATCCAAAAGCAAAGGCGTTTTTGGGTTAAACCAAAAGTTTTTCGCCTTCCTCTGTGACCTCAGTGACCTCTGTGTTCCGCCCTTGATTTTATGAACTTCACCAACTCTACGGCGATCTCGTACTTCCCGAAGGGGGGTATCAGGTAGAATCCACCCACCCTCCCCATAGTCGCCTCGATGAATTCGCGGGCGATGGCCAGCCCCTCGCGTACCCCTTCCTCCCCCGTCTTACCCGCCATCCGAGCCCTTATGCCGTCAGGAATGGTGATGCCGGGGACTTCGTTGTGCAGGAATTCGGCGTTGCGGCCGCTCACCAAGGGGAGCACGCCGGGTAGGATAGGTATCCCCAGGTGCGCGGTCTGCTCCATCATCTGCTCGAACCGCTCCAGGTCGTAGATGGGCTGGGTCTGGGCGAAGCAGGCGCCGTTGGCCACCTTCTTCGCGAGCCGCGCCACCTGCACCTCCATCTTCTGGGTGTTGGGATTGAAGGCGGCGCCGATGGTGAATCCGGTGCCGGCGCCGATGGGGTTTCCCAGCGCGTTGACGCCGCGGTTCAGGTCGCTCAAGAGCTTGATCAGCGTGAAGGAGTTGAGGTCGAAGACGGAGGAGGCGCCGGCCTCCTCGCCGAGGCTCGCCGGGTCACCGGTTACGGCGAGGATGGAGCTCACTCCCAGAAGGCTCGCCCCCATCAGGTCGGATTGAAGCCCGATCAAGTTGCGGTCGCGGCAGGTGATATGGGCGATGACCTCGATCCCGACATCGCGCCGGATCAGGGAGGCGAGCGCCAGGTTCCCCATGCGCACGCGCGCCAGCGGGTTTTCGGCGAGGTTGATGGCGTCGGCACCGGCCTCTTTGAGTGCGCGGCTCCCGGCCAGTATCCTGCTGCAGTCGAGCCCCTTCGGTGGGTCAAGCTCGACGGTGACCACCATCTCCTTCCCCCAGAGGTCGAGAAAACCGGAGGCTGCAGTCTTGGCCTTTTCCGAGGCGGGGGTGCGGCTCACGGCGCCGACGGCTACGCGCGCTGCGGGACGGGCTCCCTTAAGGCGCTGTGCCATGACCCGGATATGCTCAGGGGTGGTGCCGCAGCACCCTCCCACCAAGACGGCGCCTGCCGCGACCATTTCCTCGGCCCGGGCGGCGAAGTAGTCGGGGGTGGTCCGGTAGATGTAACGCCCGTCGACGTATTCGGGGAAGCCGGAGTTGGGGTAGGCGGCCAGGGGAAGGTCCGTGACCGCAGCGATCCGCTTCAGGGTGGCGAGGAGCTCCAGGGGGCCGGCGCCGCAGTTGGCGCCCACGAGGCTCGCGCCGGCCGCGGCGAGTCTCAGAGCCGCGTCCTCGGCCTCGATGCCGCCGGCAAGCCTCGAACCTTCCCCGAAGGCAAGGTTCGCCACCACGGGGAGCCCGGTCTCGCGGGCAGCAGAGAGCGCCGTTTCCAGCTCGTCCAGTTCGGAGAAGGTTTCCAGGATGAGGAGATCCACGCCGCCCTCGGCGAGGGCCGCTGCCTGGAGGCGGAAGGAGTCGCGCACCTGGTCGGCGCTCATCTCCTGCTTGCCGCGACCCATGGGTCCCATGGAACCGGCGACGAAGACGTCGCGCACCTTAGCGGCGCGGCGGGCGAGGATCGCCCCCTGGCGGTTGATGTCGGCCACCTTGCCGCCGATGCCGATGGCGGAGAGCTTGGCGTAGTTGGCGCCGAAGGTGTTGGTCTCGATCACCTGCGCTCCCGCCGCCAGGTACTCGGCGTGCAGGTCGAGCACCAGTTGCGGCCGCACCAGGTTCAGGTGCTCGAAGTTGGCGTCTAGCGCCACGCCCTTCGCATAAAGCATGGTCCCTATGGCGCCGTCGCCGATCAGCACCTCATGCGCCACCCGCTCCAGAAAAGATCCGCCCATGTTAGCGTCCCCCCAGCACCTTGATCAGGTGCGGCACCAGCTGTTTCTTGCGCGACATGACCCCTTTCATCTCGAATACCTGCGGCTCGGGCTGGGGGTACCCCATGAAGCGGCTGTACCCCTGCCCCCCCTCCATGAGGAACATGGTGCTCTCGCTGGAGATGTCGGTGACCATGAGCCCCGCGACTTCCAGCCCCTCCTTCTCGCGCAGGGAGGCGAGCGCTCCCCTGAGATCCGCCTTCATCTCCTCGAACTCGGCAAAGCCGAACACCTCGACCTGACCCACGCCGAAGCGGATCTCCCCCTGGTTGAAGAGCTTGAAGTCGGAGACGACCACGCGGTCGGGGCTCCCGTAGCCGGAGAGCGCCCCCGAGGCGGCGAAGATCTCGGCGCCGAACGCCTGCCAGTCGAGCCCCGCCAGCGCGGCTAACCTCGAAACTGCGTCGCGGTCCCTGCCGGTGGTGGTCGGGGACTTGAGGATGACGGTGTCGGATAGTATCCCCGCCAAAAGAAGCGCCGCGATGTCGGAGGGGGGCGTCACCCGGTGCTCCTCGTAAAGAGAGGCGACGATGGTGCAGGTGCTCCCCACCGGGGCCGTGATGAAGGGGATGGGGTTGCTGGTAGGGGGGTTCCCCAGCTTGTGGTGGTCGACGACCTCCAGGATCTCCAGATCCTCCGCCCCCGGCACCGACTGCGAGAGCTCGTTGTGGTCCACCAGTATCAGCGCGTAAGGGAGCGGCGCGAAGAGCGACGACTTGGTGGCGACGCCGGCAAGGGTTCCGTCCTCCTCGAGGACCAGCACGGCGGTCTCCCCCGAGTGCAGGAGCTTCTCCCTGAGGCGCCCGAGCGGCGCCCCCACGGTGACGCTCTCGAAACCGGGCTCGGCGAGGTGTCCGGCCGGGGTCGCGAGCCTGGCCCGCGACACGGTCGCCGCGGTGTCGAGCGGCGTGGACAAAAGCGCCACCCCGTTTTCCGCGGCCAGGCGCACCACCTCCTCGTCCACGGCGAGCCCGCCGGTTACGACCAGAAGGCGCACTCCCCGCTCGATCGCCGAGAGCTGGATCGAGCGCCTGTCGCCGGTAACCACCACGAGGTTCACCGGGTCGAACCCTGCTATCTTGGCGTTGAAGGACTCCTCCGCCATGGCCCCGACGAAAAGGTGTAGCGTCTCCACCGCGGCTTCACCGGAGCCGGCGAGAAAGCTCGCTTCGAGGCAGGCGGCGAGCGAATCGAGCGACGCGGTGACGAGCCGTAGCGACGCCGGTCCGGTCGCAAGCGAGCGCTCCGCGATCTTCAAAAGCGGTATCACCCCGGTCGGCGCCCCCCGCTGGTCCAGGACCGGCAGAATCCTGATGCCGTGGTGGTGGAAGAGCTCCAGGGCGGTCAGAAGCGGCGCCGCCTCCTGCACCGTGACCGGGGTCCGCTGGATCACGTCGCGCACCTTGGGATGCACGTCGGCCAGATAAAGCGGCGCCTTGATCCCAAGCCGGGAAAGAAGCCAGGTGGTCTGCGGGTTAAGACCGCCGGCCATGGCTGCGGTTACCCTCTCCTCGCCCAGCTCACGTTTCAAGCGGGCATAGGCTATGGCCGAGGCGACCGAGTCGGTGTCGGGATTCTTGTGGCCGATTACGTAGATTTCTTTTTCCATGGTCCCCTTGGGTGATAAAAAGTCCGGCGGCTTCGGAAGAACAGATTAATTTAGTCGTCTTTTTGCCGCGATCTGTAATAGAATGACGCCGCGCAGAAAGCGAAAAGGAGAGCGAGAAATGCATGCAGTAGTGGATTGGCTGTTACAGACCATCGGGGCGCTGGGGTATCCCGGCATATTCCTCCTGATGGCGATGGAAAGTTCCATCATCCCCATCCCCAGCGAGCTGGTGATGCCCCCGGCAGGGTACCTGGCCCAGCAGGGACAGATGAACATGGCCTTGGCGATACTCTGCGGCACCGCGGGGAGCCTGATCGGCGCCTACGCGAACTATTACGCCGCGCATTACCTGGGGCGCCCCCTGGTGCTCAAGTACGGAAAGTACGTCTTCATCACCGAGGAGAAGTTCGCCAAGGTGGAGAAATTCTTCCTGAAGCACGGCGAGATCTCGACCTTCATAGGTAGGCTCCTGCCGGTGGTCAGGCACCTCATCTCGCTCCCGGCGGGGCTTTCGGGCATGAACCACCTGAGGTTCTCCCTCTACACCCTGCTCGGCGCCGGCATCTGGTGCACCGTTCTCACCGTCATCGGCTACGTCATCGGCAGCAATCAGGAGCTGATCATGAAGTACTCGCACCAGGCCGTTCTCGGCGTGGTGGTTGTGAGCGCCCTTCTGATCGCCGTCTACGTCTGGTGGCAGCGCAGAAACGGCAACTGCGGCGCCGGCGAAGCCCAGCCCAAGTAACCCGGGTAAAACAAGGGCGGGTCCAGGACCCGCCCCCATTGGCACATTTTCTGTAAAAGGGGGACAGGCTACTTTTTGTTTTCAAAAAGTAGCCTGTCCCCTTTTTCGGTTGCGGCTACTTGGGAACCTTCTCCCAGTCTTCGAGGAACTTCTTGATCCCGGCGTCGGTCAGCGGGTGCTTGGCGAGCTGCAGCATCACGGAGTACGGGATGGTGCAGACGTCGGCGCCGATCAGCGCGGAGTCGAGCACGTGGATCGGGTTCCTGATGCTGGCCACGATGATCTCGGCGTCCATGCCGTAGTTGTCGAAAATGGTCCTGATTTCCTGGATGATCCCCATGCCGTTCTGGGAGATGTCGTCCAGCCTCCCCACGAACGGGGAGACGTAGGTGGCGCCGGCTTTGGCGGCCAGAAGTGCCTGCATCGGGGTGAAGATCAGCGTCACGTTGGTCTTGATCCCGCGCTTGTAGAGGGTCTTCGTGGCTTTGAGACCTTCCGGGGTCATCGGCAGCTTGATGACGATGTTCGGGTGGATCTTCGCCAGCTCGGTCGCCTCGGCGATCATGCCGTCGTGCTCGAGGGAGATCACTTCCGCCGAGATGGGGCCGTCCACGATCCCGGTGATTTCCTTGATGACTTCTTCGAAGCGCCGGCCGCTTTTGGCGATCAGGGACGGATTGGTGGTCACACCGTCCACCAGCCCGAGCTCGTTTGCCTCCCGAATTTCCTTAACGTCCGCTGTGTCGATAAAAAACTTCATCTTTCCTCCGCTTGGTTTGTTGTTACCTCTGCTGCTGAATCTGCTCGAACCGCCTGAGGCAGTCCATGGAGCAGAAGTGATAGCGTCTTCCTGCCAGATTGCCGACCACCGCGTCGGCCTCCGATATATACACGCCGCAAACCGGATCCTGGAAGGTCTCCGCCGCGGCCGGTTCCTTTTTGGCGATCTTCGCCTCGGACTTCCCCTTGAGCATCCGGTAGGCGAGGTAGCCAAGGAGCACCCAGATCAGTATCTTCACACCTTCCCCCTAAAGCTTGACCACCTTCTCGGTGGCGGTAAGTGCAGCCAAAAGCTGCGAGACGGTTTTGCCTGTGACGGGATACACTAGGTCGGGGGCGAGGTCGGCCAGCGGCTGCAGCGCGAAACGCCGCTCCGCCAGGCGCGGGTGCGGAATGGTGAGCCGGTCCGAGTCGAGCACCAGCTCCCCGTAGAGGAGGATGTCCAGGTCCATGCTGCGGGCGCCCCAGCGCTCTGAAGGCTTGCGCTGGAAGACTTCGGTCTCCACCCGCTTCAACTCGTCCAGGAGCAGGAAAGGAGAGAGTGTCGTTTCAATGCGCGCCACGGCGTTGTAGAAGTTGTCCTGGGGAACGCCCCCCACGGGCTCGGTCTCGTAGAACTGGGACACGCCGGTGACCCGCGTTCCGGGGAGCTTCCCCAGTTCGGCGACGGCCATCAGTAGCTTCAGCTCGCGGTCGCCGAGGTTGCTCCCCAACCCTATGTAGGCGCGCTCTTCCACAGCGTGGGATTAGAGCACAATTCCTTATTTTTTTCAACCCCGGCCGCTCATGAGCTAAAAGCGCGCCGGGCCCGGCGCGACCCCGCGCCAGTGCTGTTTTTACCAAGATTAAATGCTATAGTTTACAATCCTAACGCAGCGGGGCGTGTTGCCTTGCCGGCTGCGGGGCCATCGGAAACCGGGGGCGGGGACATGAGCAGATCCGAAAATTACCTACAGGCGGGTACCGGCGGGAAGGTCGGCGAAACCGATGCCGAAGAGTTGTACCGGCAGGGATCCGAGGCGCTACAGACAAGGAACTTCGCCGTGGCGTTCAGGCTCCTGCGGGCAGCACTGGACCAAAAGCGCTCGCCCGAGCACCTTTCGCAGTTCGCACTGGCGCTCACACACTACACCGGCAACGACAAGGCGGGGGTGGCCCTGTGCCAGGAGGCGATCAGGAGCGAGCCAAGGAACCCGAACCACTTCCTGCGGCTGGGAACCATCTACCTGATCTCCGGGCGCAAAAAGGAGGCGGTGCGCATCTTCAACCTCGGGCTCAGGGTCGGGCGCCACGCCGGCATCACCAGGATCCTGCAGGCCCTGGGGCAGCGCGACAAGCCGGTGCTACCCTTCCTGGCCCGCACCAACCCGCTCAACAAGTATCTCGGCAAGATGAGGAACAACTTTTTCAAGAAGGACCGTTAGGCAGGGGCTAGGGACTGGGGACTAGGGGCTGGCAAAGGCCGCTAAGCAGGGGCTAGGGAGGGTGAGGATGATACATTACCTGACGCTGAAGAGCAGGGAGAGGACCGAGCTGATCGACATCACGGCGCGGGTGGAGGATCTCATCGCCGCTTCCAGTATCGGCAGCGGATGCTGCGAGATCTTTGTCCTCCACACGACGGCGGCCGTCACGGTCAACGAAGGGGCCGACCCGGCGGTCAAGCGCGACATCAGCAACTGCCTGGACCGGCTGGTGCCGGACGCGCACTACTTCACCCACGCCGAAGGGAACTCCGCGGCGCACGTGAAAGCGAGCATGATCGGGAGCTCGGAGCGGCTCCTGGTGGACCGGGGGAAGCTTCTTTTGGGAACCTGGCAGGTGCTTTACTTCTGCGAGTTCGACGGCCCCAGGGAGCGCCGCGTCGCGGTGAAAATCTGCGGCGAATAGAAAAAACTGCCTTTACCCGAAATGGTCGAAGCCGCCGTGGCCCGGGGCGTAGACGCCCCCACCGGGGGTGACGAGCTTTACTTCCGGGGTGGCGGTAATCTCGCCGATCACCGAAAGCCTAAGCGCCAGCTTAGCGAAAAGCGCCTCCACCTCCCCCCTCTTTCCCGGGGCGATACAGAACAAAAGCTCGTAGTCCTCCCCTCCCGAAAGCGCCAGCGCATACGGGTCGTCGCCGCAGGCGGCCCGGTACTCGTCCGAAAGCGGCAGCTTGGCGAGTTCAAGCCTGGCGCCCACCCCGGACATCTCGCGGATGTGCCCCAAATCCCCCAAAACACCGTCACTTACGTCGATCATCGCAGTGGCGAGCCCGCCTTCGGCGAGCGCCACCCCGGCGGCAACCCTGGGGGTCGGGTCGAGCTGGCGCGACACCAGAAAACCTTCCCGCACCCCTTGTCGAAGCGCCACAAGCCCCGCCGCTGCGTCGCCCACCGTACCGGATAGGCAGATGAGGTCCCCCGGACGCGCGCCGCTTCGCTTCAGCACCAGCTCCGGGCGCTGCTCGCCCAAGGCCGTGATGGAGATGGCTATCCCCCCCTTGGAGGCGCAGGTGTCGCCCCCTACCAGGGTGGCGCCGAAGCGCTCGGCCTGCTCCAGCACCCCCGCCATGAAGCGGTCCATGAACTCGATCGGGACTTCCTTCCCGAGGGCGATGCCGAGCAGGAACTGGCGTGGGTGGGCACCCATCGCCGCCAGGTCCGAGAGATTCACCGAAAGGGATTTTCTGCCGAGGCTTTCCGGGTCGCAAAAGGAGAGGTCGAAGTGGACAGACTCGAGAAGCATGTCGCAGGTGATCAGGGTGACACATTCCGGAGCAGGAACGAGAGCCGCCGCGTCATCCCCGATGCCTAGAAGCACCGAGGGGGACGCGGCGACATTTTTCTTGATGCGGTCGATCAGGCCGAATTCGCCCAGTTCCGCCAGTCTCAAGCCTTGCCCCTCACCCCGGTGGGGGGAACGGTGACCCGTCGGGCAACCTTGCTCTTCGGGGGCTCGGTCTTGGAGGGCTTGGGCTTCGAGGCCGCCCGAGGGGGATAGATCTCCAGCGCCACGGCGAGGACTTCGTCGATGTTGGACGCGGGGACGATCTTCAGCTTCTTGAGGATGGTCTTCGGCACGTCTTCCAGGTCCTTCTGGTTCTGCACCGGGATCACCACGGTGGTGACGCCAAGCCGCGCAGCGGCGAGGATCTTCTCCTTGAGCCCTCCGATGGGGAGCACCTTGCCGCGCAGCGTGATTTCGCCGGTCATGGCGACTTCTTTTCTCACCGGAATCTTCGTCAGCGCCGAAACCAGGGCGGTCGCCATGGTTACCCCGGCCGAGGGGCCGTCCTTGGGGATGGCTCCCGCCGGAACGTGGACGTGGATGTCTGTGGTGGAGTTGAAGTCTTCCGGGATGTCGAAGTCGGCGGTCTTCGAGCGGATGTAGGAGAGTGCGGCCTGCACCGATTCCTTCATCACGTCCCCCAACTGCCCGGTCAAGGTCAGCGCCCCTTTCCCTTTCATCACGGTCGCCTCGACGAAGAGCACCTCGCCTCCGACCGGGGTCCAGGCAAGCCCCGTGACCACCCCTACCTCGTTCTTCTCCATCTCCTCTTCGCGCAGGAACTTCGGCGGCCCCAGGTACTTGGCCACGGTCCCGGCACTGATGGCGAAGTGCTCGCCCTTTCCTTCCGCGACCTTCCTGGCCACCTTGCGGCAGATGCTGCCGACCTCGCGCTCCAGGTTCCTGAGCCCCGCCTCGCGGGTGTACTTGGAGATCACGGTCCTAAGCGCCTCGTCGGAGAAGGCGACGATATCATCGGTGATGCCGTTTTCCTTCACTTGCCGCGGCACCAGATAGCGTTTGGCGATGCCGAGCTTCTCCTCCTCGGTGTATCCGGAGAGGTTGATCACCTCCATCCTGTCCCGCAAAGGCCCCGGGATGGTGTCCATCTGGTTCGCCGTGGCGATGAACATCACGTTGGAGAGGTTGAAGGGAAGGTTTATGTAGTGGTCCGAGAAGCTGTTGTTCTGCTCCGGGTCGAGCACCTCCAGAAGCGCCGAGGAGGGGTCGCCGCGGAAATCGGAGCCTAGCTTGTCCAGCTCGTCCAGCATGAAGACCGGGTTGTTGGAGCCGGCCTGCTTGAGCCCCTGGATGATCCGGCCCGGAAGGGCGCCCACGTAGGTGCGGCGGTGGCCGCGGATCTCGGCCTCGTCGCGCACGCCGCCCAGGGAGATGCGCACGAACTTCCTCCCCATGGCGCGGGCGATGGACTTCCCTAACGAGGTCTTCCCCACACCCGGAGGTCCGACGAAGCAGAGGATGGGTCCTTTCATCTTCTTCTTGAGCTTTCTCACCGCCAGGAACTCGAGGATGCGCTCCTTCACCTTTTCCAGGAAGTAGTGGTCCTCGTTGAGGATCTCGGAGGCGCGGTTGATCTCCAGGGAGTCCTTGGTCGATTTGCCCCAGGGGATGTCCACCATCCAGTCGAGAAAGGTGCGCAGCATCCCGGCCTCGGCGGCGTCGGGGTGCATCTGCTCCAGGCGCCCCAGCTGCTTCAGGGCCTCCTTCTCCACCGGCTGCGGCATCTTGGCGCTCTCGATCGACTTCCTGAGCTCGGCGATCTCCTCGCTCCTCGCGTCGGTCTCCCCAAGCTCCTGCTGGATGGCGCGCAGCTGCTCGCGCAGGTAGTACTCGCGCTGGCTTTTCCCCATCTCCTCCTTGGCGGCAGACTGGATGCGGGCCTGCATGTTCAAGAGCTCGCTCTCCTTGTTCAGGAGGTCGTTGACCCGCTTCAGGCGCTCCAGGGGATCGATCACCTCGAGAAGACCCTGCGCCTCCTCGACCTTGAGCCCGATGTTGCTGGCGACGAGGTCGGCGAGGGAGCCGGGCTCCTGCATGTTCTCGACGATGACCATCACCTCGGGGGAGACGGCCTTGCCGAGCGCCACGATCTTCCCGAGTTCTTCCTTCACGGTGCGGATCAGCGCCTCCGCCTCAAGGGTGTTCTCCTGCAGCGCCGGCTCCACGATCCTGTCGATGCGCACGGAATAGAAGGGCTTCTCGGCCAGGTACTCGGTGATCCGCGCCTTGGTGAGCCCCTGAACCAGGATCTTCACCCTCCCGTCCGGGAGCTTCAGCATGCGCATGATCATCGCCACGGTCCCTACTTCGTAGATCGCCTCCGGCGCCGGGTCCTCGTCGCCTACGTCCCTCTGGGTCGCCAGGAAGATCATGCGGTCCTTGGAAAGGGCGTAATCGACGGCGCTGATGGAGATCTCCCGACCGACGAAAAGCGGCAGAATCATGTAGGGATAGACAACCACGTCCCTCACCGGGAGCAGCGGCAGAACATCCGGTATATTAAGTTCTTCGGTCTCCTGCCTGTTTTCCATGTACCTCTCCTTACTCTTCTATCTGAATCTCCCGGATATGCGGCTTTTCCCCTTTGCACCACGGGATGACCACGGTGAGCAGCCCCCGCCGGTAGCGTGCCGAGACCCGCTCCAGATCGGCTCCCGGCGGGAGTTCGATGGCCCGGCAGAAGCGGCCGGCAGAGCGCTCAAGGCAGCTGTAGTTGACGCCGGAAAGCGCGCCCTCGCGGGTGGAGCCTTCCACGACCAAGGTGGAGCAGCAGATACTCAGGGAGATGTCCTGCACGTCGCAGCCGGGAAGTTCCGCCTCGACCACGAAGGAACTGTCCGTCTCATAGATATCCACCAGGGGGGAGTGCTCCTTCTCGCCGAACCCTTCCCGCCCTTCCAGCGTGGAGAGATAACGGAAGATCTCGTCCATCTGCTGGCGGAACAGCCCCAGCCACTCCAACGGTTCTTTGGGAATCACCGCCATTACGCCCCTCAAGGCGGCCGGACGCCCCTGGTGGCAGGACGTTCTCCGGGCCTTTAGTACATACAAAAAGGCCGGCCCCCGTGGTGGCCACGGCTGACCGGGTGCAGAAGATTTAACCATCTTTATCATGAAAGTCAAGGTAATCCGCCCTAACCTAACACCCCCCCACTGTTTGCAAGGGTTTCCAGACGCAAAGCTCCGTCATCGTTAATGATTGGCGATTTGCAATTGAATTTAATAGTGCTGATGTGTATAATCCGCCAACTTCACGGGACCCCCTCTGTCCCCGCAGCGCCCGGCACCGCTCGCCGGGAATACGTCGGCGCCAGCTTCCCGGTGCCTTCCCACAACATCGAAAACAAAAGGGCCATACATGAAAAGATATGCAGCGCTATCCTCGCTTCTTGCGGTGACCCTGTTCTCCACCGGGTTCAACTGGCCGTTTCCTTCGGGCAACGCCTGCCGCGACGCCAAGCGCATCATCATGGAGCTCTCCCCGCAAGCGGGCGAGCAGAAGAGGAAGGAAGCCGAGAAACGGGTGGCGGAACTCTGCCCGACCGGGCCTGCCGGACACTACCTGAAGGGGCTCACCTTCGAGAGAAGCGGCAATGTCGACGCCGCCATAAGCGAGTACCGCGAGACCCTCTCCCTCGACCCCGAATTCTATCCCGCCAGCGGGAACCTGGGCCTTTTGCACCTGCAGAAGGGAGCCGGCGAGGAAGCTGCCGTGGAGCTTGCCGCGGGGCTTAAGGCCGGCGACCCCCGCTACCACGCAGGGCTTGCCCGGGTCATGGCGGACAAGCAGATGCACCTGCTCGCCATCTTCCACTACAACGAGGCGATTGCCGCCTTCCCCGACGACGCGGCGCTTTACACGGGCATCGCTGCATCCTACAACGCTGCGGGGCAGAAGCAGAAGGCCGAGGACGCCTACCGCAGGGCCCTGGTCTTGCAGCCCGACAACGCGCAGGCCCGCTTTGGCCTTGGCGCCCTTCTCTTGGAGCGTGGCGAGGCCGACAAGGCGGTCAGCGAGTTGAAGCTCGCGGCGATCGCCCAGCCGGCCAACAAGGAGACACACCGGCTCTTAGCCGAGGCATACGCCCGCAAGGGTGACGCGAAGAGCGCCGACTACGAGCGGGGGCTCGCCGGCATCGGCTCGAAGCCGAAGGAACTTCCCAAGGTCGACCACATGGCGCTGGCTGAAAAGCACCGCCTGGCCAAAGAATACGAGATGGCCATCAGCGAGTACCGGCTGCGGCTGGCCGATGAGCCCGACGACGCGGTGGCCCAGCAGCGCCTGGGCGACACCCTGCTCGCGGTGGGACGCGAGGATGAAGCGATGTCGTACTACCGCGACGCGCTGAGAAACAAGGCGGAGAACCCCGAGCTCCATTTCAACCTGGCCGGGATCTATGAGCGCAAGGCGCTCTTGGACGAGGCGGTGGTCGAGTACCGCCAGGTACTGGCATCGAGCCCCGACAACCAGCAGGCGCGGCAGCGCCTGGCCGACATCTACACGCTGCGCGGCAGCTTCAACCAGGCCCTCGAACAGTACCAGGCGCTCATCAAGACAAACCCCGCCGACCCGGCGCTGCGGCTGAAGCTTGCGCGCGCCTACGTCAACAGCAAAGAGCTTGACGCCGCGGCCGAGGCCTACCATGCAGCCATCAAGCTGGACGGCGAGTCGGTGGACGCCCACCGCGAGCTCGCCAACCTGCAGAGAAAAAGAAACATGATCGACGAGGCGGCCGCCGAATACCAGGAAGTGCTCAGGCTGAAAAAGGACGACCAGGAAGTCCGCACCGCCCTCACCGCCATCTACGTCAAGAACAAGAACTACGATGCCCTGGCCAAGCTCCTGAAGGACGGAGTGGATCTCTCACCCAGCGACCCGAACGCGCACTACAAGCTAGGCCTGGTCTACGAATTCCAGAAGGATTACGACGCGGCCACCGCCCAATACAAGGAAGCGGTGACCCTGAAGCCCGACCACGCCAAGGCCCTGAACGCCATGGGACGGGTCCAGATGAAGGACGGCCACATCGCCGAGGCAAAGGAGTCGCTCGAAGCGGCGAGGAAGGCGGACCCCGAACTGGAAGAAGCCCAGGTCCTTTTGAGCAACATCAAGGACGAGTTCAACCCCGAGCCCAGGAGCTACCGCAAGCACAAGTCCTCCAACGGGAGCAAGGCCAAGAAAGGGAAGAAGGGTAAAAAAGGGAAGGAAGCGAAGAAATCCAAGAAGGACAGCGACGACAAGCCCGCCAAGAAATCCAAAAAGAAAAAGTCCAAGAAAAAGAGCAAGGAAGATTAAATAAAAGGGGGACAGGCTACTTTTCATTGGCGGAATCATACGCACGAACGAGAAAAGGCCGGGGAACTATGCCCCGGCCTTTTCCGTCTGTTCGCCCAGATGTATGAATTTTTACTAGGACTCTTCCGCGGGGAGCGGGATGATGGCCACCTTGGTCACCCCCGAACCGAGAAAACCCAGTTTCCTTGCCGCAGCGCGTGACAGATCGATGAACGGTACGCTTTTTTTGCGGCAGCGGTCGTTGATCACAACCGTGACTTCCTTATCGTTGGCGAGGTTCCTGACCCGAACCCTGGTCCCCAGCGGGAGGCTGTGATGGGCGGCGGTCATCTTTTCAGGATGATACCTTTCCCCGGACGTGGTCCGTCTCCCGTGGAACTTGCTGGCATAGTACGACGCTATGCCTACCAGTTTGTTCACCACCGATTTTTGTTGCGGTTCTACTTTTCCAACAGATGCCTCTACAGCGGTTTTTTCTACTTGTTCTGCAGCCAGCAGGGGAAGCGTGTGGATCGGGAAGAGCATCAAGACGAACGCGCAAATGCGTACCATCCTGCCGCTCTGCTCGGGTGATGCCATGCGCACCTCCTTTGTTGGGCGAGGCTCCCGTATAGCACGCTCTCGGCCTTAAGTCAAGCTTTCAGGAGCCCGCAGCGCCCTAACCTGCCGAGTTGCCGATGGTTTCTAATTAGCAGCGGAAACCTCTGTTGCCGCTTGTGGCGCCTCATGGCCCGTCCTGCGCCGTATGCTGGTGGTCTCGTTAATGATAACCACCTCCCGCGACGAGCCGTCGACTTCGGCGTTCGGGAAGGCATGGCGCTTCACCACGAACCATTTGCCCGTTTCCTTGTGCAGCAACTCCAGGTCCGGCGATGCAAGGTGCGCCCCCAGGCCGTGCTCTTTAAGGAACGCTTCGCAGTCCCTCCCCACGATGTCGCGGTGCGCCTTGCCGGTGAAGGTCTCCACGGCGCGATTGAACCTGCGGATCTTGCCGAACTGGTCGGCGAGGATGAACATGTCGCTGATGCAGTCCATGATCTCCTCCCACTCGCGGCGGATCACCTCCATCTGGTGAAAGACGTTCTTCAGCTCCTCGTGCTTCATGTAGAGGCGGGCGTCGCTCTCCAGAAGCTCCTTCTCCATCTGCCTCTGGTCCGTCACGTCGCGGGATATGGCGATCAGGCAGGCTTCCCCGTCGTACTCGATGACGTCCGCAGACCAGATCATCTCCCGGACTTCCCCCGATTTCACCCGGAAGCGGACATCCAGGTTGCGTACGTGCTCGTGCTGGTTCAAAAGCTTCAGCATCACCATGCGCGCATCGGGGTCTGCCCAAAGCCCGACCTCGGTGGAACTCTTGCCGATCACCTCGTCTCGCGAGTACCCGGTGATCACCTGGAACGCCTCGTTGACGTCGATGTAGGTTCCGTCCGCGGCGCGGGTGATGACGATGGAGTCGGGGCTTGCGTGGAAAGCCTTGGAGAACTTCTCCTCAGAGCTCCTGAGCGCCTCTTCCGCTTCGATGCGCCAAGTGATGTCCTGGTTGGTACCCACCATGTGCAGCGGGTTCCCCTGGGCGTCGTAGGTCACCTCGGCGCTGGCCGAGATGGTTCGCGCGGCGCCGCTTGGGAGCAAGATACGGTAGTCGATCTGGTAGGGCTTGCTGTTGTAGATCGCGTCGTTCGTCGAACGAACCACGCGCTCCAGGTCCTGCGGGTGCACCACCTGCAGGAACCAGTCATAGGTGGGGGTGAATCCTGCCGGGTCGAGCCCGAAAATGCGGTACATCTCCTCGGACCAGTTGAGCGAGTTGGTGCAGAGGTCCCAGTCCCAGTTACCGAGCCGGGCGATGCGCTGGGCGACGGCGAGGGTGGCCCGGCTCTTCCTGAGCTCCTCCTCCGCCTCCTTGTTCGCACTGATGTCGAGCAGCGACAGCACAGCCTGTTCGGTCCCGTCGACGGGCGCCCAGTTACCGGCCATGCTGCGCTGCGTGCCGGTTTTATCCTCCAGCAGCGCCTCGAAGGTGCGGCGTTGTGCGCCCGCTCCACGGTCGAGCACGCCTCCCTCCGGGCTTTTGACGAAATCGGTCCAGACCTTTTTCCCTTCGATCTCGCTGCGGCTGTACCCGCTGGCCGCCTCGAAGCCGCGGTTCACCGTCTGCAGCATCCCTCCCGGCTCTATGATGGCCATCGCGGTCCCGGTGTTCTCGAAGATGGCGCGGTACCTCGCCTCCGAGGCCACCAGCATCTCCTGCGAGCGCCTGCGCACCGTGATGTCCCTAGCCACGTAGAGCACCGTCTCCACATCCTGCTGCATTTCGCCCACCGGGTGAATGGAGACCTCCTCGTAACAGGTGCCGCCATCTGCCCCGCGGTAGTTGATCTCGAAGCTGACCGGGGCGGCGCCCCCGGCGCAGGCCGCGAGCTGCCCCAGCACCTGGTCCGTGAGACCGTTGCGGGCAAGGAGTTCGGGGAAGCTTCCGGCGGACTGCGCGTCCTTCAGCGCGTATTTCTGCACGAAAACGCTGTTGGCGTCGGAGACGGAGAGGGTGTCGGTCTTGATCACGCAGATGGCGTCGCGGGAGGAGCCGAAGAAGATCTTGGAGAGATCGTCGGAATGCCGCAGGGCCGTTTCCACCTTGCGCCCCTTTTCCCAGAGCTGGAAAAGTCCGGTGAAGAAGATACCGGCCAGGGTGGCGTAGAAAATGCGCATGGATATCTCGAACGGCTCGGGGGCCAGTAGCTGGTCGACGAACGACCTCCTCCCGAACACATAGGCGTCGACAAATGTGTCCCCGAGCCAGAACAGCAGGGAGAGACCGGCCGCCAACAGCGCATGCCCCTTCTTCAATTTCAACGTCTTTAACATCCGAACCGACCTCCAGGCAGCCAGCACTGCCGCTTCCACGTATCGACAGCGGGAAAGGATAACTTTAGCCATTCCCTCCCACAGGGATCAGATCAGCAGCGGCTCCCGCAAGGGGGGGATGATCCCCGCCGCCTCGGCGCGCCCTAGCAAAAGCCGTACGGCGGCCTCTCCCTCGCTCCCCAGCCCCCGGGAAAAATCGTTCACGTAGAGCCCGATATGGGCGTCGCAGACCTCGTCGCTCATCTCCTGCGAGTGGGCCCTGATATAGGGTCGCGCTTCCGCCGGGTACTTGAAGGCGCGCTCGACGCTCGCAGCGATCGCCTGCTCCAGCGCCAGGAGGGTCTCCCTCCCCAGGTCGCGCCGGGCCGCGATGCCTCCCAAAGGGATGGGGTGCCCGGTCTCCTCTTCCCACCACTGCCCCAGGTCCAGGATCTTCTGCAGACCATGCCCCTGGTAGGTGAAACGGGACTCGTGAATGATGACGCCGGCGGCCACCGAGCCGTCGGCTACCGCCGCCATGATCTTATCGAAGGGGAGGTAGACGAAGTCGGAGAGGGACGGGTTGAAGAGCCTCAAGAGCAGCGCCGCGGTGGTGTAGCGCCCGGGGAGGGCGATCCTCTTGCCGGCGAGGCTTGCCGCATCGAGCTTTTCGCGCGCCACCAGCAGGGGTCCGCAGCCGCGCCCCAGCGCCCCGCCGCTTCTCAGGAGCAGGTAGTCGCCCAGGATGTGGCCGAGCAGGTGGTAGGAAACCTTGGAGACGTCCAGGGTTGCCGAGAGCGCCATCCGGTTCAGTGTCTCCACGTCCTCCAGCCGCTCTTTAAAGGCGTAGCCGCATTCCACCCTCCCGTGAACCAGCGCGTCGAAGATGAAGGTATCGTTGGGACAGGGAGAGAATCCCAGCGACAGTATCGGAGACGATTTTTTCTCTATCTGCTTGGTATCAACAGTGTTCATTCTGGCATTGCTCCATCTATTCTCTGTCACAGGTCTGACTATGGGATGAATCTGAACTTTTTAATATACTGTTTCTATGGCGGGAGTGCAAGAGGAGGTTGCATTTTTTCTGCGGTGGTTTACATCAAGTCATACGGTGGCAACTGGGGTTTGACTATGCGGAGAGGCCAGAAGCCGTGCCGAATGTGGTCACACAGATAGCGGCAGGTGCTCCAGATAGTCCAGGAGGAATTTCTGCGCCTGGGAGACGGCGAGCTTCAGGTCCCAGCGCGCGAGGTCGCGGTCCTCGACCAAGTTGCTGATGCCGCGCACTTCGAGCAGCGGGACCGCGTAGGGAAGCGCCACCTGCGCCACGGCTCCTCCCTCCATGTTCTCGCAAACCCCCGGGAAGCGGCGCAAAAGTTCCTGTCCCTGGAGGGCGCTCCCGCTGCAGGTGGAGACGGTGAGGAAGGGACCGCCGGCAACGGCATAGCCGAGCTCCCGGGCGTGCGCCTCTGCCCCCCGGGCCAGGTCCAGGTCCAGCGGCACGGTGTTGAAGATCCGCTTCCCATCCCCCTGGAATACGGGGATGCCGATCAGCTCCAGGCCGCGCCACCCGTCAGGGGTCTGCACCCCCTCGTCTGCGAGGGTCTCGCTCTGAGCTATCGCCAGGTCCCCTACGCCGAGGCCGCAGCCGGGGAACGCGCCCCCGCACCCTGTGTTGATCAGCAGCTCTGCGCCGAAGCGCTCCAGCAACAGCGTGGTCGCGGCCGCCGCGTTCACCTTGCCGATGCCGGTTACGGCGATGACCAACTCCACTCCGCGATAGCTGGCGCGATAGACCCGCAGGTGGCCGACGCCGGTAACGGCGATGGCGGAGGTGCCGGCGATGAGCTCCGAGAGTTCCAACGTGGTCGATGCGGTTACGATGACAGGCTTCATACGTTTTCTCCGGAGACGGCTCGATGGGCTCGGGCAGTGTAGCACAGCAGGGAAGCGGACAGCAACCACCGGAGCCGGCGGCGTCAAAGATCTGTCTCGCGTCAAAAACGGAGGCGGCTTCATGGGCCAATTCCGACAGTTGACACCTGCTCATGGAAGCGCTTCTCGAAAAAAAGACGCAACAGGCAGAGGTTATGGAACCGGGAGCCGCTCCAGGCGCAGCGGCACAGCTCTTGCTGACACTGCAGACGCACCGATTAGAAAGGGCACTCCAGAAGATTAATTAACCTTTCTTCCGGTCCGGTGCCGAAGGGGCCGGCAAGGCGCACGCGACGCATCCTGAGGCGCCATTGCGCCCCCTTTTTTGTTGCATAACTCAAAGTCATCTAATATATTCGCACAGCTTCAACTACTCAGCAGACAAAGGGTCTTTCATGCCGCGCTGGATTCTCCCCCTCAACATATCGCTTGGCCTTGCGCTCATCGCGGTCTCGGCACTTATCGCCGCGGACCTGCTCAGCTTCAAGATCTCCGGGCTTTATCCCAGGACGGCCCAGAAACAGGCGCAAGCTGCGGCCCAGGCCCCCGGAGACGTCCAGGACCTGCTTGCTTTCGCGCCGATCCTGGAACGCGCGCTCTTCGGCAAGGCGACCCAAGGGAAGCTCAGCGCCATCCTGCAGCCGACGGCGGCTCCGGGGCAGGCGGCAGCACCCGTCGCCCCGTCGGTCGGGGACCTCACCCTGCTGGGAACGGCGGTCGGCTCCTTCCGGGAAAGCTTTGCCCTGGTGCAGAAGGGGTCCACCCACGAGGAGCGGGTGTTCAGGCTGGGAGAGACAGTGTTTTCCGCAGGCCCGCTCGTTTCGGTGAAAAAGGACGTGGCTGAGATCCTCATCGGCGGCAAGAGGGTGAAGATCCTGACGCCTACCGCGGCAGCCGCAGCGGCGGCGCAACCGGCACCCGCCCTCCCCTCCGCCGCATCTGGCGGACTGGCAGCGCCGACCGGATCCGGCAACTACGTCGTGGACCAGCGCGCCTTGAACGCCGCGCTGGACAACATAGGGCAGGCCATGACCGACGCGCGCCTTTTGCCCAGCATGAAGGACGGTAAGGTCGAGGGGTTCCGCGCCTCCGAGGTGAAGCCGCAGGGGATCTTCGGGACCATCGGCATCAGAAACGGCGACGTGCTTTTAAGGATGAACGACTTCCCGATCGATTCTCCTGAGAAGGCGATCCAGTCCTTCGCCTCGCTCAAGGGGCAGAGCAGGATCAAACTCGACCTGATCCGCGACGGGCAGCCGACTACTTTCAATTACGACATCAGGTGAGGCAGAGGTGAAACAGATAAAGATAAAGATAAAGATTGAGGAAAGGCAAGGCAAGACAGGGAGGAAGAGGTAAGCCAAGAATATCAGCGCCGAGGATGCCATGTACCGTAGCTTCAAGGATATGCCGGTTTGGCAACACGCGATGGCGGTGGCCGAGCAGGTTTACTCTGCCACGGAACACCTTCCTAAGAAAGAAGATTACGGACTGACTTCCCAGATTAGACGGTCGGCCTTGAGCATATCAGCCAACATAGCCGAAGCTTATGGTAGAAAGCATCTCCTTGACAAGGTCAACTTTTATTATCATGCACGTGGCTCTTTAACCGAAACACAAAGCCACCTCGAATATTCCAAAAGGGTCGGTTACCTTAAAAGCGAAGAAGCGGATTCACTCGATGACCGCCTTTCTCAGCTGTACCAGGAAATCAACAAGATTGTATTGGCACTGAAGGAAATGCATTCCGATTAGTCTTTATCTCTATCTTTATCTGCCTTTATCTGCCTTTGTGGGGGGTTTTTCTTGAAAAGAAGATGTGCGCGCATCATAGCCATGCTCATGTTCCTGCTCGCCGCACCGCCCCTGGTGTTCGCCAAGGGTGTAGTGCTGAACTTCACCGACGTGGATATCGCCACTATGGTGAAATTTGTCAGCGACCTGACCGGGAAGAACTTCATCATGGACGACAGGGTGAAGGGAAAGATCTCGGTGTTCTCCCCGGCGAAGCTCTCCAACGAGGAGGCGTACAACGTCTTCACCTCGGTCCTGGAACTCAAGGGGTTCACCGTGGTACCGGCGGGAAAGGTGCTGAAGATAGTCCCCACGTCCAGCGCCAGGCAGTCGGGGATGAGGATCCTCTCCGACGGTGAACGCTCCGTCGTGAACGACAGCTACCAAGCCAGGGTGATCCAGCTGGAGCACGTCGCCCCACAGGACGCGGTGACCTTCCTGCAGCCGCTGGTCTCCAAGGACGGCCAGATCTCCGCCTTCGGCGCGGCGAACATGATCCTCGTGGTCGACTCAGCATTCAACATCCAGAAGGTGCTGGGGATCCTCAAGCACATCGACACGGATCAGGTGCGCGAGGGTGCCGAACTCGTTTTCCTCAAAAACGCGGCCGCCGAGAGCGTGGCGACGCTGGTCAAGGACTGGATGAGCGGCAAGTCCTCCAAAGGGGGAGCCCCCGGCGCGGCTGCCACCAACACCGCATCCTCGACCGTAGTGCCCGACAACAGGCTGAACGCTCTGATCATCTTCGGCAGCGACAAGGACAAGACGGACGTGAAGAAGCTGATCGCGCTGGTCGACGTGGTCCCCCCCACCACCAGCAGCAAGGTCAACGTCTACTACCTGGAAAACGCCGAGGCCGCCGAGGTCGCCAAGGTGCTGGATGGCCTCCTCAAAGGTACGGCGGCCACGCCGGCGCCCGCTGCGGGCGCTGCCGCGACGGCGCCGCAACAGGCCATCTTCGAGGGTGGGAAGATCACCATCACCCCCGACAAGTCGACCAACTCGCTGGTCATCATGGCCTCCCCCACCGACTACCAGAACCTCTTGCAGGTGATCCAGAAGCTGGACCGCCGCAGCCGCCAGGTCTTCGTACAGGCGATGATCGCCGAGGTTTCCGCCAACAAGGCGAAGGAACTCGGCCTGCAATGGGGGGTGGTCACCGGAGCTTCCAACGGCACGCTCTCTACCGTCGGAACCTTCGATCCCTTCGGTGCCGTAGCCGGGTTGACCGGCACCCTGACCCTCGCCGGACAGCTGGGCATCACGCCACCGGACGCCGGCGTGGCCTTGTTCCCCGCAACGCTCAAGGCGCTGCAGAGTAACGGCGCGCTGAACGTCCTGTCCACGCCCAACATCATGACCAGCGACAATAAGGAAGCCGAGATCTTCGTGGGCGAGAACGTCCCCTTCCTCTCCGGCACCAACCTCACCTCCACCGGCCTCTCGCAGCAGTCGATCGAGAGGAAAGACACCGGTATCATCCTGAAGATCAAGCCCCAGATCAGCGAGGGCGAGTACATAAAGCTCGACATCTACCAGGAAATCTCCGCGGTGAAGGATTTCGGCACCGCCACCAACCCCAACCTCGGAAGCACCAAGCGCTCGGCCAAGACCTCCGTGGTGGTGAAGAACACCGACACGGTCATCATCGGCGGACTGATTCAGGACACGGACCAGGTTACGGAAAGCAAGATCCCGCTTCTGGGCGACATCCCGCTCCTGGGATGGCTTTTCAAGACCAAGAAGACCACCCGGGACAAGACCAACCTGCTGATCATGCTCACCCCGCGCATAATCAAGGACGCGCGCGACATGGCCGAGGTTTCCGTCAACCAGAGAAACGCCTTCAGCGACGCGGTGAAGACCAGCGAGCCGATCAACCTGGAGCAGGCCCTCAAGGAAAAGCCCAAGTCGGTGACCGAGGACAAGCCCTAAGACCGGTGCGGAGCTGACCCTCCCACCGCAACCGGCAGCATCCAACCAAAAGCGAACAGGCCCAACATGGCAGAAAGCTTAGACATAGAAGAAATAGCGACACGGCTCGGCCTTCCCTACCAGGCCGAGATCGACGACTCCAAGGTAGACGGGGCGCTGGTGAACCGGGTCCCGCTCAACTTCGCTCGCAACAACCTGCTGCTCCCGCTGCACGAGGAGGACGGCTCCATCGTCGCCGCCAGCGCCGATCCGGCGAACCTCCTGGCGCTGGACGAGATGGCCGGGCTTTTCTCGCAGCCGGTCTCCGTGGTCGCAGTCCCGCGCCCGGCTCTTCTGGATGCGGTGAACCGCCTCTACTCCCGCCTCTCCGGCTCCGCCCAGGAGGTGGTCGAGGAACTCGAAGGGGAAGAGCTCTCCACCCTCGCCACCACCTTCAACGAACCGCGCGACCTGATGGAGCTGACCGACGAGGCGCCGGTGATCCGGCTTCTGAACTCGATCCTGTTCCAGGCGGTTAAGGAGCGCGCGAGCGACATCCACATCGAGCCCTTCGAGCGCGAGCTCGAGGTCCGCTTCCGGATCGACGGCCTTTTGTACAAGATGCTCTCCCCCCCCAAGGTGATCCAGGAGGCGCTCACCTCCCGCGTCAAGATCATGTCCGGGCTCAACATCGCCGAGAAGAGGCTGCCGCAGGACGGGCGCATCAGGGTCAAGGTGGCCGGGCGCGACGTCGACATACGCGTCTCGCTCATCCCCACCTTCTTCGGGGAGCGCGTGGTATTGAGGCTTTTGGACAAGCAGCGCGGCGTCCTCTCACTCAAAGAGATCGGCCTCTCCGACGGCAACGACCGGCTGATGGACCGGCTCTTGTCGAGAACCAGCGGCATCATCCTGGTGACGGGACCTACCGGCAGCGGCAAGACCACAACGCTCTACGCGGCCCTCTCCCAGATCAACTCGCCGGAGAAGAACATCATCACCGTCGAGGACCCGATCGAGTACCAGTTGAAGGGTGTGGGGCAGATCCAAGTCAACCCGAAGATCGAACTCACCTTCGCCGCGGGGCTTCGCTCCATCCTCAGGCAGGACCCGGACATCGTCATGATCGGCGAGATCCGCGACGCCGAGACCGCCGAGATCGCCATGCAGGCCTCGCTCACCGGCCACCTGGTCCTCTCGACGCTGCACACAAACGACGCCGCCACCGCGGTGACCCGCCTGATCGACATGGGGATCGAGCCGTTCATGGTCGCCTCTTCGCTCTCCGCGGTACTCGCGCAGCGGCTGGTCCGCGTCATCTGCCCGCACTGCAAGGAATCCTATGTCCCGGACAGAAGCTACCCCGGCGTCGAACTCCCGCCGCTTCTGTACCGCGGCCGCGGCTGCGAGAAGTGCTTCAACCTTGGGACCATCGGGCGGGTCGGCATCTACGAACTTCTCCCCATCGACGCCGAACTCTGCTCCATGATCATCCGGCAGGCCTCCTCCGGCGCCATCAAGGAATACGCCGTCTCCAAGGGGATGCGCACCCTGCGCGAGGACGGCCTCGCCAAGGCAGCCCAGGGGATCACCACCATCGAGGAGGTCCTGAGGGTGACTCAGGACGACTATGCCGACCTTTCGCTATAGCGCCTTCAACCAGAAAGGGACCGAGGTCTCCGGGACCGTGGATGCGGCCGGCGAAACCGAGGCGCGGCTGCAACTGAAGCAGAAGGGGCTCTACGCCAAGGAGATCGCCCCCGCCGTCGAAGGTGGGAAGCGGAAGCTCTTCAGCTCCGGCGTCAGCGTTCCCGACCTCTCGCTCGCAACCCGAAGGCTGGCGACCCTACTTGGTAGCGCCGTCCCGGTTTACGAGGCGGTGGCGACGCTTTGGGAGCAGGAAGCGCCGGGCGAACTGAAAAAGGTATTAGGGCGAGTGCGGGACCGGCTTGCCGAGGGGCAGGGGCTGGCGCAATCGATGGCCGCCGAGCCAGCCGTTTTCTCCGAGAGCTACATCGGCATGGTCGCGGCCGGCGAGGCAAGCGGCGCGCTGGAAGTGGTGCTGGAGCGGCTGGCCGAGTTCCAGGAGGATCAGGCCGAAGTGAGGAGCCGGGTCATCACCGCGCTCATCTACCCCGCCATCATGGTGGTGGTGGGGACGGCGGTCATGCTGGTGCTCCTGGGGTTCGTTGTCCCCAAGATATCCGCCGTCTTCGAGACCAACAAGGCGACCCTTCCCATGGTGACCATCATCCTCATCAAGGCGAGCGCCCTGGTGAGGAAGGGGTGGTGGCTCCTTTTGGCCGCGGCGTTCGCACTCTGGACCGGGTACAAGCGGCTGATCAAGAGCGAGGAACTGGTGCGAAAGCGCGACCGCCTGATTTTGAAGCTCCCCGTGGCGGGGCAGCTCTGGCAGCGCCTGGTGCTGTCGCGTTTCGCCAAGGTGCTGGGGCTGTTGCTGCAAAGCGGGGTCCCCATCATCAAGGCGATGGACATAACCGGCGAGGCGGTGGTGAACCGGGAGTACAAGGCGTTTCTGGCCGAGGCCAGGGAGAGCCTGATGCAGGGGGGGAGCCTCTCGGCGTCGCTCAAGGCGAGTCCGCTCTTCCCGCCGCTTTTGACCCACATGACCGCGGTGGGAGAGAAGAGCGGCGAGCTGGACGGGATGCTGATTAAGGCCGGCGACGCCTTCCAGAAGGAATTCAACGCCACCGTGACCAGGTCCATGGCGATGCTGGAGCCGCTCCTCATATTGGGAATGGGGCTCACCATAGGCTTCATGGTCATAGCGGTGCTGCTCCCCATCATGCAGCTCAATCAGCTGGTCAAATGAGCAACGGGATACCATCGCTTAAATACAATCCGACTTTCTGATATTGGAGGTTTTGCAATGTTCAAGACACTGAAAGACAGCCGCGGCTTCACACTGATCGAACTGATGGTGGTCATCGTCATCCTGAGCATCCTGGCCGTCATGGTCGGGCCGAAGATCATCGGCCGCAGCGACGACGCAAAGATCGCCGACGCGAAGGTGCAGATCCGCAACATCGAGACGGCGCTCAAGCTATACAAGCTCGACAGCGGCAGCTACCCCACAACGGAGCAGGGGCTGCAGGCGCTGGTGACTAAGCCGACGACCGGGAAGATCCCCAACAACTACAAAGCGGAAGGGTACCTGGAGAACAAGAACGTTCCCAAGGATCCCTGGGGCGGCGACTACGTCTACCTCTCCCCCGGCGAGCACGGCGACTACGACCTCTCCTCCTTCGGCGCCGACGGCGCGCGCGGCGGCGAAGGGAACAACGCCGACATCCAGAGCTGGAATATGAAGTAGAGGCGGCGACAACGGTATGGCAACGCCCTCACCCCGACCCTCTCCCAAGGGGAGAGGGAGGATAGACGGGAGCATCGGGTCTTTGGCGGATAAGAGTACGGATAAAATTCCAAGCCGCTGTACTGCCGGCTTCACGCTTCTGGAACTCCTGGTGGTGATCTTCATCGTCACGCTCGCCGCGGGAATCGTTTTCCCGCGCCTGCCCGACACCGAGGCGACCAAGCTGAAAAACTCGGCGCGCAACCTGGGGAGCGGCATCAGGTTCCTGAACGACCAGGCCATCGTCACCAAGAAGGTCTACCGCCTGCACCTGAACCTCAACGACAACAGCACCCGCATCACCCAGCTCTCCCCCTCGGGGGAAGAGCTGCAGCCCGGGGACCAGTTCATGAACCGGCGGCTGATCGAAGAGGGGATCGACATCGAGGATGTGAACGTCCCGTCGCTGGGGCTCGTCACCGAGGGTGAAGTGACGGTCCCGTTCGGCCCCGGGGGAATCGGCGACGGCATGACCATCCACCTCAAAGGGGGGGAGAAGGAATTCACCGTCATCGCGTACCCTTCCGGCGGGAAGGTGAAGGTGCTCGAAGGGCGTCAGGAGGTTGATTCATGAAAGGGTTCACCCTTCTGGAGGTGATGATCGCGCTCGCCATCACGGCCGGGGTGCTCCTCACCGTGATCACCTCGCTCAACCACCACCTGTCCCTGGTAGGGAGCGACGCGGAGGAGACGACCGCCGTCCTTTTGGGGCGCGCGAAGCTCGAGGACCCCGAGTTCGGGAAGCTTGCCGACAACAAGGGTGACTTCGCACCGAACCATCCCGGGCACAAGTGGGTGCGCGAGATCACCAAGACCGAGATCCCGGGACTGAACCAGATCCGCCTCACCGTGACCTGGAACGACGACGCCAAGAGGCTCACGCTTGTGCAATACGCACCGCAAAATGCACAATAACAGGGGTTTCACCCTCATCGAGCTCCTGATCGCGCTGGCGCTTTTGGTGATCCTCGCCGGCGCCCTGTACGGCACCTATTTTTCGGTGGTGGCCGCGCGGGAGAAGGGGGGGAGGCGGATGGAGCAGCGCCGCGAGCTCTCGACGACGCTGGGCAAGCTGCACGACGAACTCTCTTCCTGCTTCTTCAACACCAAAAACGCGAGGCTGCACTTCGTGGTCGAGGACCGGGACAGCTTCGGCAAGCCCGCCTCGCTTTTGCAGTTCACCGCCATCGCCCCCCCCCGGATCGACCCGGCGCCCGCTTCCGACATCGTGGCGGTGCGCTACTCGGTGCAGGAAAAGAATGAACAGCAGACGCTTTCGCTGCAGCGCGAAGCGCGCGATCCCTACCTCGACGTGAAGGTGAAGTCCGTCCCCTACCCGGTGGTGGACGAGATCGAAGGCTTCCTGGTCGAGTGCTGGGACGGGAACAAATGGGTGAAGAGCTGGGATACCGCCCTGAACGGGGGACTCCCCAAACAGGTGAGAATCACCCTCACGCTAAAGGGAGGCGAGGAGTTCAGCACCATCGCCTCGCAGAGGCTCACGCGATGAGGGGGGAAAAGGGATTCGCCCTGGTGATAACCCTGATCGTCACGGCCCTGCTCGTGGCGCTCCTGGTGGAGTTCGTGAACGAGGTCTACGTCGACACCTCGCATAGCCACAACTTCGTCGCCTCGCAGCAGGCGGGGATACTGGCGGAGTCGGGGGTAGCCGGGGGGATCAAGCTGCTGCAGCTCTCCAGCGCGATGAGGCTGAACGAGCCGTACAGCTCCCTTCTGGAGCCGTGGGCGAAGCCGCAGTCTTTCCAGGCGGATGACGGCACGGTGACCATCACCATCGAAGAGGAGACCGGGAAGCTCAACATCAACACGGCGACCTCGGCCAACGGCACTGCGGCCCCCTATTACACTCCGATGCTGCTCCGCCTCCTCACCAGGCTGAAGCTCAGCACCGACCTCGCCGACTCGCTTATGGACTGGGTGGACGAAAACGATAATCCGCTCCCCGGAGGGGCCGAGAGCAACTACTACGGAACCCTGAAGCTCCCCTACGCAGCCAAGAACAAGAGACTGGAAACGGTGGACGAGCTCGCGCTGGTAAAGGGTTTCACCCCGGAGACGCTGACGACCCTTAAATCGCTGGTGACCGTGTACGGCAACAGCAACGAGTTGGAGCCGGCCACTCTGATAAACGTCAATACGGCGCCCAAAGAGGTGCTGGCGGCTCTGGACGAAAGGATGAGCGACGACCTGGTGCAAAGGATCCTCGACTTCCGCAAGACCAGGCCGATCAAGGGAATGGCGGATTTCAATTCGATACCCGGAATGGACTCGATGCTCCCCAAGTTCTCGGACAAAATCACCTTCGGCGGCAGCGTGTACCGGATCCGCTCCGAAGGAAAAGTGGGCGAAAGCGTGGCCGTGGCCGAGGCCGTGGTCCGCACCAGTGGTAGTGCGACACCAGCAGTTCTTTATTGGAGAGAGTATTGATGGATATGCTGATCGTGCAGCTTAAAAGGACCGAGCTGGTCCTGGCCTCCTTCAAGGCCCGCAAGGGGGGGGTGAACTTCCTCTCCGCCGAGCGCCATGCCCTGTCGGGGGAGGAAGGGGAGCTTTCCCGCATCCTGAAGACCAGCAACATGGCCGCGGGTGAGCACAGGGTGATCCTTGCCGTCCCCCCGTCCCAGCTGTTCATGCGGGAGCTCGAGCTCCCCATAACGGACCGCTCCAAGGTTCGGGACCTCCTCCCCCTGGAGTTGAAGGGGGAGACCGCCCTCGATACCGAAGACCTGGTCTTCGACGCGCTGCCGCTAGCCGAGGGTAAGGTGCTCGCCATCTGGGGGCACGCGGGCGAGCTTTCCGGGATGATCGAAACCCTGAAGGATGCCGGGCTGGAGCCGGAGATGGTGACGGCTTCGCTGTTCCACTGGAACCGGCTGGCGCCAGAGCATGGCACCGTAGCGGTAAGCGACGGCGACGCCTTCGCAGCTTATAAAGACGGCGCTGCCATCTTCTTCCGGGCGCTGCCGGCGAACTGCGGCGAGTCCGAAATCGCCAGGACCGTGGCTGCCGTGGAAATGGGCCGCAACGTCAAGGTGGACAAGGTCATCTCGCATGCGGCAGACACCCAGGGGGGTGGAGGGCTCTCCGCTGTCCCGGGGCTCTTCGAGGCTTTCGGTGACGACAACCATGCGGCGCACGACCTGGCCGGCGCCTATGCCGTCGCTGTCGCGGCGGCTGACGGTTCCGCTATCAACTTGCGCCGCGGGGCTCTCGCCTACACGGCGGGAAGCGAAAAACTGTACCAGCGCCTGCGGCTGACCATGATGCTCGCGGCGGCCCTGGTGCTCCTCATCATCGCCGAGAGCGGGGTGCGCTACTACCTGGTGAGAAAGGACCTCGCCTCGCTCGACCGCTCGATAACCGCGATCTACAAGGAGATCTTCCCGACCAGGAAGAAGGCGGTCGACGAGGTGTCCGAGATCCGGTCCGAGATCAAGCGGCTGGAAGGGGCCAAGACCTCCAGCAACGTGCTGCAGCTTTTGAAGGATGTGGCACTGGCCAAGGGCGACGACGTGGGGGGGATCTACGAGGCCGAGGTGACCGGAACCGAGGTGCGCCTCAAGGGGGACGCCAAGAGCTTCCAGGCCGCCAACGACTTCAAGACCCGCACCGCGCCCCTTTTGAACCAGGCCGAGGTGAGCGAAACCAAGTCGCGCCCCGACGGCAGCGTTACCTTCACGCTGAGCGGGACCATGAAGGGGGTGACCAGATGAGCAGGGAAGATATCGTAAGTGCCCTGCAGGGGCTGGACAGCCGCAGCAGGCAACGACTGGGCATAGCCGTCGCCGTGGTGCTGGCGGTCATCGTCGCCGTCACCGTCATCAACGGCAACATCTCGAAGCTTGCGCGAAAGCGCGCCGCGCGCGAGGCCGACATCGCCGAGATGATGCAGCTGAAGCTCCGCTACCAGAGCGCCAGCGCCGGCGCCCAGCGCCTCGCCAACCGCCTCATGGCCACCAGGGCCGACGACTCCCCGGCGAAGATCGTGGAAGAGATCGGCATCAAGGGACGCGCCAGCCAGATCAAACCGGTGAAGGGGGAGGAGATCCCCGGCTACGTCGAGGACGCCGCCGAACTGCGCATGGAGGGGCTCACGGCCAACGAGGCGGTGAACCTTATCTACCGCCTGGAGAAGGGGGCGCGCCCGGTGACGGTCAAGAAGGCCTCGATCAAGCAGCGCTTCGACGACCCCTCCAAGCTCGACCTGGCGCTCACCATCGCACTCATCAAGCCGGCACCTGCGGGAAGCAAATGAAAAGACGCACCCTTTACCTTGCCTGCGGCATCCCTGCAGCTGTCGCCTGTTTCCTATTCCTGACCATCCTCTTCGTCCCCAGCCGCTCGGTGGAGGGGCTCCTCATGCGGATCTGCGGCAACGCGGGGTACACCCTGCGCTGCACCGGCTTCGGCAAGATACTTCCCATCGGGTTCTCGGCCCGCACCCTGGAAATAGGCTCGGAGAAGGGGGCGCTTTTGCAGTTGCGCGACGCGAAGGTGCGTCTTGAGCTGCTCCCGCTTTTAGCCGGCAAGGCGGCCGTAGCCTGCAGCGGCGGCATCGGCGCGGGGGAAGTTAATGGGGAGATATTCCTCGGGAAAAACCCCGCCTGGGACCTTAAGTGCCGCGGCGTTCGCCTGGAGGAGATCCCCTTCTTCAAGAACGTGGCCGAGGCGAGCATCAAGGGAGAACTGCGTCTCACCGGGAAGCTCGCCCCCGGCAAAGACGGCGGGCAAGGCGATATGCAGCTGGAGGTGAAGGGCGCCGAGGTCGCCGGCCTCAAGGTGGGTTCCATGCCGCTTCCCGACGCGGCCTACCGCGAGGTGCGCGGCGCACTCAAGATCGACAAGGGGCGCGCGGCCGTGAAGAGCTTCACCCTGAACGGCGACGGCATCTACGTGCGGATCTCCGGCGACACGCAGCTAGCCAACCCTCTGGGAACGTCGCCGCTCAACCTCACCATGGAGATGATGCCCAAGCCCGCGTTCCTGGAGCGGCAGAAGTTCGTATTCCTGCTCCTCACCAAGTACCAAAGCTCCCCCGGTGCCTTCAGCATCCCGATCCGCGGCACGCTGGCGCACCCCTCCATCTGAACCGGGAGTGGAGATTATTCGTCGCGAATGCTAACAGCATACTGCGCGCATTCTACCTTGCGGGTCCGAATATACGGCGTGTCGTCACCCGTACTGGGCCTTGAACTAGCAGCCGAGGCAACGATCTCCTGTTATGTCATCCAGACTGTCAGAAGCTGAAGATCGTTCCGGGCAAGCGGCTATTCCTGTCAGGCCAGATTCTCGATCCGGCTATTCCTGTTCCTTACCTGAAATCGTGGCAAAGAAGCACGATATACGGCCTCTTTCACCGCCTAATATCTTGACAACTCCCCTTGAGACGTTATATAAACCCATGCTTATAATTAACTATGTTTTATACCTAAGGAGGGGGCAATGAGAGTAGCAAAAATTTTGAATCTAATATCGGCCTTAGCGCTGTTTGCGTTTGTGGGAACGGCAACTGCAGCCGATATCGCACCTGCTGCTGCAACACTCACCAACGGCGACTGTGTGAAGTGCCATGACGCGGCACCCAAGGCCATCGCCCAGGCAGGCGGCAAGCACAAGACCGAAGTGACCTGCCAGGACTGTCACGTAGGCCACCCGCCCAAGGTGAAGAAGCCGATCCCGCTGTGCAGCCAGTGCCACGAAGGCAAGCCGCACTACAAGCTCCAGGGCTGCCTCGGTTGCCACTCCAACCCCCATACTCCGAAGAACATAAAGTTCGGCAACAACATCACCGATCCGTGCCTCACCTGCCACACCACCCAGATCGAGTTGCTGCGCCAGTTCAAGAGCAAGCACACCGCTCTTAACTGCTCCTTCTGCCACAACGTTCACGGCAGGATCCCGGACTGCACCCAGTGCCACAAGTCCCACTCCGCCGACATCGTCCAGAAGGATTGCAAGGTCTGCCACCAGGCCCACAAGCCGACCGACGTGACCTACAAGTCCGACACCCCGTCGAAGATGTGCGCAGCCTGCCACAAGAAGGCGTACACCCTGCTGGTATCGAGCCCCGCCAAGCACAGCAAGCTCGCCTGCGTCTACTGCCACCAGAACAAGCACAAGACCGTGCCGCAGTGCACCCAGTGCCACGTGAAACCGCACCCGGCTGCCATCATGGCGAAGTTCCCGAAATGCGGCGAGTGCCACAACATCGCTCACGACCTGAACCGCTGGAGCGAGCCGGCAGCAGCACCGGCCGCAGGCAAGCCCGCAGCCAAACCGGCCAAGCCGGCTAAGAAGTAACGACTCCTGCAGCTAATCGGGGAGGCCGCACCGGCGGCCTCCCCGACCCTTTTGCCCCCTTCCATAGAATCGAAATACACCGAGAAAACAGGTCCAACAGTACCAGGAGGATTGCATGCTCTTACTACAGATAACCTCGACAGTGACAGCGGTGACACTCGTGGTATTGGCACTGTGTCTGATACCTGTCCTCGCGGAACTGAGGAAGGCTGCCGTCTTGATGCAGGAGGCCACGGACTCATTGCAGCAGGAACTGAAGCCGCTCATCAAGGATCTGCGCGACACGGTCGCAGACATCCAGGTCGTGACCAGCTCAGCAGCAGCCAACGCCGACGGCGTCAACATGCTTTTGAGCGAGCTAGGGCACGCCGGCCACAACATAAGGATGATCAACAAAGTATTAGGGATCGCCAGCAACGTAGCCAGTAACTATACGGTCTGGCTGACGGGCGCTAAGGTTGCGGGTCAATTTATTGCTGATAGACTAGTCAAAACAAAAACCAGGGGGTGACTTCATGTCCAAAGATAATGATATCGGTACCGGTACTATGCTCCTCTCCTTCCTTGCCGGCGCCGCCGTGGGGATCGGGGCGGCTTTGCTGCTTGCCCCCAAGACGGGCGAGGAAATGCGCGGCAAGATCAAGGATCTGGCCGACGACGCGGTAGACAAGATCAAGGAATACGCCAACGAGGCGCAGGACAAGATCAGGGCCAGCTACGAGGACGGCAAGGAACTGGTCCTCGAGAAGAAAGGCATCATCACCTCGGCCATAGAGGCCGGCAAAGAGGCGATGGAGCGGGAAAAGGAAAAACAGAAAGCGGAACTCTAACAGAGACCGCCCCCTTAAAAGCCCACCTAGGTGGGCTTTTTTCGTGGCAGGTAGCCCTTGGCCCGGCGCCTCGGGCGCACGGCAAGGTATCGGTACGGAAGGATTATGAAAAATTCCAGCGATAAAAGGCCCTTTTCCACCGGGCTCATCTGGGAGTACGACCCCTCAGCCGTCGGCGGCTTCAAGGGAAGGATGGTCCGGCTGCTACAGTTCTTGAGCTTCACCTTCTCCAACTTCATGGCCAACAACTCGCTGCTGCGCGCCACCGCCCTCTCCTTCACGACGGTCCTGTCGCTGGTGCCGCTTCTGGCCCTGGCCTTCTCGGTACTGAAGGGGCTGGGCGCCCAGAACCGGCTCGCTCCCCTGATCCTGAAAGAGGTGACCGCCGGCTCGGAGGAGGTGGTGAACCGGGTGGTTTCCTACATCGGCAACACCAACATGGGGTCGGTCGGAGCCATCGGCCTCGCGGCTCTCCTCTTCACCGCCATCAGCATGCTGGGAAGCATCGAGGAGGCTTTCAACGTCGTTTGGGGGGTCCAGGAGACCCGATCCCTGTACCGGAAATTCAGCGACTACCTGAGCGTTTTGATCAGCGCGCCGCTATTGCTGCTCGCCGCCACCAGCATCACCACCACGCTGCAGAGCAAATGGCTCATCGGGTGGCTGATGGAGCGGACCTACCTGGGTGATCTCTTTCTCTTCATGCTCGGCCTCACCCCGTACCTGAGCGTCTGGGTGGCTATCTTCCTCCTCTACACCTTCATTCCCAATACCCGGGTCCGCTATACCTCCGCCCTGATCGGGGCTGTCCTCGCGGGGACCCTCTGGCAGTTCGCCCAGTGGGCCTACATCCACTTCCAGGTGGGAGCCGGCAACTACAACGCCATCTACGGCACGCTCGCGGCGCTCCCCATACTGATGGTCTGGATCTACGTCAGCTGGATCATCGTCCTCTTCGGCATGGAGGTGGTGGCGGCGCACCAGAACCGGGCGTTCTTTCACCGGGACATCCGGGGGAGGAGCATCAGCCCCACCCTGCAGGAGCTGATAGCACTCGCGGCGCTGCGGCACATCGGGGAGGCTTTCTACGGGGGATCCCCCGGGTGGGGAGAGCAGCACCTGGCCGCAAAGCTGAACATCCCGCTGCGCATCGTGCGGGACACGCTGGAGCACCTGCGCGAGGAGGGTTTCCTCGTCTGCGCCGGCGAGGGAGAGTGCTACTACCCGGCGCGGGATCTGAACCGGGTAACCATCGCCGAAGTACTGCTGTCGCTGAGAAACCGCGGGGTCTATGCTTCCATCTCCGGAGAAGAGCAGGCCGAGCAGATCGTGGAAACGGTCGATGCTGCGCTCGCCAAGGCACTGGAGGGGCGTACGCTGATGGATCTGGCGGCTCCAGAAAAGAGTCCGGCCGGCGTTGACAAAGAGGGAGCAGTTGACATATAGTGGCCCGATTAAACTCCAGACGTGAAGCGGGTTATGCAAGATTTCAAAGACATAGACAAACAAAACCGAAGCAAGAGATCAATCAGGGCCAAGAGACTTGAAGGGCGCAACGCCTTCAAGACGATCCAGGAGGATGACGAGAAGCCGCGCAAGACGCGGTACGGCATCGTCTTGGGGGTCATCGCGGCACTGCTAGCCTCCTACCCGATCATCTCCGTGTTGAATTCCTCACCCGCAAAAACGGCCATGCCGACAGCTGCGGCGGAAACGGTCTCCTTGAAGAATCTGGACCAGGGGAGCGCCTTCCGCCTGGCGGCGGAGGCCTACCCGAAGGCGCAGCCGCAAGGGGGATCCCTCGTGGCCCCCCTGCCGCAGGGGGGGCAGGTGGTGTACGCCATCAACGAGGACGTGCAGAAGCGGGTCGAAAAGGTGCTGTCCGACTACAAGGTCCCTTATGGGCTGTTCGTCGCCATGGAACCGAGAACCGGGCGCATCCTCGCCATGGTCTCCCATTCCTCGGTCGAGCCTGCGTGGGAAAAGGACGGTAGCTACCACCTCTACCCGCTCGCCTCGCTCTTCAAGATCGTCACCGCGACCGCCGCGCTGGAAAGCAAGAAGGTGACCCCGGAAACCCCCTTTGCCTTCAACGGCCGCCTCACCTCGGAAAGCCCCAAGTACTGGCGGGTGCACCCCGGGCGCGGCAACCAGCAGATGCCGCTTGCGGTCGCCATGGGTAAATCGGTGAATCCCGTGTACGGCAGGCTGGCCGGAGAGGTGGTGGGACGAGACCCGCTCTTGTTGTACGCCGGACGCTACGGCTTCAACCAGGCGCTGCTCCCAGGCGCCCCGATAATGTCGAGCACCGCCCCCGCGCCTTCCACCGACAACGAGCTGATGCGGATGGGAGCGGGACTGAACCGCGAAGTGAAGGCGTCTCCCTTCCATGCAGCCGCCATGATGGCCGCGGTCGCCAACGGCGGCGTCATGATGGCCCCGGGCTTCGCCAAGGAGATACGCGACGCCAAGGGGAACCTGGTGTTTACGCACAAGCCGCAGGCGCTGAGGACCGTGATGACGCCGGAGACGGCTGCGTCGATGGCGCGCATGCTCTCCACCACGGTGCAAACCGGCACCTCGCGCCGGGCCTTCCACGACAGGAGGGGTAGGCGGATGCTCGCCTCGGTCAGCATCGCGGCCAAGACCGGATCCATCGACGGGACCGATCCCGCCGGCCATTACAGCTGGTTTGCAGCCTATGCGCCGATGGAGGACCCGCAGATAGCGCTCGCGGCGCTAGTGGTGAACGGGAACAAGTGGCGCATAAAGGCGACCTCGGTCGGCGAGCAAGCGCTGGAGGCGTTCTTCAGGTAGGGGACGGCAATGGAATGTTCAGGATGCGGCACCTGCTGCGTTGCGCCGGACATCAGCACGCTGGGGAAAAAGGCGGGGGAGAGATGCCCGCACCTCATGGAGAGTCTGGTCTGCGGCATCTACGAGGAGCGCCCTAAGGTCTGCCGCGGCTACCGCCCCGACGACATCTGCCGGGCCATCGCGGCCCCGACCCTGGAGAAGCGGGTGGCCAACTACCAGAGGCTCTTCGGGGTGGGCTAGTTCTCCCGGTAACTCTCCAGGGTGAACTCGCCGTCCAGCCACTGCGCGTAGGAATAGTGGGTGATCCAGTCGCCCAAAGAGATGAAAAGGCGCCCCGGCTCCCGCTTTATCATGGGAAGGTGGTAATGGCCGGTGATGACCGCGTCGCACCCCGAGGCGAAGCGGTTGCGGGCGAAGGAATCGAGGATGACCCGGTAGTCCCAGCGCTTTTCGCGTAAGGAGTGCTTGCTGCTGGAGCGGCGCGACAGCACCGCCGCCGCGTGGTCCGCGATCCTCCTGGAGAAGATGGGGACCAGCGCCTTTACCACGGGGTTATGCAGCAGCAGCCGGAAGGCGCGATAGCGGTAATCCTCGCGGTTGATCTCGTCGCCGTGGCACACATAGACCTTCTGCCCCCCGATTTCCAGCAACGCTCCGGCGCGATGAACCTCTGCCTGCAGTTTTTCCCCGAAGAAGCGGTCCAGATGGAAATCATGGTTCCCTTCGAAGTAGACGATGCGCACGCCGCGCCCCCTCACCTGCTTCAGGCAGTCGACGATCTCCCGGTAGTGGCCGTACACAGGCTCTGGGTTGCCGATCCAGAACTCGAAGATGTCCCCCAGGAGATAGAGCGTCTCCGTGTCGGCGGGGAGGTTCTCCAGGAACCGGACCAGGGTGCGGTAGTTGGCGTCTTCCGGTCTTTTCAGGTGGGCATCGGCGATGAAGATCTTGCGCATGCGCGCAATATATACAAAAATGCAACTTTGGTAAAGTGAACAGGCGCCGAGGGCTCATTTAGCCTGCGGCTCTCTTGTATTAATCTTGCCCCTGGCTACAAAGCTGATGTTGAAGAGGTATCGATGCACGCTATGCGCAATCTGGAGATCGTCTGGGAGGACCTGATGGAGGCCTTCGAAAACGGCGACACCGAGATGATCTATTTTCTCGACCGCGAGACCGGCGAGGTGTTCTCCGTCCCGGCCGAGTACGACGACGAGTCTTTCTGGGAAGAGGTGGGGGAGAACCAGGAGCGGTACCTCGAAATCCCTCCCTTCGACTACGGGCAGGAACGCCAGATGGTGCACGCCTTCATCCAGGGGATCGGCAACGACGGCTTGAAGGCGATGCTGGTGCGGGCCTTCACCGGGAGGCATTCGCACGGAAAGCTCAACGAGATCCTCTCCTTCTACCCTGAGGAGATGGAGCGCTTCCAGGCGCTGCGGGAGGAACTTCTCACCACACGCGCCGCGCATTGGCTGGAGGAACACGACATCTACCCCCCTGAGCACGAATCCGACTAGCCCCCGCCCTATTTCATCGCACCGTTGACCTCGGCATCTCTTTTGCGTAACATCTGTCAGGTAAATCGTCCCCTCCGCGGGGACCAGCCGCCCTCGGCGGGCGCAGATGTTCATAAAGGGTGCCAAAACCCATGGCTAAAACTACTGTTTCAATAATAGAAATTTCGCTGATCGTCCTGGTCGCCGCAGCGCTCGGCGTTTTCTGGAACCGGACGCTCCTGGCCGACGCCTGGCGCGGCGCCCCCACGCGGCAGGCAGCCCCCGCGCAGGCGGGCGAACAGCTTCCCATGCCGGTCGGGCTCGCCCAGGTCAAGGAGATGCTGGACGCGGGGCAGGCGGTGGTTGTGGATGCACGCAGTGCCGCAAGTTTCCGCGAGGAACACATCGCCGGCGCGCTGCCGCTGCCGCTCGAGGAGGCCAAAAAGCGCACGGGAAAGAGCCCGCTCCTGGAAAAAGTCGGCAAGGATTCGGTCGTTATCGCCTACTGCAACGGCTTTTCCTGCCACGACAGCATGGAGCTCGCTAAGCTCCTGATCGGTTCCGGATATGGCTCGGTCTACGTTTTCGAAGGGGGACTTCCTGAATGGCGGGACGCGGGCTACCCGTTAGCGAAGGGGGAACGATGAGCGCTGTGAAGCGATACCTTCCTGTCGCCGTCCGGATCGCTCTGGGCGGGATATTCATCTACGCTGCGCTCCCGAAGATCGCCGACCCGGTCACCTTCGCCGGGAGCGTGGCCAGCTACCAGATCCTCCCCTACTTCTGGAGCTACTTCACCGCGGCGGTGCTTCCCTTCCTGGAACTGATCTGCGGAGTGCTGCTGGTGTCGGGATACCGGGTCAGGGCTTGCGCTCTCATCGTTGCGGCGCTGAACGTGGTCTTCATGGCAGCTCTCGCTTCGCTGATCGTGCGCGGGCTCGACATCGACTGCGGTTGCTTCGGCGGGGGCAAGACCTCCCCCTGGCTCGCCCTGTCGCGGGATGCTGTGTTCCTGGCGATGGCGGGAGCCGTGCTCTGGTTCGAGGAAAAAAGAACCCCTCCCCCCGTGGTCCGCAGCTAGCAAACCCTCCAGAAATCCTCAAGCGTCTCTCTCTTTTCGCACCACGCCGGCGGTTGTCCCAGGCGCGCTTCCGATTTTGGCGCCGCCCCCGGCCTTGCGGTTTTAAGGAAAATACTGTAGGATGCCGCGGTATTTTCATTAAGTAACGGGGGGACCTTTCTTTGAACGAGACATTGCTCCTGGTAGGCGCCTACCTCCTTGGCTCGGTACCGACCGGCCTGCTCCTGGCGAAGAGCATGGGGGTGGACATCAGGGAGGCCGGCAGCGGCAACATCGGCGCCACCAACGTCTACCGGACCATCGGCCGCAAGCTCGGCATACTGACTCTACTTGGGGACTGCCTGAAAGGGCTCGTCCCTGTGCTCGTCGCCAGGTGGCTGGGGCTCCCAGATCTCTGGATCGCGGCCGCGGGCCTCTGCGCTTTCCTGGGGCACGTCTACACCATCTTCCTCGGGTTCAAGGGGGGTAAGGGGGTGGCCACAGCTCTGGGAGTATTCCTCGGCACCTCCCCCCTTTCGGTTCTCTTCGGCATCGTCATTTTCGGTTCGGTGCTCTACAAGTGGCGCTACGTCTCTCTAGCCTCCATCACGGCGGCGGCGCTGATTCCGGTACTGGTGTGGGCCACCGGCGGGAGCGTGAAGCTGGTGCTCATGGCCGTCGTCATCGCCTGCATCGTCATCTTCAAGCACCGCGAGAATATCGCGAGACTCACGGCCGGGACGGAGAACAAGTTCAAGGCTTAAGGTCAAGGCAAATCACTCCTGTCCCCAGCACTGTTCGGTTAGGATGTTGCACTATCAAAATCAAGCTATTCCCAGCTCACCCCCTCCCGCAAGGGGAGGGGGAACCAACCTTCGTAAGTAAAGAATGCAGCATAAAAAAAGGGCGCTTCCATTTCCGGAGGCGCCCTTTTAAATTTTGTTGTATCAGCGGCAGCTTCGGTTACGCCGCCTCGGCTTCCATCACCAGCGGGGCGAGGAAGCGCTTCATCTTCTTGAGCGCACCCTCTTCTATCTGGCGGACCCGCTCGCGCGAGATGGAGAAGTGATCGGCTATTTCCTGCAGGGTCATCGGGTCCTCCGCGGCTACGCGCTGCTCGATGACGAACTTCTCTTTCTCGTTCAGGTTTTCCAGCGCGCTGGCTACGTTTCGCTCTAGGATGGTGGTCTCCTGGCGCTCGGCCAGCATCTCCTCCTGGTTCTGCCGCAGGTCGGGAAGGCTCTCCAGGAAGGTCCCCCCTCCCTCGCCTTCGAACATCTCGACGTCGAGCGACAATTCGCCCCGGAGGCGCTGTTCCATCTCCCGGGCCTCGTTGTCCTTCACGTCCAGCGATATCGCCGCCGCGTGCAGGTCGCCCTCGCCGGTCATGTTGACGATCGCCTGCTTCGCCTGGTTCAGCTTAAAGAAGAGCTTTCTCTGCGCCTGCGTGGTCCCGATCTTTAACAGGCTCCAGGCGGAGATGATGTGGTTCTGGATGTAGGCCCTAATCCACCAGACCGCGTAGGAGATGAGCCGCACCCCCTTGTCAGGGTCGAACTTTCTCACCGCCATCATCAGCCCGATATTCCCTTCCTGGATCAGGTCGAGCATCTTCATCCCGTAGGAACGGTATTCGCCTGCTATTTTCACCACGAAACGAAGGTTCGCGGTGATCAGCCGGTGCGCCGCCTCAAGGTCTCCCTCGCGACGGAACCTGCCAGCCAAATCCATTTCCTCGTCCGCCGTAAGCAGCGGAAAACGGTTGATTTCCGCGAGGTAAAGGGTCAGGTTGTCGATAGGTACCGGCATGCTGTGTGTCATAGTACTGTTACCCCCTGTGAGTGCAGGTTTTGCCTCCTGCTGTTAGCACTCCGCTCTCGTGAGCGCTAACAATATATCAAGCAGCATGTAAAAAATCAAGGTCCTGCGTGAAATAACCGTGGCCGAAACAGGGGCTTGCGGCGGGTTAAATTGCTTGCGCCCCCTATCCTGAATATGGTAAACGAAAAGATCGAATAAAAGCGACGCCTGGCGCCGAAAACCGGAGGTTCTGCCACATGGAAATCAGGATAGTGCCCCTCAGCGAGGGGGAGAAAAAGGCGAAATTCAAAGACGAATCACAGCTTGGCTTTGGCAAGATTTTCACCGACCGCATGCTTTTGATCGAGTGGAAGGTCGGCCAGGGGTGGGTAGATGCCAGGATCAAGAAGTACGAGCCGTTCCAGCTCGACCCGGCGGCGCTCGTGTTGCATTATGCCCAGGAAATCTTCGAAGGGCTCAAGGCCTACAGGTGGAAGGACGGCACCATTGCTCTCTTCCGTCCCGAGATGAACGCCCGCCGCTTCAACCACTCAGCGGACCGGCTCTGCATGCCCGAGATCCCCGAGGAACTCTTTGTAAGCGGCATCGAGCAGTTGGTGGCCGCCGAGCGCGAATGGGTCCCCGGCGCCGAAGGGACCTCCCTCTACATCCGCCCCGCCATGATCGCCGTGGAGCCGCATGTCGGCATCAAGCCTTCGGACCACTACTACTTCTACGTGATTCTCTCCCCGGTCGGCGCCTACTACGCCAACGGCTTCAATCCCGTGAAGATCATGGTGGAGGACCATTACGTGAGGGCAACCCCGGGCGGCACCGGCGAGGCCAAGACCGGCGGCAACTACGCCAGCTCGCTCAAGGCGGGACTCGAGGCCAAGAAGAAAGGGTTCGACCAGGTGCTCTGGCTGGACGGCGTCCACAAGCGTTACATCGAGGAAGTCGGCTCGATGAACATGTTCTTTGCCTACGGCGACACCATCGTCACCGCGCCGCTTGAAGGAAGCATACTCAACGGCATCACCCGTGACTCGGTGCTGACCCTGGCCAAGTCGTTGAACCTGAAGGTCGAGGAGCGGCGCATAGACGTCAACGACCTGATGGCGGATCTGAAAAGCGGGAAGATCACCGAGGCATTCGGCAGCGGCACCGCCGCGGTGGTAACCCCGGTCGGTACCCTGAGCTACGCCGGCGATACGGTCCAGGTGGGCAACGGCGGCGTAGGGAAATACACCCAGGTGCTCTACGACACGCTGACCGGGATCCAGACCGGCAAGATCGAAGACCGATTCGGCTGGATCAGGAAGATCTAGCCTCAAAAACAGGATGGCCGCGCGGGTGATTCCCGCGCGGCCATCGTCATTTATAAGAAGAAGAGCTGCCCCCCTCCTGCTGCTGTGCCCAAACGCAACTCACTGCGTCTCTCCCAACTCTCAAAAAAGGTCCATCTGCCCCTTCAAAAGATCGCCCGGAGGGGGCGCCACTTTTCCTCCACCCTCCATCCCCTTCCAGCTCTGCCCCGTCCGGATCATCTCCTGGAGCCACTTCTTGGGAACCGAGTGGTAGCGGCATTTTTTCAGTGCTCCGACGGTTATGGTGGCAGAGACGACTCCGCGCCGGATGCGCGGCACGATCTCCGTCACCTTGCCGATGAAGAGGAAACAGCGGGTGGCGTCTTTATGCTCCAGGAGCACCTCGTCGCCGATGATGGCAAGACAGATGGCGTGATGACGCTTGTTGTCGGCAAAGAAACTGACGGCACATCCGGGCGTCGGAACCACCGGCCTCGCTAGGTCGTCGCCGTCCCACACCAGCTCCTCGGCGTCATCCTGTTCATCGTCGAGAAGCTCTTCCGGCTCATCCCCATAGTACAGATCGTCGTCGGGAATGGGATCGTCCCAATCTTCCTCGATAGCGGCAGCGACTTCGTCCCCGGCATCCAGTTCCAGATCTTCCGCGACGCCATGTTCCTTTTCGTTCAATGTCAGCTTTGCCACAATTCTTCCCCTACCAATCTCACAGCGTCGTTGCTTGTGCCTGAACCAGGTAACACCGCGCCTGCAAAGTTGCTTACGGATCGCTTTGTACCGTGCGGATAATGCCATATCTTGCCGCGCACCACAAGCATTGGCGAAGCGGCAAACTCTTCGGGCGCTCCCGCCCATACTCTCAAGCTAAAAACCTCGCCCAGCCTTGACACTACCCATCCCCCTACTTATCTTCTTCTAGGACTTTAGGAGGCACTGCCATGATACGACCGGAAAAAATGACCGTTAAGACACAGGAAGCACTGGTGACGGCGCAGGAGAAAGCGGCAGAGATGTCCGCCGGCAGCATCGAGGCCGAACACCTGCTGCTCGCCCTCATAGACCAGGAGGGAGGGTTCGTCCCCGACCTTTTGAAGAAAATAGGAGCGCCGCTGGCCAAGCTGCGCGAGAGCGTCGACGAGACGCTGAAGCGTCTGCCCAAGGTCACCGGAGCTGCCCAGGTCTCGCTCTCCGCCACGCTGAACCGGGTACTGGACCAGGCCCAGAAAGAGGCGGACTCCATGCACGACGCGTTCGTCTCCACGGAGCACCTGCTTTTGGCGCTGGTGGCAGCGAAGGACGCACCGAGTTCCCGGCTCTTGAGCCAGAACGGGGTTACCCGCGACGGGATCCTGTCGGCGCTCAAAGAACTGCGCGGCGGCGAGGCGGTGAACGAGCAGGACCCGGAGGGGAAATACCAGGCGCTTGCCAAGTACTGTCGCGACCTCACCGACCTGGCAAGGCAGGGGAAACTCGACCCGGTGATCGGGCGCGACGACGAAGTAAGAAGGGTGCTCCAGGTCCTGTCGCGCCGCACCAAGAACAACCCGGTGCTGATCGGGGAGCCTGGCGTCGGCAAGACCGCCATCGTCGAGGGACTCGCCCAGCGCATCGTTTCGGGCGACGTCCCCGAATCGCTCAAGGACAAGGTGATCATGGCGCTCGACATGGGGGCGCTGATCGCAGGGGCGAAGTACCGCGGCGAGTTCGAGGAGCGCCTGAAGGCGGTGATCAAGGAGGTGGCGCGCTCGGAAGGTAAGATCATCCTCTTCATCGACGAGATGCACACGCTGGTGGGAGCCGGTGCCGCCGAGGGGGCGATGGACGCCTCCAACATGCTGAAGCCGGCCCTGGCCCGCGGAGAGCTGCACTGCATCGGCGCCACGACCCTCAACGAATACCGCAAGCACATCGAGAAGGACGCCGCCCTGGAACGCCGCTTCCAGCAGGTATTCGCCGGCGAGCCGAGCGTGGAGGAGACCATCTCCATCCTCAGGGGGCTCAAGGAGAAGTACGAGAACTACCACAAGATACGGATCAAGGACGGCGCCATCATCGCCGCGGCCACCCTTTCGGACCGCTACATCACCGACCGCTTCCTCCCCGACAAAGCGATCGACCTGATCGACGAGGCCGCGTCCCGCCTACGGATCGAGATCGATTCGAAGCCGACCGAGATCGACGAAATCGACCGGCGCATCATCCAGCTCGAGATCGAGCGCCAGGCCATGCTGCGCGAGCAGGACACGAAGGTGCTGGACCGGCTCAAAAAGCTAGAGGAGGAACTGGACGGGTTGAAGGCGCAGTCGGCGAAGCTGAACGAACATTGGAAAAGGGAGACCAACCTCCTTAAGGATTTGGGGGAGCTGAAGCAGCGCAAGGAGGAGAAAGCCGAGGAAGCCAAGCGTGCGGAGCGCGACGGGCTCTTGGCCCGCACCGCCGAGATCCGCTACGGCGAGATACCCGCCATCGAGAAGGAGATGGAGGAGAAGCGGCTCACCCTGGAGTCGGTCCAGAAGGAAGAGAAGATGCTCCCGGAAGAAGTCGACGCCGAGATGGTGGCCGAGGTGGTGGCCAAGTGGACCGGCATACCGGTGAACCGGATGCTGGAGACCGAGTCCGACAAGCTGGTCAAGATGGAGGAGCGGCTCAAAAGCCGCGTGGTGGGGCAGGACGAGGCGCTCACCCTGGTGGCGAACGCGGTGCGGCGCGCCCGCAGCGGCCTATCCGACCCCAACCGCCCCATCGGCTCCTTCATCTTCCTGGGACCTACCGGCGTCGGCAAGACCGAGACGGCACGGGCCTTGGCCTCGTTTCTCTTCGACGACGATCAGGCCATCGTCCGCATCGACATGAGCGAATACCAGGAGAAGCACACGGTCGCCCGCCTGATCGGAGCCCCTCCCGGGTACGTCGGCTACGAGGAGGGAGGGCAACTCACCGAGGCGGTGCGCCGCCGCCCCTACTGCATCGTCCTATTCGACGAGATCGAGAAGGCGCACCCCGAGGTGTTCAACGTCTTCCTGCAAATATTGGACGACGGCCGGCTCACCGACGGCCAGGGGCGGACGGTCGATTTCAAGAACTCGGTCATCATCATGACCAGCAACCTGGGGTCGCAGTGGATCCAGCAGTACGGGGCCGCCGACTACGGAAAAATGCAAAGCGAGGTCATGGAGACCCTGCGGGAGGCATTCAAGCCCGAGTTCCTGAACCGGGTCGACGAGATCGTCATCTACCACTCGCTGCCGCTGGAAAGGATCAAGGAAATCGTCTCCATCCAATTGCAGTCGCTCACCAAAAGACTGGAGGAAAAGGGACTCGGCTTGGAGGTGACCGAGCAGGCTCGCGAATTCCTGGCCCGGGAGGGATACGACCCTGCCTACGGGGCAAGGCCGCTCAAGCGCGCGCTGCAAAGGAAGATCCAGGACCCGCTGGCGCTCATGCTGCTTGAGAACAAGTTCGCCCCGGGCGACATAGTGGTGGTCGACCTCCCGGCGCAGGGAGACTCCCTGACCATCGGGAAAAAGGCATGATGCTGTAAACGGTAATTAATAAATTGCCAACTTTCGGCAAAGCTGATAGTGTACGCGGCGCAAAGCTGCTGCTTTGCGCCGCGCTTGCGGCACCTACCCTGGGGGGAGTTCCTGAATGAAACGTTACTCAACAATCATGTCGGTATTACTCACACTCGCACTGCCGGTAGCCGGCACCTGCGCTGACGCACCGCAGGCCCCCGAAAAAGCCGAGGCGTCCAAAGTCGAGGCGTCCAAAGTCGAGGCGATAAAGGAATCGGTCTCCAAGAGCGGTCACATGATGATGGGCGGAGGGGCCGCCCCCGCTGCAGAAGGCGCAGCGCCAGCACCGCCTCCCAACCTGAACCCTGCGGGCAAGGTCGTGGAGACCATGGACGGCGGTGGATATACCTACGCCAACATCGACAGCGCCGGGACCAAGACCTGGGTCGCCTATCCCGTCCTTCCGACCAAGGTAGGGGACACCCTCTCCTTCAAGGGATGCATGTCCATGGGCGGCTTCCAGAGCAAGGCGCTCAACCGCAAGTTCGACGACATCCTGTTCTGCGGCTCTCCCGAGATCGCAGGCGCGAAGACAGCCTCGGCAAAACCCGCCGCCAGCGAGAAGAAAGCGCCTGCCGGCCCGGTCAAGGTGGCAAAGGCCACCGGCGCCAACGCCTACACCGTCGAGGAGATCTTCTCCAAGCGCGGCTCCCTGAACGGCAAGCAGGTCGTCGTCAAGGGCCAGGTAGTGAAGGTTGCCTCGGGAATCATGAGCAAAAACTGGATCCACCTGCAGGACGGCACCGGCAACGCGAAGAAGAAGACCAACGATCTGGTGATCACCACGACCGATCAGGCTGAAGAAGGGGACATCATCACGGTCTCCGGCACGCTCGCCAAAGACAAGGATTTCGGCGGCGGCTACAAGTACACCGCCATCATCGAAAAAGGGAGCGTCAAGAAGTAACGCCGCCCGAAGAGAGCAAACGAAGGCCCCCCGCCAATGACGGGGGGCCTTTTTTAGTCAGAAGCCCCGGAGCGGAAAACTTATCCCCGGCCGCTTGCAGAGCTGCCCGGACAGAAACGGACGAAAACCCAACTAAAGAGGCCGCCATGAAGACCCTCCTGATATCCCTGTTCCTGGTTCGCTTTGCCGTTGCCTACCTGTTGCGTTACCTGAACCTGCGCCACCTGAAGCGGTACGGCACCACTGTGCCCGAGGGGTTCGCCGGGGCCATAGACCAGGAGGCGCTGGCTAAATCGGCGCGCTACACTCTGGAGCAGCACAGGGTAGGTCTCGTTGAGTCAATCTACGACAGCGCGCTGCTTCTCGTTTTCCTGTTCACACCTTTGCTCCCCCTTTACGACCACTGGATCGCCTCCCTTTCCGGCTCTTACCTGGTCCGGGGGCTCACTTTCATGCTTCTCATCTTCCTTTCGCAGAGCGTCCTGGAGATCCCCTTCTCGCTCTACAGCACCTTCCGACTGGAGCGGCGCTACGGCTTCAACACCACGACGCCCGGCCTCTGGCTTTCCGATTTCTTCAAGTCGATGCTCATTTCGGCACTCCTCGCGGGAATCCTGGTGAGCGCCGCCCTGTTGCTGGTCCGGCACTCCCCGGAACTCTGGTGGCTCTGGGTCTGGGGCTTCTTCGCGCTCTTCTCCATCACCATGATCTACCTCTCGCCCTACGTGATCGAGCCGCTCTTCTCCAAGTTCGAGCCGCTGTCCGATCCTGAGCTGGAAGCGGAGATACGGGTCATGCTGGACAGGGCCGGGATCGAGGTGAAGGGGGTGTTGCAGATGGACGCCTCCCGCCGCAGCCTCCACTCCAACGCCTACTTCACCGGCATAGGCCATGTAAAGCGGATCGTTTTGTACGACACCCTTCTGAAGCAGATGGATCACCAGGAGTTGCTGACTATCCTGGCGCACGAAACCGGCCACTGGAAGAAGGGGCACATCTGGAAGCAGTTGCTCCTCATGGAGAGCGTGGCACTCGCGGCCTTCTTCCTGGTGCACCAGTTGATCGGCTGGGGTGGGCTCCCGGGGCTCTTCGGCCACCAAGAGGCCTCCTTCCCGGCCCAGGTGCTCTTGGTCAGCTTCATCCTCTCCATCGCCTCCTTCCCGTTCACCCCCGTCGGCTCCTGGCTTTCCCGCCGCAACGAGCGCGAGGCGGACCGGTTTGCCGTAGAGCTCAGCGGGGCTCCGCACGCCCTCGCCTCGGCCCTCGTCAAGCTCTCCTGCGAGAACCTCTCGAACCTCCATCCTCACCCGCTGTATGCCGGGTTTTATTACAGCCATCCCCCCGTCGTGGAGAGGGTAGCCGCCCTTAGGGCCATGGCGTCCACCGGCGAGCGTCGGAATAATTAACACGGATCAATTGCGCCGCTAATTTTGCATGGTATTTTTTCTGAGGCCTTGGCCACAAAGATAAGCCACAGGAGCCGATCCATATGCGTCTGAACATCCTCATTACCGCTTCCGAAGCAGTTCCCTTCGCCAAGGAAGGCGGGCTTGCCGACGTCGTCGGCGCTCTCCCGAAATACCTCGAAGCCAGAGGGCATGACGTTCGGGTGGTGATGCCCCGCTATTACAATGTGGACCGCGACCGCTACCGGTTGCGCCAACTCCCGGGCGCGCTGGTCGTGCCGATGGGGATCATCGGCGAGATGTACTGCGGCGTTCTGGAAGGGCGCATCCCCGGCAGCGACGTCCCGATCTACTTCCTGGAGCACGAGGAGTTCTACGGCCGGGACTCCCTTTACGAGCGTGACAACAAGGGGTACCTCGACAACGACAACCGCTTCATCTTCCTCTCCAAGGCGAGCCTGGAACTGTGCAAGATGATCCGCTTCACACCGGACCTGGTGCATGCCCACGACTGGCATACGGCAGCCGTCCCCGTTCTGATGAACAGCTGGTACCGGCACGACCAGTACCTCTCGCAGTCGGCGTCTCTACTCACCATCCACAACATGCAGCACCAGGGAAGCTTCTACGAAGGAGCCATGGACGTGCTCGGGATCGGATGGGAGCACTTCACCTATCTGGAGCTGGAAAAAGAGAACCAGGTGAACCTCCTGAAGGGGGGGATCTACCACGCCACGCTCCTCAACACGGTGAGCCAGGGGTATGCGCGGGAGATCCAGACGTCGGAATACGGCTGGGGGCTGGAAGGGGTGGTACGTGAGCGGGCGGGTGAGCTCTCCGGGATATTGAACGGCGTCGACTATGAGGAGTGGAACCCCGAGGGGGACCCGCTTCTTCCCGCCAACTACAGCGCGCGGGACCTTGCTGGGAAGGGGATATGCAAGCGCGAACTGCAACGCGCGCTGGGGCTTCCCGAACGTGAAGACGTACCGCTGATAGGTATGGTGTCCCGCCTGGTGAAGCAAAAGGGGATAGACGTGCTGGCCCAGGCGCTGCCACGGATCCTCGAACTCGACGTGCAGCTCGTGCTATTGGGAGCGGGCGAGCCTTGGGCTCACTTCTACTTCGGGGGGATGGCCGCCGGGCGCCCCGACCGTTTCGCTTGCCGTATCGGCTACGACAACGCCCTCGCTCACCGGATCGAGGGTGGGTGCGACTTCTTCCTGATGCCCTCGGCTTTCGAGCCGTGCGGATTGAACCAGATGTATAGCATGCGCTACGGCACCATCCCCATAGTGCGCGCCACCGGCGGGCTGGACGACTCGGTGCAAAACTATGACGCCCAAAACCGCAGCGGGGACGGTTTCAAGTTCTGGGACCTGAACGCCGGCGCCCTGTTCGACACCGTCGGCTGGGCCGTACACACCTGGTACCAGGACAAGGAAGGCATCCACTCGCTCAGGCAAAACGCCATGGCCAAGAGGTTCACCTGGGAGGACGCGGCCGCGAAGTACGAGCGGCTCTACCTGGAGGCAATGAGAAGAAAGCTGGGCGAGGAGCGGTACGGGCAGGCCACCTCCCGAGTTACCCCTCGGAAATTCCGCAATCGCCCCACCATTCCCGGTTGCAACACCCCCTGAGACAGCGGGCTGCGCTGTTGCGAGTGAAACGGGGCGCTGCGGAGCAGCTTTTCACTATTCCAAATCAAATAGCACTATTCCGAACCGAACTTTACAATTTCCAAATCGAAATAGACTATTCCCAACCCGAATTAACTATTTCCAAATCAATTTAACAATTCTCAAATCAGAATTGCATAAATCCAAATCGGAATAGCATAAACTCGAATCGGAATAGCATAAACCCGAATCAGAATTGCTTAAACCCGAGCCGGAATTGCTAATTCCAAATCGGAGTTGCACAATTCCCAGCGAGACTTTACTATTCCCTACCCCGAAGCGCAGTATTCGAGGGGCGGATCTATTCCGCTATCGCCGCGAGTGGAAAACGAAAAAGGTGCATCCGGGAATTCCGGAAGGACCGGGATTATCTTTTGAAGGTTTGTGGCGTCTCCCTCACCCTGTCCCTCCCCCAGAGGGGGAGGGGACTCGAAGTCCCCCGCAATTCCCTTACGAGCCACGAAAAAAGGCGCCCCGGAAATCCGGGACGCCTTTTTAGTTTCAGCCAAAGCCTGTTGCTACATCTTGTTCAGCAGCGGAACGATGAGCAGCGAGACGATGTTGATGATTTTGATCATCGGGTTGACCGCAGGGCCTGCGGTGTCCTTGTACGGGTCGCCTACGGTGTCGCCGGTAACTGCAGCCTTGTGGGCTTCGCTACCTTTGCCGCCGTGATAGCCGTCCTCGATGTACTTCTTGGCGTTGTCCCATGCGCCGCCGCCGGTGGTCATGGAGATAGCGACGAAGATACCGGTGACGATGGAACCGACGATGACGCCGCCCAGAGCCTTGGGCCCGAGGGTGAAGCCTACGACGATCGGGGCGAGGATCGGGATGAGACCCGGGATGACCATCTCTTTAAGAGCGGTCTTGGTGACGATGTCGACGCAGGCAGCATAGTCCGGCTTGCCGGTGCCTTCCATGATCCCCTTGATGGTGCGGAACTGGCGACGAACCTCGTCTACGACCGCGCCGCCTGCCTTACCGACAGCTTCCATGCACATAGCCGCGAAGTAGTAGGGGAGCATGCCGCCGATGAAGAGGCCGACGATGATGTACGGATCGGAGAGGGAGAAGCTCTTGTCGGCGATGGTCAGCTCCTGCACATAGGAGGTGAACAGGATGATTGCGGCAAGGCCTGCGGAGCCGATGGCGTAGCCTTTGGTGACGGCCTTGGTGGTGTTGCCGACCGCGTCGAGCGGGTCGGTAACGGCGCGGACGGAATCGTCCAGTTCAGCCATCTCGGCGATGCCGCCGGCGTTGTCGGTGATGGGGCCGTAGGCGTCCATGGCGACGACGATACCGGTCAGGGAGAGCATGGACACAGCCGCGATGGCGATGCCGTAGACCCCGGCGCAGTTGGAGGCGACCACGATGCCGGCAGCGATGACGATGACCGGAAGGGCGGTGGACTTCATGGAAACGCCGAGACCGGCGATGATGTTGGTGGCGTGGCCGGTCTTGGAGGCTTCGGCGATGTGCTTGACCGGAGCGTACTCGGTGGCGGTGTAGTACTCGGTGATCCAGAAGATGGCACCGGTGACCACGAGGCCGACGATGGCGGAGATGAAGATGTTGAGGGCGCTGATGGTGGCGCCGGTGGCGGTGGTCAGCCCCTGCGGGAACATCTGCACGGTCACGAAGTAGAAGGCGATGCAGGCGATCACGGCCGAAGCGATGAGCCCCTTGTAGAGCGCGCCCATGATCTTGCCGGAGCCGCCGAGCTTGACGAAGTAGGTGCCGATGATGGAGGCGATGATGGAGATGCCCCCCAGGATCAGCGGGTAGTTTACTGCAGCCGAGTTGGTGAAGGTGATGGCGCCAAGGAGCATGGCGGCGATCAGGGTTACCGCGTAGGTCTCGAAGAGGTCGGCGGCCATGCCGGCGCAGTCGCCGACGTTGTCGCCCACGTTGTCGGCGATGACTGCCGGGTTGCGGGGGTCGTCTTCGGGGATACCGGCTTCGACCTTGCCTACGAGGTCGGCGCCGACGTCAGCGCCCTTGGTGAAGATACCGCCGCCCAGACGGGCGAAGATGGAGATCAGCGAGCCGCCGAAGCCGAGGCCGACCAACTGGCTGACGATTTCTTTGACCGGAGCGCCCGGCATGATCTGCTGGAGCACCATGTAGTAGCCTGCAACGCCCAGAAGACCGAGACCGACAACCAGCATACCGGTGATCGCACCACCCTTGAAAGCGACGTTGAGCGCCTTGTGGATGCCGGACTTGGCAGCCTCGGTGGTCCTCACGTTGGCGCGTACCGAGACGAACATCCCGATGAAGCCGGTGAGGCCGGAGAAGACTGCGCCGACCAGGAAGCCGACCGCGGTCTTCCAGCCGAGGGTTGCGAAGAGTGCGACGAACATGGCGACGCCGACCACCGCGATGATGGTGTACTGACGCTTCATGTAGGCCCCTGCCCCTTCCTGGATGGCTGCGGCGATCTGACGCATCCGCTCGTTACCCTGGGGGAGCCCCAAGATCCACTGGGCCGAGATAAGACCGTAGGCCACTGCCGCCGCGGCACAAGCCAGGGCGAAGACTACTGCATACTGTTCCATTGAAAAAAATCCTCCTATTTAGATATGCCTCGAAAAGGCGTGACTTCCCTTTGCGCAGTACAAATCCTTTCATAAAAACGGGTGATTGTTATCGAAAAGAGCACCTTTTGTCAATCTAATTCCTTATCAGAGGTGCGAAAAGATTAAATGTTTTGAGCTTTTAACTGCTGATCGACTACCCATGATCGCGTATACGCGGCACAGTCACAGTGGATGAGTGCCGACATAGCGACCGCGGCTCTCATCTCATCTATTAGGATATGAGCTGCGCTCAATGAGACGCCGCGGCAGCAGTGATCTGCAACTCGCCGTTTCCTGCCAGTGTCGCCGCGCCTTTGACAGAGTCAGCGTCCGGTAAACAGTTGCGCATTCAATCTCGAATATGTATCATAACGCGATGCTCGATCTTAAATGTGGCGATCAAACTTATCCTCTGCAGATCTCTCCCGACCGTATTCTTTCGGTGCTGCGCCCACGCCCCTTTGTTCCGCAGGGTTCGCCGTCCCAACTCATAGAGAAAGCAATGGCAGGTTGCGAGCAGGCCCTGTCGGCCTTCGGACCCGGAGAAAAGGTGGTCGTCGTCACCTCCGACGTCACCAGGCCCACCGGCAGCGAGGTTTACCTCCCCATGCTGGTGTCCCGCCTGAACCAGGCCGGAATCAGGGACCGCGATATAGAGATAGTGATCGCACTGGGGATACATCGCAAACAGACCGAGGCCGAGCAGAGAAAGATCCTCGGCGAGGTGTACGGCCGGGTCAGGGTCAGCGACCACGACTGCGACGCCCCCGGCGCGCTGGTGTACCTGGGGGATACCTCCCGCGGAGTGCCGGTCGAGATAAACCGTCGCGTCGCTGAGGCGGACCGGCTCATCCTTACCGGCGCAATTACCTTTCACTACTTCGCGGGATTTGGCGGCGGAAGAAAAAGCCTGCTTCCCGGCGTCTCCAGCCGACGCAGTTGCATGGCGAGCCACTTTGCCCTGTTGAACCCGGAAGAGGGAAGCGGCAGGCATCCCAAGGCGGTAACGGGAAACCTTGCGGGGAACCCGGTGCACGAGGCGATGCTGGAAGCGTGCGGCAAGCGCCCCCCCGAGTTCATCCTGAACACCGTGCTCGGCCCGGACAAGAAGATCGTCGCCGCCTTTGCCGGCGACTGGCGCGACGCCCACCTGGCAGGGTGCCGCTTTTACGCCGACGCCTTCTCGGCCCCCATCGACGAATTGGCCGACCTGGTGCTGGTTTCCTGCGGCGGTTTCCCCAAGGACATCAACCTGATCCAGGCGCACAAGTCGATGGAGTACGCAAGCCGCGCCCTGAAACCGGGAGGGGTCATGGTGCTTCTCGCGGAATGCCGCGACGGCTACGGCAACGCCACCTTCTTCAACTGGTTCGGCTACCCCACCTGCTTCGAGTTGGAATCGGCCCTGAGAAAACGCTACGAGATCAACGGACAGACGGCCTGGTCGGTGAAGGAGAAGGCGGAGCGATTCAAGGTAGTGCTGGTTTCCCAGCTCCCCGGGGAAGAAGTCAGGACCATGGGAATGACCCCCGCGCAGACGCTGGAAGAAGCAATGAGACTCGCGCTCCCGATGCTCACCGAAGAGTTTCGCGCCTACGTGATACCCGAGGGGGGGAACGTGCTGCCGGTGCACTCTCCGGCGTAACTGCCGCCACAAATATGAAACGAGATCCGAAAGACCCATCGAAAGGAAGATAGATGCTCGACGCACGCATACTGCAGCAATTGACCGATATCGTCGGCAGCGAGAACATCGCCGCCACCCCGCAGGACCTGATCTGCTACGGCTACGACGCCACCCAAATGGAATTCCTCCCCGATTGCGTAGTGCATCCCGACGGCAGCGAAGAGGTAGCGCGGATACTGAAGCTCGCCAACAGTGAAGGCTTCCCCGTATTCCCCAGGGGGGCAGGCAGCGGCTTCACCGGCGGCGCCCTCCCGAAAGGGGGGGGAGTGGTGCTGGTGACCACCCGCATGAACCGGATCCTCAGGATCGACACCGACAACCTGGTGGCCGAAGTGGAGCCGGGGGTCGTGACCGAGACCTTCCAGATGGCGGTCGAGAAACTGGGGCTCTTCTATCCCCCCGACCCCGCCTCCCTCAAGTTTTCCACGTTGGGCGGCAACGTCGCCGAGTGCGCCGGCGGCCCGCGCGCCGTCAAGTACGGCGTCACCAAGGATTTCGTGATGGGGCTGGAAGTGGTCCTTCCCACCGGCGAGGTGATCAGGACCGGCGGGGAGACGGTGAAGGGAGTGGTGGGTTACGACCTCACCAAGCTCATCTGCGGCTCGGAAGGGACGCTCGGGGTGATCACCAAGATCATCTTCAAGCTCCTCCCCTACCCCGACGCCAAGAAGACCATGCTGACCGTCTTCGATTCCATCGACGGCGCCGCCCGCGCGGTCTCGACCATCATCAAGAACAAGATCATCCCGACGACGCTCGAATTCATGGACCATGCCACGCTCGTCTGCGTCGAGCGCCGTTTCAACCTGGGGCTACCCGACAGCGGCCGCGCCGTGCTTCTCATCGAGGTGGACGGCGACCGCGACCTGATCGAAAAGCAGGCGGGAGAAATCCACAAGTTGATCGAGCCGCTCGGCCTGGTGCAGTTCCGCGTCGCCAAGGACGCGGCCGAGAGCGAGGAACTGTGGCGGGTGCGCCGCCTGGTCTCCCCGTCTTTAAGGGACGTGAACCCGGACAAGTTCAACGAGGACATCGTGGTGCCGAGGAGCAAGGTTCCCGACGTCATCAGGCGCATCGAGGTGATCCAGAAGCGCTATGACATCCCCATCGTCAACTTCGGCCACGCAGGCGACGGCAACATCCACGTCAACATCATGATCGATAAGCAAGTGCCGGGGCAGTTGGAGAAGGCGCACGAGGCGATCAAGGAAGTGTTCCAGGCAGCGCTCGACCTGGGCGGGACCATGTCCGGCGAGCACGGCGTCGGGCTTGCCAAGCAGCCGTACATACCGATGGAGCTTACCGCCGACCAGGTGGCGGCGATGAAAGCGATCAAGCGAGCGCTCGACCCGAACAACATCCTAAACCCCGGCAAGATGTTGCCGGTGTGAACCAATTGACAATTGACGATTGACAATTGACAACGTTCCCTCGTCCACCTGGTCCATTGCGTCCACAAGGTCCACGTGGTCCATTTGCAGCAACCCAATGCAGAAGCCTTGCGCTGGCAGCAAGTCTGAAGTCGTTACTATAAAACCAGTTGTCAATTGTCCATTGTCAATTGTCAATTGCCTTGAAGCGAGAACATAGATGACCAAGAAGCAGATCGACCCGCTCGAGCGGGTGGCAGCAGAGATGAAAAAATGCGTTAAGTGCGGCGCCTGCCGCGCACACTGCCCCGCCTTCAGCACCTTTCAGCGCGAACCGGCTACGGCCCGCGGCAAGGTAGCCCTGGCGCAGCACCTTTGCAAGGGGGACATAACCCTGGACGACGGCACCTACTCCGCCATGTCCAAGTGCCTTCTTTGCGGCAGCTGCGTGGAAAAGTGCCCGAACCAAGTCCCGACCGACGAGATAGTGATCGCCGCACGCGAGGCGCTGGCGCAGCGGCGCGGGCTCACCACCTTTCATAAAGCGGTGGGGCAGGTGATCAAGAACCGCAAGGTGATGAACTTCGGCGCGCTCGCCGCCGCCATCCTCGGCCCTCTCTTCTTCAGGAAGGTCCCGGCCACCTCGGGGCTCAGGCTCCGTTTCCCCATGCCGTTTATCGGGGGAAGCCGCCACATCCCGCAGATCGCCAAAAAACCGTTTATGAAACGCCACCCCGAGGTAATCCAGGGGGAACCGGGCAAACCCCGTATCGTCTTCTTCGTCGGCTGCATGACCAACTTCGTCTACACGGAGATCGGCGAGGCGACCCTTGCCCTCTTCCGTCACTTAGGCTGCACCGTCATCATCCCCAAAGGGCAGCAGTGCTGCGGCCTGCCGGGGATGTCGGGGGGCGACCTGAACACGGTGCGCGAGCTGGCCGAGATGAACCTTGCCGCCATCGAGGCGCACCAGGCTGACTACGTGATGACCGCCTGCGCCACCTGCGGCGGCGCTCTGCACAAGCTCTACCCGCTGGTGGTCGGCAAGCGCAACCCGGAACTGAAACAGCGGCTCCAGGCTCTGGCCGACAAGACGGTGGACGCGGCGGTGCTCTTGCAAAAACTCGGTCTCACCCCGGAAGAAACCGGGACCGGGTCCGGCATGCGCATCACCTACCACGACCCCTGCCACCACAGAACCGCCGGCATCACCAAGGAGCCGCGCGCCCTGCTCAAGAGAACGCCGGGACTGGAGCTGGTGGAAATGGAAGGCGCGGACCGCTGTTGCGGCCTGGGCGGAACCTTCAACGTTTACCATTACGAAAATTCCCTCGACATCAACGCTAGCAAGAGCGCCGCGATCATCGCAACCGGCGCCGACGCGGTGGTGACCGGATGCCCCGGCTGCATCATGCAGCTCTCCGACGGACTGAAACAGGCCGGAGATAAAACGAGGGTATTGCATACCGTGGAACTTCTGGCCCGCAAAATCAGGCGCTGACAGGCAACCCCTGTCAGCCGCCTCCCCCCTGCGTTTTCCCCTCAATTTTTCCCTGCCGCACAACCTCTTGGAATCCCTACATGTCGGGTGTATACACGCTTTTTCTTATTGACATTTGCCAAGCAAATCTTTATGAACAGTACGGTCGTTTTTTAGTAAAACAACAGTTCGTTTACTGAGACTATAAGAACAGCGCGGCCGAGTTCACTCTGCTTGAAAGCAGTTTGACCGCACCAACTTCTTGGTGCCGCGCTGCCGGGGCATATCCTGACCCGGCTCGGCTAACCGGACCTCTTTCTCCACTGCAGCGCCCCCTCCCGTTCCATGAAAAACCTGAAAAGAAGCACCAGTCCCCTTGTCCGCACCGAAGCGTATACGTTTCCGCGACAGCAACGGGCCTTCCCCCCGCTGCTGTAACGGCTTTCCGGGATGCTTCACGAAGACGTGCAACTGCTCCCTCTTACGGGCCGCACCTTACGTTTTCGCTAACTGAGGCAAGGGGGATTTTTAGCGACACTCAAAAAGTACAACGCTTTTTTAATATCAATCAACAGGAGGACGTCGATGAGTTCCGCAGTGACCCCGCAGGAGATGCAAAATCCCAACGACCAGAAGGATGCCCGCAATGTCTAATACCTTTATTCAGCCCTCATTGAAAAATCCGTTCGACGCCGGCGAGAAGGTCGAGTTCAACATCCCGGGCGAGATCTCCCGCGCCACTGGCGGCTATGAAGAGGCCATGCAGGCAGGTTACGACCTGATCCAGCGCCCGATCAAGTCGGTGAGCATCGACCAGATCGAGAAACAGCATTTCAAGAAACGCATGACCGTGTGGGAAAGGATTCGCGTCCTGACCGAGGCGGAGCCCAACATCCTGTTCCAGAACTGGGGCAAGAACCTGGACGGCGCCTCGCTGGTAACCGGCATCCTCAACATCCACGGCCGCGACGTCGCCGTGTACGGCCACGACTTCACGGTCCGCGCCGGTTCCATGGACGCCACCAACGGCAACAAGCTGGCCCGCCTCTTCTACATGGCAGGCGAGAAGGGGATCCCGGTCATCGGCATGAACGACTCCGCCGGCGCCTACGTCCCGGCCGGCGTGGGCGGCCTCGACGGTTACGCTGAGGCGTTCACGGCGCTGAGAAAGATCAGCGGCGTGGTCCCCTCCATCATGTGCATGTTCGGCTTCAACGCGGGGGGCGGCTCCTACCTGCCGCGCCAGGGAAGCTTCGTGATCCAGCCGAAAGACACCTTCTTCGGCCTCACCGGCCCGGGCGTTGTCAAGAGCGTCCTCGGCGAGGACGTGACCCCGGAGGATCTGGGCGGACCGAAGGTGCACGGCCAGTCCGGCGTTGCCGACCTCACCGTCGAGGACGAAGTCGGGGCGCTCAGGACCGCGCTGCAGCTTCTCAACTACATCCCCGACAACAACTCGGTGATGGCGCGCCACCAGGAGACGAGCGACCCGCTGGACAGGAAGACCTGGGAGATCAACACGCTGCTCAAGAAGGCGTTCAACTCCCCGACCGGCTTCAACACCCCGTTCGACGTTTCCATCATCATCCAGCAGATCTGCGACCACGGCGATTATTTCGAAATGCAGCGCGACCGCGCCCGCAACGTCGTCACCGCCTTCGGCCGCCTGGGTGGCAACGTGATCGGCTTCGTCGCCAACAACTCGGCCGTCGACTCCGGCCAGATCGACTGCGACGCCGCCTACAAGATCGCGCGCTTCAACCGCTTCTGCAACATCTACAACATCCCGATCATCTTCATGGAAGACACCACCGGCTTCCTCCCCGGTCGCGAGCAGGAAGCCCGCGGTATCGTCCAGGCCGGCCGCGCCATGCTCGACTCCATCGTCGACATCAGGACTCCGCGCATCCTCTTGATCCTGAGAAACGCCTACGGCGGCGCCTACGCCTCCTACAACAACTACCCGACCGGGGCCGACCTGGTCCTGGCGCTCCCCACCACCAGGCTCGCCGTCATGGGTCCGGCCGGTAAGGAATTCGTCTACAAGGACGAGCTCAGGAAGATCAGGAACGCGGTCATCGAGCGCGTCAAGCGCGGCACCCAGGAGCGGGTGGAGGCCGGCGTGAAGCCGGATCTCGCGAAACTCGACGCCGAGAAGGAAGCCGCCGACTGGCTCAGGGCCGAGGAGGCGCTCCTCAACACCCGTTACGAGAAGGAACTGATGAACCCGAAAGAGGCCCTCTCGCTCGGCTCCATCTCCTCTCTTGTCATGCCGACCGATCTCAGGAAAGTGCTCGGGGAGAACATGAACTTCTTCCTGCGCCACTACAAGCCGGGCCCCATGCAGTCCGTGCAGAGGGAGTTCCACTAATGGCGACTACAGACATGGGACTGGGAACAACGGAAGCAGGGGGCATCGCTCCCGAGTTGCTGGCAGGATTGGGCGGGGCGAAAGCCGAGCCCTGCTGCGGGCTGGCAGGACAGCGCCCGTCGCCGGCAATATCTAATGTAACGGAGATTAAACCGATGGCATACACTTCTGAAAAATACACCAAGAACCCGCTGATCCACAGGGATCGCCGCCTGAGCCTGTCGCCTTCAGCCTGGGTCCGCTCCTTCTCCTGCGAGGATCTCAAACCGCTCATCGTCTGCCGCGGGCCGATCCGCAAAGAGGCGATGGACGTCTACCAGGAGATGGGGATCACGCACTACGGCATCCTCCTGTCCGAGAAGGACTCGATCGTCTACCCGAACGCGCTGGCGCCGGAACTTAGAACCCTCACCGACTCCAAGCGCGTGCACCGCGTGCCCGACTACAGCGGCGCGAGCAAGGAAGAGCGCGTCGAGCGCATCCACCAGATCATCAGGATCGCCCTCGACAACGGCTACGACTCCATCTTCGCGGGCTACGGCTTCATGGCCGAGGACGATGAGTTCGTAGGCGCCATCGAGCAGGCGGGGCTCAACTTCATCGGCCCCTGCGCCGCCACCCAGAGCGGCGCCGGCAAGAAGGACGAGGCGAAAAGGACCGCGCTCTCGGTCAACGTCTCCGTCACCCCCGGTATCGACAACGTCACCGCACGCACACTGATCAAGAAGCACTCCACCCGCGAGAAGCTGCTGGCGCTGGTGAAGTCCGACGGGCTCGAGTGCGACCCGCAGGTACTGAAAAACGACAAGCTCTCCCTTGAGGAGCTCGCCGACCACATCCTCTACGCCTCCTACAACAAGGGGGTCGACCTCTTCTCCATCGAGGAGCTCTGCGCGCAGGTCCAGACCGAGTGCATCGCCATGCTGAAGAAGTACCCGCAGAGCAGGGTGCGCCTGAAGGCGATCGGCGGCGGCGGCGGCAAGGGGCAGCGTCTTCTGGGCGCGGGCCTTTTGAACCTGAAAAACGCCGACGATAAGACCATCGCCAAGGAAGCGGCCGAGGCCCCGGGCCTTGTTCGCGAGATCCTGAACGAGGTCAAGGCGAACGGCATCGGCGACAACAAGAACATCCTGGTCGAGCTCAACATCGAGCAGACCAGGCACAACGAGATCCAGCTGATCGGCAACGGCGACTGGTGCCTCGCTCTGGGCGGGCGCGATTGCTCGCTGCAGATGCACGAGCAGAAGCTCCTAGAGGTCTCCGTCACCCAGGAAGGGCTTCTGGCAGCCATCGAGCAGGCCAAGGCCGCCGGCAAGAAAGCCGAGGTGAAGGCCCTGGAGAGCGACCTCAAGGTGCTCAAAAGGATGGAAGAGGAATCCGAGCGCTTCGGCAAGGCCGTGGGGCTTGACTCCGCATCGACCTTCGAGTGCATCGTCGACCGCGACCGCCACTACTTCATGGAGGTGAACACGAGGATCCAGGTGGAGCACCGGGTAACCGAGCTCTGCTACGCCCTCAAGTTCGTGAACCCTGACGATCCGAAGGACTTCTTCGTGGTCGAGAGCCTGGTCGAGGCGATGGCCCTACTGGCGCGCCACAGGAAGCGGGTGCCCAAGCCCGAGCGCTTCGTCCGTTTCAACGCAGCCGTCGAGGCGCGCCTCAACGCCACCGACGCCTCCCTCTCCCCGCACGCGGGGGGGATGATCCGCTACTGGTCCAAGCCGATCGAGGGCGAGATCCGCGACGATCAGGGGATCAGCATGCTGAACCCCGACACCGGCGTCTTCATGAAGTACAAGGTGGCCGGCGCCTACGACTCGAACATCGCGCTGCTCCTTACCAACGGGGACGACCGCCTGGCCAGCTATGAGAAGATGTCCGAGGTGCTGCGCGCCACTACGCTGCGCGGCTCCGATCTCGCCACCAACCTCGAGTTCCACTACGGCCTGGTGAACTGGTTCCTGGGAAGAAACGTGATGGCGAAGCCGACCACCCGCTTCGTGGTCCCCTACCTCACCCTGGTCGGGACGCTGAAGGAAATCTCCAACAAGATCGACCCGGTCTATGCCTTCCTGCAGATGAAGAAGCATTACGCGAAGATGGTCACCGACTCCCTCGCCGGCCAGCCGGAGCGCCAGGCGAAGGAACTGAAGAACATGTCGACCCTTTTGGACCGCAAGGGGACCCTGATCATCCGTCCCATCGAGCGGCTTCTGGGCGACCCGCACCTTCTGTCCGGGTGGCTCTCCATGAACACCAAGAACTTCCGTATCGACAACGGGAAGGTGGTGTGGCTCAGAAACCCGGTAGGGGTCTTGAACGAGACCTACGAGTACCTGCACATGAACCACCGCCCGCACAAACCCGCGGCCGAGATCATCTGGGGCCACGATAACGACCTCTTGCAGCAGGCGCTGCACTTCTCCCGTACGCTACGCGAGAATTTCGGCCTGGCCCGCGACGAGTACTTCACCCTGCACGAGATCCTCAAGAACGACTCCCCGCAGGGGGGCTTCGACCAGGAGACCTGGGACCAGATCCGCTCCGCGCACTTCGGCTACGAGGCGGGTCTCGAACTCCTCGGCATGCTGTTCATGATCGGGCAGACCACCAAGTTCTGGGATCTGCGCGTGGAGGAAGACCTGGAGATCACCATCCCCGAGTACCTGAACGACCCCGAGCTGCAGGCGCGGATGAAGAAAGTGCTGGTACCGCCGCCGGCGACCAAGGCTGACGAGATCGTGTCGGTGTGCGGCGGCATGTACTACGGTCAGGAAGCTCCGGGCATGCCCTGCTTCGTCACCGAGGGGATGCACTTCGAGAAGGGGCAGCCGCTCTACATCATCGAGGTCATGAAGATGTTCAACAAGGTGTACGCACCCTTCGCCGGGACCATCGACAAAATCCTGGTCACCTCCGGCGACGGCACCATCGTTTCCAAAGGGCAGCCGCTGTTCAAGGTGACCCCGGACGAGAAGTTCGTCGAGGTGGACGTGAACGCCCTCGAGAAAGAAAAGCGCGGCATCACCTCCGACTACCTGAAAGCGGTCCTTTAGGGGCGCTTCAGGCTTCGGCAGCAGAGACGAAAAAGGGGCTCCGGATTTTAATCCGGAGCCCCCGCCTCACCTACTGACCCCCGCCGTTCAAGGCTGGGTCAGTTTCTTTTTTTTGTGGGTTATGCAGCGAAGCAGATATTGTCGCCGGAGAGAGCCTCCAGGAAGCTGTCCTGAAGCGGGTCCTTCACGATGGCCATCTGGCCGTGGTTCACGGACCACATGGTACCGCAGCTCGGACATTCAACGATGTCCTCAGTGAAGCTGCCGGAACGAAGGTCCATGCCGATATGTTCGTCGTTTTTGCACACGGGGCATTGCATCTTGTTTCTCCTCTCGCCCTTCCAGGGCGTTCTATTGATTTTTTCGCTTTGGAAAATATAGGGGGGTCCTTCTTGTTTTACAAGCGAAAAATTCCGAAAAAACGATTTAAAACATAATGTTACAACTTGTTTGACGTTTTGTATGACAAATCGACATTTTAAGTTTTACGCCAAAATAAAACAAGAAGAGCCGCCTGCCTCGGTGGCGTATACAGTAAATCCTTGAATTTATTTTTGTTTTGAAATATAAATCATCATTCTAAAAATAAAACAAAAATTTCCTAATCTGGGGCGCGTTGCTTCGACTCCGATTAGCTAAAAATAATTTTTCATCCCGCCGTTAACCAGGCAAACAAAAACCGTCTTCCCAACATCGAGGCTTCGCAACTACATTTTTATGGCCAGGAGAGCATCATGAGCATTGAAGAGAAAAAAAAGGCATGGCAGGCAGCAGCTGAGAAGAGCATCGCCAAGGCGCCGGAGCGCAAAAGCTCCTTCCGCAACAGCTCCGACATCGAGCTGGATCGTTGCTTCGCCCCCGGGTTCGACTATCCGGGGTATGAGGAGAACCTCGGTTTCCCCGGGCAGTACCCCTTCACCCGCGGCGTGCAGCCGACCATGTACCGCGGCAGGTTCTGGACCATGCGCCAGTACGCCGGCTTCGGCAATGCGGCCGAGTCGAACGAGCGCTACAAGTACCTGCTCTCCGCCGGCCAGACCGGTCTCTCCATCGCCTTCGACCTCCCCACCCAGATGGGTTACGATTCCGACGCTTCGATGAGCCGCGGCGAGGTAGGCAAAGTCGGCGTAGCCATCGACTCTCTGGCCGACATGGAGATCCTGTTCGACGGCATCCCGCTGGACAAGGTTTCTACCTCGATGACCATCAACTCCACCGCCTCCATCCTGCTCGCCATGTATATAGCGGTGGCCGAGAAGCAGGGGGTTTCCGCAGACAAGATCTCCGGCACCATCCAAAACGACATCCTCAAGGAGTACATGGCGCGCGGCACCTACATCTACCCCCCCCAAGGAGTCGATGCGGATCATCACCGACATCTTCGCCTACTGCAAGGACAACGTTCCCAAGTGGAACACCATCAGCATCTCCGGCTACCACATCCGGGAGGCGGGTTCCTCCGCGGTCCAGGAAGTCGCCTTCACCCTGGCAGACGGCATCGCCTACGTCGAGGCGGCGGTCAAGGCGGGACTCGACGTCGACGAGTTCGCACCGCGCCTTGCCTTCTTCTTCAACGCTCATAACGACCTGCTCGAGGAAGTCGCCAAGTTTCGCGCCGCCCGCCGCATGTGGTCCCGCATCATGCGCGACCGCTTCAAGGCGAAAGACCCGCGCTCGCAGATGCTGCGCTTCCACACCCAGACCGCAGGCTGCACCCTGACCGCGCAGCAGCCCGACAACAACATCATGCGCGTCACCCTGCAGGCGCTCGCCGCCGTGTTGGGCGGCACCCAGTCGCTGCACACCAATTCCCGCGACGAGGCGCTGGCGCTTCCCACCGAGGAATCGGTAAGGATCGCGCTGCGCACCCAGCAGGTCATCGCCTACGAGTCCGGTGTTGCCGACTCCATCGACCCCTTGGCCGGCTCCTTCATGGTCGAGGCGCTGACCGACAAGATCGAGGCGCAGGCGCTGGCCTACATCGAGAAGATCGACGCCCTTGGGGGCGCGGTCGAGGCGATCTCCCGAGGGTTCCAGCAGAAGGAGATCCAGGATTCCGCCTACGCCTACCAGCGCGCCATCGAGAAGAACGAGACCATCATCGTGGGCGTGAACAAGTTCACCGTCCAGGAGGGCGCACCCCAAGGCCTCCTGAAGGTGACCGGCGAGGTCGAGGTGAAGCAGAAGGCTTCTCTTGGCAAGATGAAAGAGGGTCGCGACAACGCCAAGGTGGAGGCTTCTCTGAAGGCGCTGGAGCAGGCTGCACGCGGGACCCAGAACCTGATGCCGTTCATCCTCGACGCTGTAAAGACTTACGCTACCTTAGGCGAGATCGCCAACGTAATGAGGGGCGTGTTCGGCATCCACAGGGAGACGGTGGTCCTTTAAAGCCCCCCCTGAATCTGCGAAAAAACCGTCGCAATGAGACGCACTGGCGGGAGCGGAGTTCCTTTCCAAAGTGGTGAAAATCATCATGACACAGAACCGCTCCCGCCAGCAGTTAAATAGTTTCGCCTACAGTTCCAGCCAGCAAAACTCCCTTCGTTGTATCAATTTATCTGACAGAAAAAAAACAGATGAGACAACATGATTGTTACAACTCTGACAAATTTTGCTCAGCTACTTGCAATTTGATTTTTTCCAGTTATTATCTACTTCCGTCAGTCTATGACCGACGATCTGTAAAGGAATATTAATGTTATCTAAGATAAATCATGTCGGCGTTGCAGTCGCTTCTCTTGAGGAAGCACTTCCTTTTTATCGCGATTCACTGGGCATGACTTTCTCTGGTACAGAAGAGGTCCCAAGTCAACTAGTACGGGTAGCTTTTCTGTCAGTAGGCGAATCGAAGATCGAACTTCTGGAGCCGACCTCCCCCGAGAGTCCGGTGACCAAGTTCCTGGAGAAGAACGGCCCGGGGGTGCACCACGTGGCTTACGGGGTTGACGATATCGAGGCGGCTATCGCAGCGCTGGTGGCCAAAGGGACCCGCATGATCGACGCCGTACCCCGCAACGGCGCCCACGGCGCGCGTATCGCCTTCATCCATCCCAAGAGCAGCGGCGGCGTGCTGACGGAACTGTGTGAAGTGCACGACCACAGTCATTGAGACATTCAAATTTCGGAATCTAATGAGTCTGGATTTTTTTATTGACTTTTGTTTGAATAATAATATAGTGGCGTCAGTTTTCTATAACAGTGGTTTGCTCATTGGGAAAGGCTGTACTTGCCGATTCACGAGATTTTCTTTCAAACAGTGGGGGACTATATCGTTGCAGAGACAAACAGCTCGTCCAAAGTGTATCTTAAAGCTCTCAAATACGTCATGCTAATTAGCTGTGACTGAAGTGAGAGCTTTTTTGCAATGTAATGACTGTTCGACCTGCTTTTTGCGGAAAACTGTACTAAAAGCAGTAACTTCAATCGAGTTTCAACAACCAACCCAGGAGGTAAACGATGAGCTTTCAAAAGAAGATGCTTGCATTTGCGGCTGCCAGCGCTCTGACCGCAGCAACCGCAGTACCGGCAATGGCGCTGGAAAACGAGTTTCACGGGATGTTCAAATTCATGGGCTATCAGTCCAACAGCCTCACCGGCGGCAACAGCGGGACCGTCAACTTCAACAGCGACGCCCACTCCGGTTTCTTCGCCGAGCAGCGCGCACGCCTTATGTACATCGCAAAGGCTAACGACAACCTCAAACTCGTAACCCACTTCGAGCTCGACACCCGCTTCGGCGGCGTGACCGGCGGCTACAAGGGCACCACCGGCAACGACTCCGGTAACCTCGACGCCGACCAGTTGACCCTCGAGACCAAGAACATTTACCTCGACTTCAACGAGCCGAACACCGCCACCAACTTCAAGGTTGGCATGCAGCCCTGGAACGACGCCTACGGCAGCCTCTTCCTCTCCGCCGACATGACCGGCGTGTACGCCACCAAGAAGTTCGATCCGGCAACCGTCTCCCTGGGCTGGTTCCGTTTCGACGACAACACGCTTGCCACCGGGACCAACACCGGCGCCGGCAAGCTCACCGCCGACCTCATCGTTTTGGACGGCAAGTTCGCCCTCAACAAGGACATGACCGTCGGGGCGTCCTACTACAACATCCAGAACGACACCGGTGCAACCTTCAGCTCCGCAACCGTCGGCAACTACGAGCTGCTGCACATGCTCGGCCTGAACGCAGACCTCAAGTTCGGCGATGTTGCAGTGAAGCCCTTCGCGGCATACCAGTTCGGCGACATCAACGGCACCGACAGCATCTCCGGATACCTCTTGGGCGCGACCGGTAAAGCCAAGGTCGGCTCGGGCGCGATCAACTTCGCCGGCTACTACCTCTCCGGCGACAAGAAGACCACCGGCGACAGGGACTCCTTCCAGACCGTCACCGCAGGTACCACCTACTTCAACCCGGCCAACATGTGGCTCTTGGTACGCCCCAACCAGGCTACCAACACCTCCACTTCCGTCGTCAACAACGACATGACCGTCGGCGGCCGCGGCTCCTACGGTGTCTTCGCCGGGTACGAAGGTACCGACAACAAACTCTTCTACAACGCCAACATCGGCTACATGGCCGCTGCAGAAAACCGCACAAACGCCGGCGTGAAAGAGAACGGCAGCCTCGGCACCGAGATCAACGCCCAGGTCGGCTACAAGATCTACGACAACCTGAGCGCCAGCGTAGCAGCTGCTTACGTCTTCCTCGGCGACGGCCTCTCCGGCACGACCAAGAAGATCAACGGCTTCGGCGCTGCCAACGCCGACGACCCGTACCTTTTCAACGTACAGTTGAGCTACCTGTTTTAATTGAGGCACAGCCTTCCGCACATAGCGGCAGGAAAAGCCTGACCCTGAAAAAGGCCGGAGAGACAACTCTCCGGCCTTTTTTGCGTTCGCCGCACCGTTCTGACTGACACCCTCTCCCGCAGCTACTGTGACAACGACCCCTGAGAGTTAGCTGCATGCGCTGGCGCGGTCAGACTGCCATTTCTTGCCAATCGACCACAGAGAAAACACCGCACGCACACGCATCAGCTGTCTCTCACACATAGCCACTTTTTGCTTTGCCTGTTGACAACAAAAAACTCCATGCTTTAATACATTGGTGCCTTTTAACCCAACAAGCAAAGGAGTCTTTATGAGAAAGATGGCAATGATTTTGGCAGCAACCCTCTGCACGCTGTCGTCGGTCCCAGCTTTCGCCCAGACTACCTCCACCCAGAAGGACGAATGCCTCCTCGCTTCCAAGAACTGCATGAACCAAGTGGACGACATCAGGAAAAGGATCTACAAACTGGACAAGGAAATCAGGAAGGGGACCCGTGTTTACACCCCCCAGGAGCTAAAGAGGCTGCAGGACAAACTGAATGAGACCAGCGAAATCCTGCGTACTTTGGAAAAGCCTGACAGTTGATTTCGCACAACCTGAAGTATGGAGGAATACCATGCGTAAAACGATAGCTACACTGACTGCGGTGCTTTTCATTGGGTCGGCGACGACCGTCTTTGCACAAGCAAGCGAGACACAGAAAAACGAGTGCCTGCTTGCCTCAAAGAACTGCACCAACCAGGTGGACGACATTTACAAGAGAATGCAGAGGCTGGATCGCGAGATAAAGAAGGGGAAAAGGGTGTATTCTCCTGAAGAACTGAAGCAACTGCAGCAGAAACTGACTGAGACCCAAGAGCTTCTGAGAGACATGGAGCGACCCGGCAAGTAAGCCAAGTGAAGTTACTCAATGGAAACCGAAAAAGGCGGGCTATGCGGCCCGCTTTTTTTGTCTGTTATTGTTTGGGTCAAGCCCTGTCTCTGGCGTGAAACCGTTTGACTAAAGCCTGCCGCTCTGCGATAATTCCGCGTCTTTTAATTCCAAGGAATAAGCGGAGTAATCATGAAAAGAACCCTGGCCCTCACCCTGATTCTCCTCAGTTCGCTGTTCTTCCCGCTCCTGGCCTCTGCCGAAAACATCCGCGCCTATGTCTCCGACTTCACCGTCTCCGGCGGCGACTCCGCCGACCTGAAGACCACCTTGAAGCGCCTCATGTCATCGCGGCTTTCCGGAGACGGGCTGGTCACCGTGGAGACGGCCGCCGAGGCGGACGTGGTCATCTCGGGTAGCTACACCATGCTGGGCAAGATGTTCAGCCTTGACGCCACCGCGAAAAACGCACAAGGAAAGCAGCTTGCCGCCGCCTACGAGCAGGGTGAAAGCATCGACGCCCTGATTCCCGCTGTCGGCAAGATTTCGAGCAAGCTCAAGGGCGAGATCGTGAAACAGTACCCGCAGGCAGCAGCCCCTGCTGCCGCCCCGCTCCAGTCTCCCGCGTTCGTGACCAAGGCGCCCGCCTCCGAGATCGTCCGCAGCGAAGCCGGCGCCGGCTGGGCCAGCCAGCGCATCGCCGGAGCCAAGAGCGCGATCGCCTCATGGGGCACCGAGGAAATGATCATCGCCGATGCGGACGCCCTCTACCTCTACAAAAAAGGCGACAAACTCGCCCTGCTCGGGCAAGCCGCGCTGCCCCAGCACCAAAAGCTGCTCGGTATCGACGCCATCGGCCCGGACCAAGAGGGCAAGGTGCTCGCCTTCGTGACCCTGATGGACCGCGAGGCGCCTTCATCACGCGTCTACTCCATCCAAAACGGCACACTGAAGGCGGTGGCGCAGGACCTCCCGTATATGTTCCGCGCGCTGGCGCCTTACGGCGGCAAGAAACAGCTCTTCGCCCAGGAGATGGGGCGCAGCGACGATTACTACGGCGACGTTTTCGAGGCGTCCTTCGTCGACGGAAAGGTGAAGCTTGCCAACCCGATCAAGATGCCGCGCTTCGCCAACATCTTCAACTTCAACCTGTTCCGCGACCGGTCCGGGAAATCCTTCCTCACCTGCTTCAACGACAGCGGCTACCTGCTGGTATATGCGGACGGCGACGAGATCTGGAGAAGCAGCGAGAAGTTCGGCGGCACCGAGACCTACTTCCAGCGCCGCGACATCGAGAACGAAAGGACCACTGGAACACCTTTCCGCACCAGGTTCATCGATCAGCGCATCACCGTAACCGACAAGGGCGAGGTGATTGTCCCCCAAAACGCAGGCTTCTTCGTGCTGGGCAACGCCCGTTCCTACTCCAGGTACTCCATGGTGGATTTTGCCTGGAACGGGTCGACGCTTGAGGAACTCTGGAGGACCAAGCCGAGCCAGAATTACCTGGCCGACTACGACTTCAACCAGAAAAGCCGCGAAATGGTGCTCATGGAGGTGACCCAGAAGACCGGCCTGGGCGGCAAAGGCGGCAGTCTGGTCAGGATTCTCCGGGCGGAATAGACTATATGGCAGGGGGAATTAATCGTTGACTTCCCCCTGCCATACTGTTACGATTTCTCGTTTTTTCGCCAGCTTCAGCGGTACCGACATACCTTAGGACGACCCCGTGACTAACCCCTCATGTATTGAAGCTCCGCTCCCCAAAGGGGTGAGCGACTTCCTCCCGGAAACCGCCGACAAGATCACCTTTATCGCGGACAGCATCCACCGAGTCTTCGAACTCTGGGGCTTCAGGCGCATGATCACCCCGCTGCTCGAGTTCGAGCACGTGCTCGCTCTGGGCATGGGTGACGAACTGCGGAGCAAGACCTTCCGCTTCGACGACCGCCAGACCGGACGCCTCCTCGCCATTCCGCCGGACATCACGCCGCAGGTGGCACGCATCGTCGCCACCCGGATGCACGCCCTACCCCTCCCCCACCGCATATACTATTCCGGACGCGTGCTCAGGCAGGCCCAGATGCAATCGGGCAAAAGCCGCGAGATCTTCCAGTTCGGCGTAGAGCTGATCGGGCTGGACTCCCCCGAGGCGGACGCCGAGATGGTGGCGATGGCGGTGGAGGTGCTGAAAAACCTCGGCTTCACCGGCTTCAAGATAGACCTGGGGCAGGTGGAGTTCTACCGCGGCATCATGGACGCCTCCGGCCTCTCCGCCGAGGTGCAGAAACAGTTGCAGGAAGCGATCAGCAAGAAGGAAGTCAGCGCGGTGCGCAGCATCCTCGAATCCGCCGGGGCTCCCGACCGGGTCAAGCAGGAGATCGCCCTGCTGCCGAGACTCTACGGCGGGCGCGAGGTGTTGCAGGAAGCGCGCAGTATCGCCGGAAACGAGCGTTCGCTGCGGGCCCTGGACAACCTCGCCCAGGTGGTCGACATCTTGGACATATACGGGGTCGCCGAGCATCTAACCATCGACCTGGGCGAGATCCGGGGGCTGGACTACCACAGCGGGATCACCTTCGAAGGCTTCGTCCCGGGCGTCGGAGAAGCGATCTGCAGCGGCGGGCGTTACGACGACCTCACCGCCAAGTACGGATACCCGGCGCATGCCACCGGCTTCGCTTTCAACATCCTGGCCCTTCTGGCCAGCATGTCCAAGAGGCCTGAGGTCGAGGCGTCAAGCAGCCGCGACTTCCTGATCTTCAACAGAAAGGACGAGCGCCGCGAGGCGCTGGAAGTGGCGCAAAAGCTGAGAAGCCTAGGCTACACCTGCGCCAGGGATATCATCAAGCGCGACTTCGACAGTTCGCTTGAGTACGCAAAGAAGATGAACATCCGATTGCTGCTTGTGATCGGCGCTGAGGATTGCGCGGCCGGCCAGCTTTACCTGGTGCGGGTGGCGGACCGTCAAAGCATCACCGTGAGCGAAGAGGAGCTGTTCGATAAGGATCTAGATTTGAAATTCGATCTGCAAGGGGAGAATCATGGCTAACGTCGTTGTAATAGGTGCCCAGTGGGGCGATGAAGGCAAGGGTAAGGTCGTAGACATTTACACGGAGTTCGCGGACAACGTGGTGCGTTACCAGGGCGGGAACAACGCCGGCCACACGCTGGTCGTGGGCGACGAAAAGGTCATCCTGCACCTGATCCCGTCCGGGATTCTGCACGAAGGGAAGCGCTGCGTGATCGGCAACGGGGTGGTGCTCGACCCGGAAGTCTTCATCATGGAGATCACCAAGCTCAAGGCCAACGGCTACCTCAAAGACGACAAGATGCTGCTCCTCTCCGAGGCGCTGCACATCATCATGCCGTACCACAAGAGGATAGACATCGCCCGCGAGAAAAAGAGCGGCTCCAAGAAGATCGGCACCACCGGGCGCGGCATCGGCCCCGCCTACGAGGACAAGATCGGGCGCCGCGGCATCCGTCTCATGGACCTTCTCGACGAGAAAGCCTTCACCCGCAAGGTGAAAGAGGTGCTCGAGGAAAAGAACCTGATCCTGACCCAGCTTCTGGGCGACCAGCCGTTCACCTTCGAGGAGATCTACGAAGAGTACATGAAGTACGCCGAGACCCTCAGGAAATACGCGGCCGACACCTCGCTCATCCTGCACCAGGAGACCAAGGCGGGCAAAAGCCTCCTCTTCGAAGGAGCGCAGGGAACACTCCTCGACGTCGACCACGGCACCTACCCCTACGTTACCTCCTCTTCCACCTGCTCCGGCGGCGCCTGCACCGGAAGCGGCGTCTCCCCGAGGGAGATCCACGAGGTGATCGGCATCTCCAAGGCCTACGCCACCCGCGTGGGGAGCGGCCCGTTCCCGACCGAACTTGAGGACGAGACCGGCGAGCAGCTGCGCCAGGCAGGCCGCGAGTTCGGCTCCACCACCGGGCGCCCGCGCCGCACCGGCTGGTACGACGCGCTGGTCGCGCGCTACGCCGTCAGGGTCAACGGCCTCTCCGGCATCGCCATCACCAAGCTCGACGTCCTCTCCGGGCAGGAAACGGTCAAGGTCTGCACCGCTTACAACTATAAGGGTCAGGTACTCACCGAGGTCCCGGCAAGCCTCGAGATCATGGAACAGTGCACCCCGATCTATGAGGAACTCCCCGGCTGGAACGACGACATCACCGGCGCGAAGAGCATGGCCGAGCTCCCGAAGAACGCCCGCGACTACGTGGCGCGCATCGAGAAGCTCTCCGGCGCCCCCGTGGTACTGGTCTCCGTCGGCCCGCGCCGTGACGAGACTATCGTACTCAGAAACCCGTTCGAGCTGAACTAACTTTTTAATAAAAAGTGTTGACTGGCATAAATCGATTTGCTATAAGGTTGTTCTTGCTTCGCTGCACTGTTTGAGCCGCTAGCTCAGTTGGTAGAGCACCTGACTTTTAATCAGGTGGTCGTTGGTTCGATCCCAACGCGGCTCACCACTCGTCCCCATCGTCTAGCCCGGCCCAGGACACCGCCCTTTCACGGCGGCGACGCCGGTTCAAATCCGGCTGGGGACGCCACTCAAACAACAGCTATCGTGCCCAGGCACGAAGTCATAGCGAGCCGCTAGCTCAGTTGGTAGAGCACCTGACTTTTAATCAGGTGGTCGTTGGTTCGATCCCAACGCGGCTCACCATTTTTTCACTGTCATCAGACTGGGCCTGATGACAGCCCCCAACCCTGATGGGACGGGATGCAACAATTCGGTCCCATCGTCTAGTGGTTAGGACACCGGCCTTTCACGTCGGTAACAGGGGTTCAAGTCCCCTTGGGATCACCATTTCACAAGAAAGGCCGCTTTCCTCACGGAAGCGGCCTTTCTTGTTCTTGATTCTGTTGTCCCGCCCAGACCTTCCTCTTTCAATCCTCAGCGTTTCTTCCCGGCCACAATTTCATACAGTAAGGGCATTGCTGAACGTCCCGGGGTATGGTATCGCGCAGTTGCTCCAGCTCATAGATCGCTCCGCACCTGTTTTTAACCGGGTAAGTGTGGATGGTGTTCTGCTTGATGAAGTAAAGCATGTCCTCCTCCTTTCGCGCAATGAGATCGCAGGGCGACCTGATACAGTGATATAGCTTAGGGCAAACAGAAGTGATGTCAATCGCACCTCAGAGCACCTACCGGGCAAGCATCGATGCAGGCAAGGCAGCAACTGCAGCGCTCAGGGGCGCTTAACCGTGCATGCTTGCGAAAACCGTCCACCTCCAGGGTAATCAGACGGCTGCTGCAGGCGGCGACGCATCTGCCGCAGCCGGTGCAGCGGAGTTTGTCTACGACGGGTGGAATTTCACACTGCAAATTGTCGTTCATGGCGCTGGTTCCTCACTTCCGCAGGCCGCCCATATTTTTTAAAGCGGGGCGGCGAGGTTACACATTAAAGGCCTTGACAGTGTAAACGCAGCGCATAGAATAGCGCAACTGAAGTGGAATCTACAAGACAGGAGGTATCGGGGATGAAAAGGATAGGCGTGGTACTTTCCGGCTGCGGAGTGCGTGACGGCAGCGAGATACACGAGGCGGTGCTGGCACTTTTGGCGATTGACAGAAGCGGCGCCAAGGCCGTCTGCCTCGCACCCGATATCGACTGCGACGAAGTGAACCACCTGACCATGCAGGAAACCGGCGCCAAGAGGAAGGTCCTGGTGGAGTCGGCCCGCATCGCCCGCGGCGAGGTGAGCGACGTTAAGAATGCCAAGGCATCCGACCTCGACGCCGTCGTTTTCCCCGGCGGCTTCGGCGCCGCCAAGAACCTGTGCAACTTCGGCCAAAAGGGGGCCGACGGGATGGTGCAACCCGACGTGCTCAGGCTGGTAAGGGAGATGTCGGCGGCGAAGAAGCCGATCTGCGCCATCTGCATCGCACCTTCGGTAGTGGCGCTGGCGCTGGGGAAGGAGCTCTCCCCCCGGCTCACCATAGGTAACGACCCTGGCACCGCCGGGGCGATTTCCGCCACCGGCAGCAAGCACGTCGACTGCCCCGCAGACGAGATCGTAGTGGACCGGGAAAACCTGATCGTGTCGACCCCGGCCTACATGCTGGCCGGCAGCATATCCGAGGCCGCCAGGGGGATCGAGAAGGCGGTGCAGGCGACCCTGGAACTGATAAAGTAGTCCATCCCCATTCTTGTCTGACCGCCCAAGCGGCCCCCTTCTGGATCAGCTCCAACGTTCAGAGAGTGGGCCGTTTTTTTGTGACTGACGTTTACCTGCAATAACAGCACGCTACGCGCAGATAGAGTGCCGCTCGCCTTTGCCCTTGTACGCCCCGCAGTTTTGTCTTAATATGCGCGCTTTGCAATGTCATCTTTGGAGGATTTAAAACATGCGTAAATTGTTCATGCTCTCAGCCGGCGCACTGCTGCTGGCGACCACGCTCACTGCAAATGCCGGAGCGGAAGAGCTCAGAGGAAGGCTGGCGCTCACCGGCAAGATCGGCGTCATCAACCCGGCCAAAAGCGAGTTGGACACGCCGCAGGGAACCATGGTGGTCTCCACCGATGCAGGTTTGACTGGCGGGCTCGGTCTCATGTTCGGGGTGGATGAGAACGTCGCGGTGGAGCTCGAGGTATCCCGGGCCTCCTTCCACACCTCCAACTTCGGCACCGCCCAGATCACGGACGTTTCCGTCGGCGCGCAGTACCGCTTCCCGGAAAGGCAACGCCTGGTCCCCTACCTCGGGGCCGGCATGGACGTCCTGGTCAACGACCTGAGCAACAGGTACACCAACACCACCGTCGGCGCGCATCTAAGCGCAGGGGTGGACTGCATCTTGAACCGCCAGGCGTCGCTCATGCTGGAAGCCAAGGGGATCGAGTCCTTCAGCGCCAACGTCGATACGCCCAGCGGCCAGCACGGCGAATTCGACCCCACCAACCTCTCAGTCACGGTCGGCGCCAGGTTCTTCTTCAACTAGCACGCAGACGAAAAAAGGCGGCAGGGTCAACTCCCCTGCCGCCGCAAATCCTCCACTCTCGCTCCTTAATTCCCTTCCTCGAAAGCCCTGCGGTATTCCCGCTTAAGCCTCTCGCAGTCGCCGCCATCTATAAAATCCCACGGCAGCGGCTCGTCCAGCCCCACTTGACGGTGAACCTCGGCGTCGGCATCTAAACCGGCCTCACGCAGCGCCTGTTTCCAGCTCCCGGTCCGGTCCGCGAGGACCAGCAGTTGCGCAAGCCTGCGGTCCCCCCGCGACAAAAGCGCCTGCTGGTATGCCTCCCGCGGGCTCTCCATTTGCAGCTTCAGGTTGGACAGCTTCCCCAGCGCCTTCTGCAGGTACTTCCACTTCGATTCCAGCGACTTGACCGGCTCCATGCCGCACCACTGGAAGGGGGTGAAAGGCTTGGGAATGAACGGGTTCACCGAGAGCTGCAGCTCCCCCAGGCGCTTGTTCTTTTTGGCCGCCGCCAGCACCCGCTCCCTGATCCGGGTCACCAACAGGACCAGTTCCTCCAGGTCCTTTTCCGTCTCGGTGGGGAGGCCTATGATGAAATAGAGCTTCAGGTTTAGGATGTCGTGGCTGATCAGCTTGTCGCAAGCCGCCAGGATCTGCTCCTCGTCGATCCCCTTTTTCACCAGGTCGCGCAGCCTTTGGCTTCCCCCCTCCGGCGCCAGTGCCACGCTCTTTTGCCCACTGGCCTTGAGCGCCTCGATCATCCCGGCGTCGAGGTGGTCGATGCGGAAGGAGGAGACCGAGAACTTCCCGCCGGCCGCGACGATCTCTCCGCACAATTCCCCGATGCCGGTGTAGTCCGAGACGGCGGCCGCGACCAGTCCCACCTTTCTTCCCTGCGCCACCCCTTTGAGCACCTCCTCCCTTACTCCTTCCAGCGAACGGCTGCGGTAGGGGAGGTAGATGAAGCCGGCTGCGCAGAAGCGGCAGGCACGAGGGCAGCCACGGGAAAGTTCGACCAGATGCATTCCGGAGAACTCGGTGGCGTCGGTGTGGATCTCGGTCACCGTCTGCCTGCGATCGAGCTCCTTTTCCCAAACGCGGCGCACCCTGGCCGGCGCCCCAGGAAGCGGCTGCACCCCTCTGAAGCGGCCGGCGTCATACTGCGGCTGGTACAGCGACGGGACGTAGACGCCGGGGAGACGGCAGGCCTGCAACAAGAGTTCGGCGCGGGAGCGGCGGCCGTCCTTCAGCAGTTCCAGCAGATCCGGGAGGATCGGTTCCGCTTCGCCGATGCAGACCAGGTCGAGGAACGGGGCGACCGGCTCGGGGTTCAGAAAGAGCGCCGCCCCACCAGCCAAAACGAGCGGTTGCAGCGCCGAACGCTCGGCGGCCCAGGGGCTCATCCCCGAGAGCCGGAAGATGGTGGGGAGGTTCAGGTAATCGCTTTCAAAGGAAACGGAGAAGGCGACGAGGTCGAACGAGGAGAGCGGGCGCTGCCCCTCCAGCGAGAGAAGCGTCCCCTCGGTCCGCTCCAGTTCCGCCAGCTCGTCGCGCTCCGGCAGGAAGGCGCGCTCGCAGATCACCTCCGGGTGCGCGTTCATCATGGCCTGGACGGCCTGGAAGCCCAGGTTGCTCATGGCGGAGTGGTAGCGGTTGGGGTAGACCAGGCAGCAGGAAAGCCTGCCGCCGCTGTTTCTGTGCTCGCCGCCGCTCTCGCCGGCGAGAAGGGCGCGTCTTTTTTCAATGCTTTTGCGTGACATTGCGCCAAAGTATCATCTTTGGGAAGCGCTATGAAAGTAAAAAAGCTCGCATTGCCGCACTCCCGCCCCCGCTTGACACACCGAACCCTAAATGTACACTAGGTGACGGATTGAATTACAAATCTTTAATCTATCTGGCAATCCAGCACCCCGCCTTACAGCCTATGCAGCCGGCAACCGGTACCATCAGCACTTCGTCAAACACACACAGAACGGACAGCGCCTGCATCTGAAAGCATCGCCCCAACGCGCGGGTGGTCACAGGAGACGACAGTGCCATGTCCAACGGGAGGTAGTTATGGTCGACTTCACCGAAACAGTCAGAAGCTTCATAGAAAAGGAAATGATGACCCAGGCACACAAAGGAACGCTCTCTCCCTCCGACTCCCTGATAGACAAAGGGATCGTCGATTCGCTGGGGGTCCAGCGGCTGATAGCTTACCTGGAGCAGGAATTCGACTTGCAGATTGCCGACACCGAGATCGTTCCGGAGAACTTCGAAACCATCGGATCTGTGGTCAACTTCATCAATTACAAGCTGACTGCCAAGGGGTGAGGTGGCCAAAGGAGTGGGAGGCGATGCTACAGTACTGCAAAATGCGCCTGGTCCAGGTGTTGGAGACGGTAAAACACGGCAGCATAAACAGCCTGCTTAGGGAGACCGTCTACCTGAACCGCGAGGCCGTGCCGGTGGAGATAGAGCTCGACAACCTGAGGCCGGTGGCGGATTTCGCCCGCCCCCATGACGAGGAGGTAGTCGAGCTGACACAGGAACTGCTGCAGAACCGGCAACTCGCCTATCCGCTCAAGAGCAGGCACCTGAAGACGCTCAACTACCTGAAGCGCGGTTACCGCGGGTATGCCCTCGTCAAGGGAAACAAGGTGTTCGGGGATATCTGGTGCGCCGACTCCAAGGCCGGCAACGACTGCTACAAGCACCCCGACGAGTTGTGGCTGGGGGTTAGGTGCGCCCCCAAGGAGGTCTACACCTTCGATATGTTTGTCGATCCGGCCAACCGCGGCGGAAACCTCGCCGCAGCACTGCAAAACGGCGCACTCCACCTTTTGAAGCGGCATGGGTACACCAAGGCATACGGTTTTTTCTGGTCCGACAACGTCCCGGCGCTGTGGGTGCACCGGACCCTGCGCTGGCGGGAATTGAACCGCGTGAGAGCTACCCGGCTGCTTTTATCCAGGAAACTGTACGTGACCGGCGACCCGGCAGACTGAAGGCCCACGGCACGAAAGGAGTCACGATGAACAGCAAAGACATCCCCATGGTTCCCAACAGGAAGGCCTCGCTCCCTACCGTGTACGGCGACACTCCCTCCTTTCTCGGCGTACCCGTTCTCGACTACAGGAAACCGGCAGCAGGCTACGACGTGATGATCGCCGGGGTCCCATGGGAAGGGACCGTCACCTGGGGCTCCTTCACAGGGTGCGAGCTAGCGCCCAGGAGCATCCGCCACGCCTCGGCGCGTTACGGTGGATTCCTCCCCGAGTACGAGATCGACCTGTTCGACCACCTGACGCTCGGCGACATCGGGGACATTCCGGTACACCCCAACGACCCCGCCGAGACCATGCGCAACGTGCACGCTGCCATGCAGCGGGTCTACCGCAACCAGAGCATCCCCTTCGTGCTGGGAGGCGACCACTCCTTCACCCCGGAGATCATCAGGGCGCTCGCGGACGGAGAAGAGGGCAAAATCGGCGTCATCCACCTGGACGCACACTTGGACAACGCCAAGTCCTTCGGCAGCGACCAGTTCGCCCGTTGCGGCCCGATCCACAGGATTTCCCAAATCCCGCAGGTCCGCAAAGAGAGCATCGTGCATCTGGGCATCCGCGGCCCGCGGAACTCACCTACCCAGTATGAGTACGCCCAAAGCATGGGGGCGCGCGTCATCACCACCAGGGAAGTCAGGGAAAGGGGGATGAGCGCCGTCACCGAGGAAGCGATACGGATCGCGCACCACGAGACGAGGCACGTCTTCGTCACCATCTGCAGCGACTGCATCGATGCCGGTTACAACCCGGGAGGTCCCGCCGATTTCAACGGGCTGCTCCCCAGCGAACTGCTGCCGGCGCTGCACCAAATCGGAGCCTCGGGGATCAGCGGCCTCGATTACGTCGAGGTCTATCCCGGCCAGGACCCGCAGGGATATTCGTCGCACCTGGCCGCCTGGGCGATGATCTACGCGCTTTCGGGGATGGCGCAGCGCAAGCGCGACCGGCCGGGACCGGACCGGTAAAGGATGCGGCCATGCGGAAGGACCTGCACGATTTCTGGCATTTCTCCCGGCGCTACCGGCAGTTTCAAAGGATCTCCGCCCTGACGCAGGGAATACTGGACAAGGACCATGAGGTCTCCGAGCCGACCAGGGGAGCCCTGCAAAAGCTGAACGGCAACCGCATCAAATGCCAGGAGCGGATCGCTGGGCTCGACCTCCCTTCCTTCGCCGGCTGCCGCAGCTGCCAGGGGGCCTGCTGTGGCGAGCCGGCCGAACACTACTTCACTGCCATCGATTTCTGGTTGAGGAAGTACAGCCATAAGCAGGTGACCGCCTTTTCTGAGCAGCCACTCCAGCCGTTACCCGCCTATTACCGGCTCCGCATCGAGTCCGCGCTGGGTCTGGGAAAGCCCAGGACAACTGCACAAGGGAGCCACTTGAGGCAGGACAGCAGATGCGCCCACCTGGGTGAGCGCGGCTGCCTGCTGCCGCACGCCGAGCGCCCGCTGCAATGCCTGATCTACGCCTGCCCAAGCCTCAAACAGTCGCTGGACCAAGCGACGCGGCTGGCATACCTCGAGTCGGTCCGGGAGTTACTGGGGATTTCCCTGGCCACCTTCAATGCCCTGAAGTGCGAGGCGGGGTTTCCTCCCTATTACGGGCTGACCTCGCTTTTACTCACCGTGTGATTCCAGATCCCGGCCGAACCGGCCGTACGAGGCCCGCCCATGGAAGCGATCTTCAACGAGGAGCAGAGGAACTTCAAGCAGATGGCGATCGAGTTCGCCCGGCGCGAACTGAACCAGGGCGCCAAGGAACGCGAGAGAAAAGGCGAGTTCTCCCAGCGCGGTTGGGAAAAATGCGCCGAGTTCGGCATCCCGGGCATCACCATGCCCGAGAAGTACGGAGGGCTCGGGCTCGACACCATGACCTCCATCGCCACCATGGAGGGGCTCGGCTACGCCTGCCTCGACAGCGGCCTGCTTTTCTCCCTGAACTCCCATGTCTGGACCTGCGAGTCCCCCATCAACCGTTTCGGCAGCGAGGAGCAAAAAAAGCGCTATCTCCCCGGGCTCATCGCCGGCAGCCTCCGAGGCGGGCACGCCATGACGGAGCCCGATGCCGGCTCCGACGCCTTCAGCATGAGGTGCCGGGCGGAAAAGCGGGGGGACAGGTACATCCTGAACGGCTCCAAGACCTTCATCACCAACGCCCCCATCGCCGACCTGTTGCTGGTGTTCGCTGTGACCTGCAAGGAAAAGGGGTTCGCCGGGGTTTCCGCCTTCATCGTGGAAAGAGGGTTTCCCGGGTTTTCCACGGGGCAACCGCTGGAAACCATGGGCCTTAGGACCTGCCCTTTGGGCGAAGTGTTCCTGGAGGAGTGCGAGGTTCCCGAGGAGAACCGTCTGGGGCAGGAAGGAAGCGGCGCCGCGATCTTCAACTCCGAGATGGAATGGGAGCGGAGCTGCCTTTTCGCCGCGCACCTGGGGGCGATGGACAAGATCCTGGAGGATTGCGTGGCCTACGCCAAGGAGCGGCAGCAGTTCGGCAAGGCGATAGGCAAATGCCAGTCCATCTCGCACAAGATCTCCGACATGAAGGTCCGCATCGAACTCTCCCGGCTGATGCTGCACCAAGTGGCGACGCTCAAGGGACAGGGGAAACGGGCGCCGCTGGAATCGGCGATGGCGAAGCTCTTCATCAGCGAAAGCTACGTGCAAAACTGCACCGATGCGCTGCAAATCCATGGGGCCTACGGCTACAGCGCGGAGTACGACTTCGAGCGGAACCTCCGTGACGCCATCGCCGGGAAGATCTACTCCGGCACCTCCGAGATCCAGCGCAACATCATCGCCACCTTCCTGGGGCTCTAGCGGAGGGGGCCCAGCGAGGCATCCATGTACCTACTGCAACGATTACTCACCCGAAGCGCCACCTCCTTCCCCGACAAAACCGCGGTCTCCTTCCGCAACGAGGAGCTCTCCTACGCCGAGCTCGAGGCGGCGAGCAACCAGCTAAGCGCAGCCCTGAAGGCGCACGGCGTGCAAAGAGGAGACAGGGTCGGAATCCTCATGAACAAATCGCTTGAATCCATCGTCTCCGTCTTTGGCATCCTGAAGGCGGGCGCGATCTACGTCCCACTGGACCCAGGGGCGCCGGCTAGCAGGCAGGCCTCCATCATCAGGCACTGCGGCATCGAGATCGTCCTCGCCGCGCCGCAACTGCTGGAGCAACTCCTGGCCGAGGCAGGGGAGGCCCCGCCGCTGCGCGCAGCCATCGTCACCGGCTCCCCGGCGGTGACACTCCCCCACCCGGCCGGCAGCATGAGCTGCAGCGGCTGGGACGAGATCCTAGGCGAGAGCTGCGAGTGCCCTGCGGACGACGGGCTTTGCGGCGCTGCTCCCGCCTATATCCTGCACACCTCAGGCTCCACAGGCTCACCCAAGGGGGTGGTGATCTCCCACCTGAACGCCCTCACCTTCGTTGAGATGGCTGTCCGCTTCTTCGAGATATCGCCGCAGGACCGTCTGGCCAATCACGCGCCGCTGCATTTCGACCTCTCCATCTTCGACATTTTCTGCGCCGCCAGAAGCGCTGCAACGATGGTGCTGATTCCCGATGCGCTCTCGGCCTTCCCGGTGCGCCTGGCGGATTTCATGCAGAGCGAGGGAGTCACGGTGTGGAACTCGGTGGCGTCGCTCCTTACCAAGCTCGCGGACCAGGGGGCGCTGGACCGGCTCACCCTGGACAGGCTGCGCCTGGTCCACTTCTCCGGGGACCTGATGCCGGTCAAATACCTGAAGATCCTGAAGCAGTGCATGCCGGCTGCAGTCTTTTACAACATCTACGGCCAGACCGAGGCCAACTCCTCCCTCTATTTCAGGGTCCCGGATGTCGTGGAGGAAGCGGCCTGGAAGATCCCGATCGGGACCCCCTTCCCCAATTTCGAGGTGTTCGCTATCGACGAGGTGGGGAACGTGGTGACCGGCGCGGGAGAGGAGGGTGAGCTGCACGTTCTCAGCTCCACCGTGGCCTTGGGCTACTGGAACGACTGCGGCAGAACTCAGGCGCAGTTCACCCCGGATCCGCGCAACCCCTCCGCCCACGCCAGGGTGTACAAGACCGGGGACATGGCGCGCCTGGACGCCGCCGGCAACTTCGTCTTCGCCGGCCGCAAGGACCATATGGTGAAGAGCAAGGGGTTCCGGGTGGAGTTGGGCGAGATCGAAATCGTACTGAACAGCCACCCCGACATCCGGCAGGCGGTTGCGGTGGCCATCCCCGACGACCTCGCCGGAAGCAGGATCGTCGCTTACGTATGCCTGCGCGAAGGGGTCGAACTCGAGCCCCAAACACTGGTCGTTCATTGCAGCGACCATCTCCCGAAATACATGGTGCCGGAGCAGATCAGGTACCTCCCCTCCCTGCCGGTGACCTCCAACAGCAAGATAGACCGCAAGGCCTTGGTGCAGGCGTTTCTCGACGGGCCTGCTGAACCATAAGGCGGGGGCACCGCCCCGCCTCCCCTCCTCTCTCCCTCCTGAGCCCCGCCCGGCCGATTCAAAGCAGATAATTAAAGCACAATTAATTGATTTCACGGCGAAAATTTGCTATGGTTCCGCCGCTTGAAACAAAAGTTTCCAAGGAGCCTGAATGTTACTGAAAGACATGGAGGACATCCGGCAGAAGGCCGATTGTCTGAAGTCCGCACAGGAAGTCGACGATGCGCTGTCACGGATGGCGCAGCAGATAACCGAGCGGCTGGCGGAGAGCAACCCGGTGGCGATTTGCATCATGAACGGCGGGCTGTTCGTCACCGGCAAACTGGTGGACAAACTCCCCTTCGCGCTGGAACTCGACTATCTTCACGCCACCCGCTACGGCGCTGAGCTGACCGGCGGGAACCTGCTCTGGAAGGTAAAGCCGGAGCGCTCGCTCAAGGGGCGCACGGTGCTCTTGGTGGACGACATCCTCGACGAAGGGGTGACTCTTGCGGAGATCGAGCGTTACTGCCGCGAGGAAGGCGCCGCTGCGGTCTACACCGCGGTCCTGGTGGACAAGATCCACGACAGGAAGGCGCCCGGCGCCAAGGCCGATTTCGTCGGCCTAGAGGTAGAGGACCGCTTCCTCTTCGGTTGCGGCATGGACATCGCAGGCTACTGGCGCAATCTCCCCGCGCTCTACGCAATGAAGGAGCAGAACTAGAAATGACCTCCCGCATAGCAGCATACTTCCAGTTCCAGCGCTACGGCACCGACATGAAGCGTGAGGTCATCGCAGGACTCACCACCTTCCTCACCATGGCGTACATCATCATAGTCAACCCGGCGATCCTGGAAAATGCCGGCATCCCGCGCGGCCCCTCCACAACCGCCACCATCATCGCCGCCGTCTTCGGCACCGTACTCATGGCCTTCTTCGCCAACCGTCCCTTCGCCATCGCACCGTACATGAGCGAAAACGCCTTCATCGCCTTCGTGGTGGTGAAGGTGATGGGCTATTCCTGGCAGACTGCGCTGACCGCCGTCTTCTTCGCCGGGATCCTCTTCACCCTGCTCACCCTGTTCAAGGTGAGGAGCTGGCTCGCCGAATCGATACCGCTGTCGCTCAAGTGCGCCTTCGCTACCGGCATCGGCCTCTTCCTCACCTTTATAGGCCTTAACGAGACCGGCATCGTGGTGCTCGGTGTTCCCGGGGCACCGGTCAAGCTTGGCGACCTCTCCCAACCCTCGGTGCTCCTGGCCGTCTGCGGCCTCCTCCTGACCGTGGTGCTGATCTCCCGCAAGGTGCTGGGGGCCATGATGATCGGCATCGTCGCCACCACGCTCGCCTCGATCGCGCTCAAGGTGACCCCGCTGCCGCACTCTTTCGTCAGCCTGCCGCCGGACATCTCCCCGATCCTGTTCCAGCTCGATTTCGCGGGGGCGCTCTCCCCCGGGTTCTTCCCGATCATCCTGACCATCTTCATCATGGCTTTCCTCGACACCGTCGGGACCTTGCTGGGCCTTTCCATGCGGGCCGACCTCCTGGACGAGAAGGGGAACCTTCCCGAGATAGAGAAGCCGATGCTCGCCGACGCGCTGGCGACGGTCGCGGCGCCGCTTCTGGGGACCACCACCACCGGCGCCTACATCGAGAGCGCGGCAGGGATCGAGGAGGGGGGGCGCACCGGCTTCACCGCCCTGGTCACCGCCTTCTTCTTCCTTCTGGCCCTCTTCTTCGCGCCCCTTTTCACCGTGGTCCCGGCGCACGCCTTCGGCATAGCCCTGATCGTGATCGGTTCCTTCATGATCAGCCCGCTGGCGAAGATCGACTTCGACGACTTCACCGAACAGATCCCCGCCTTTCTGACCGTGGTGCTGATGATCTTCACCTACAACATCGGGGTCGGCATGACCGCCGGATTCATCGCCTATCCGCTCATGAAGGGCGCCACCGGGCGCATCAAGGAGATGAAAGGGGGGATGTGGGTGCTTGCCCTGCTCTCCCTCTCCTACTTCATCTTCGGGGCAAAATAGACAGGCCTCGAAAGAGACACGTCCCCCTCCCGCCACCGGAGGGGGACGCCTCCCCTCCCCCAGAAATCTTTCTAATCTAATGAACAACCCGACGCCAAGTAGAACTCCCGCGCAATTATTGAAAAAAGTTTTTCCTTTCTCTCATTGACAGCGCAGAACCCTCCCCTATAATAAGTTCAAAATTCTCTAACAAGGAGAGGACCATGAAAAAACTTCTGCTGGGATTTCTACTGAGTCTCACTGTTTCAGGTGCAGCTTACGCCGCACAGGCCCACACCAACACCGGTTGCGGTCTCGGCACCATGCTGTTCCAGAACAAGGCTGACAACTCCATCGCGCTGCAAGTACTTCAGGCCACCACCAACGGCAGCTTCGGCTCCCAGACCTTCGGCATCTCTTCCGGCACTTCCGAATGCCAGCAGCCCGGGAAGATCGCGCAAAACGAGAAATTGAACGAGTTCGTCCGCGCCAACATGGACAACCTCGCCAAGGAAATCGCCATGGGCAAGGGCGAGACGCTGGACACCTTCGTCGAGATGCTGGGGGTCAACCCTGCACAGGGCGACGCCTACAAGAGTTCGCTGCAGGCGAACTTCAACAACATCTTCACCTCAGACAAGATCGTCCTCGCCGAGGTCATCGACAACGCGGTGGCGATCACCAGGTAGCCGTCTCTTTCCAAAGTGGTCAAATGCCGGGTGCACGGCCTACGCCGTGCACCTTTTTTAATCCGGGCGGATGCCGCCCGACTTCCTGTCCCGAAAGCAGGGTTCTTCCATGGCCATCCCCCGCAGCGCCGTTTTCGCCACGCTTTGGCTCTTGCTCCTCTTTTCTCCTGCTGCCGCAGCAGCGCCTCCTTCCCAGCCCGACCTCCTGACCGCCCGTGCCCGCAGCATGGGGCTTGCCGCCGAAAGGAACTGGCACATCCTCTTGCACTACAAGAAAACCTCGGGCGGCTTCAAGAGCAGGATCTCGGATCCGAACTTCTTCCTCTCCCCTGAAGGGCGCGAAAACCCCGAGGCGGAACTGGAGGCCACCATCGCCGGGTTCTTCCAGCCCCGGAGCGTGGACGGAGAGCACCCCATCTGCCGATTCCCGGCGCGGCTCCAGTGGCTTAAGGAACGTCTCGGCATCGGGCCGGGGGACCTCCAGGAGGTCGCCTGCCCGGCGCAAAAGGAGCTGCTGCAAACGGTCGACGCGCGCTCGGCGGTGCTGGTCTTTCCGGTAGGGCACATCAACAGCCCGGCGTCCATGTTCGGGCACACGCTGCTCAGATTCGACGGCCCCACTAAGAGCAACCTCATCTCCTTCGCCGTCAACTACGCCGCGGACGCCAACGACTCGAACGGGCTTCTTTACGCCTACAAGGGGCTCTTCGGCAAGTACAAGGGGTACTACTCCCTGATGCCCTACTACTTGAAGGTGAAGGAGTACGGCGACATGGAGCACCGGGACATGTGGGAATACCGGCTCAGGCTCTCCCAGGCGGAAGTGGAGCGGATGCTCCTGCACACCCTGGAGTTGGAGCGGATCTCCTCGGATTACTTCTTCCTGGATGAGAATTGCGCCTTCAACCTGCTGTTCCTGATCGAGGCGGCGCGCCCGACCCTGCACTTAACCGACCAGACCGGCCTTCTGGTACATCCCACCGACACCATAGAACTCACCAAACAAAGCGGGATCCTGGAAGAGGGGGTTTACCGCCCGTCCCAGGGGGCGAGGATCGTGAAGATGGCGTCGCTTCTGGACGGCGAGCGCCAAAAGGCTGCCCTGAAGCTGGGCCAGGGGGAAAGCGATCCTGCCGTGGCTGCGAACGCGGGCGCATCGGTTGAGGAGCAAAGGGGGATACTGGACCTGGCGGCGGAGGTGGTCCAGTTGAGGTATGCCCGCAAGGAACTGGAGAAGGACGAATACAACAAGCTGTACCTGAAGATCCTGGCGCAAAGAAGCCGGCTCGGGAAGGGCGAGGATGATGCCTACGCTGTCGCGCCCCCGTCCCCTCCCGATGCCGGCCACAAGACCACCAAGTTGGGAGTCGGGGGAGGAATCCGGCGGGACGAGTGGTTCGGCGAGGTTAGGCTGCAGCCCGAGTTCCACGACATGCTCGATCCGGACCAGGGGTACATCCGGGGGGCGCAGATAAAGTTCCTGGAAACCGCGCTGCGCTATGCGCCGGAGCACGAGCGGTTCTGGCTGAAGAGCATGCACCTTGTGGACATCTTCTCAACCGCCCCCAGGGACCGCTTTTTCACTCCGCTCTCCTGGAAGGTGGCCGCCGGCTGGGACACCGAGGCCATGAAGGACGGCAGGGATTCCCTCATCTTCCGGGTCAACACCGGCGGGGGGTTCGCCGCGCGCTCTCCCTTCGGGGGAATTGTGCATGCCCTGGGGGAGGTGGACCTGAACGCGGGGAGAAGGTTCGCAGGCAACGTCGCTGCGGGGCCGGGGGTGAGCCTGGGAGCCCTGGAGCAGCTTACCGCTTGGTGGAAGCTGCAGTTGCGGGGGGAGGGATTCTACTATCTGCTGGGCGACAACCGCCTCGCGCTTAAGGGGACCGTGGCGCAGAACTTCCGGCTGGCGCGAAACGACTCGTTGAGCCTGGAATTAAGCTATCAGGAGGTCCAGGGGCACCCGGTACGGGAAGCAACGATGTTGTGGAACCGCTACTTTTGAAGGTCACCCACTGTCTTAGACAACTCGGTTCCATGTCTTAGCAAAAGCATTGACATATTTTTTGTAGCTGTGCATAATCTGAACAAAATAACATCCCTATTTGGGATACACGATAATACTCAACCATCCGCGAGGATGGGGCGGAAAGCCTATAGGGTCTCCCTGAGACAGCCGGGTTGCCGAAATATCCTTAGATATTCTGCGCCCGGCTTTTTTGCGTTCTGGATCAGCAGGCTGTTGTGAGCTGGATCAGGAAGAGGAGGCATAGTCCATGTGCTGCCATATACAGAGGCCAATCGGAATAATCCACCCTTTGACAGTCGTGCGCCGCAGCACGAGCGCTGTAATGACAGTTGCCTCAGACAAGACAAGCCTTGCCGCGCTGGACGCAGGCGTTCACCTGCACTGTTTGCCGCAGGAACTCTTTTTCTCCCCCAGGCACCCCGCAGCAGCCACCCGGGTGCTCGCATGGTGACCGACGAAAACACCATCGCCATCCCGCAGCTCATTTACGAGGCGGTCAGCCGAGGGAAGCGCGAATGGGAGCAGACCTTCGACTCCATCGCCGACCTGATCTTCATCACCGATACCAACCACACCATTTCGCGGGCCAACCGCGCCATGGCGAAGCATTGCGGCCTGCGTCCGGAGGACCTCCCGGGACGCAAATGCTACGACCTCTTCCACGACCTGGCCTCTCCCCCCCCTTATTGCCCGCTGAAAAGCCTGAAAGAGGGAGGTGCGCCGCGGGCGGAGGAAGTCGAGGTCGCCAAATTCTGCGGCTTCTTCGACATCTCGGTCTCCCCTTTGTACAACGATGAAGGAACCCTCGCCGCCTGCGTCCACGTGGCCCGCGACGTCACCGAGCGCAAGAAGGCCGAGGAGTACCGGCTGGAGTTGGAGCAGCAACTGCTGCAATCGCAAAAGCTCGAAAGCCTTGGTGTTCTCACCGGCGGCATCGCCCATGACTTCAACAATATCCTGATGATAATCCTCGGGCACTGCCTGCTCGCCAAGGAGAACCAGGCCAGCGCCCCGGTCGTCGGCCACCTGGATCAGATCGAGTCCGCCGGAAACCGTGCCGCCGACCTTTGCCGCCAGATGCTGGCCTACGCCGGCAAGGCGCCGCTGATCCAAACGCAGATCGACCTGCCGGCGCTGGTACGCGACATGGTGCAGATGCTGCAGCCCGCGTTCAACAAGAAAGTGACCATCGAATGCGATCTCGGCGGGGACCTCCCCAAGCTGACCTGCGACGAGGCAAAGATCCAGCAGATCGTGATGAACTTGGTGGTGAACGCGGCCGAATCGCTGGGTGAACAGGGGGGCAAGGTCAAGGTGACCCTCTCGCACAAGACGGTGCTGCAGGCACAGCAGGAAGTCGATTGCTTCGGCAACGTCATCCCCCCGGGAACCTATCAGTGCCTGGAGGTTGCCGACACCGGATGCGGCATGGACCAGGAGACCCAGAAGCGGATCTTCGAACCATTTTTCACCACCAAGTTCACCGGGCGGGGGCTGGGGCTTTCCGCCATCAGCGGCATCATCAAGTCCCATAACGGCGCGCTGCAGCTCTGCAGCGCCCCCGGCGCGGGGACCACTTTCAGCGTCTATTTTCCCCTCCCCCCATGCTGCCCCGCCGGCGACCAAGTCGCTGCGCCCCTCCCCTTGCCGCTCAACGCTGCCGCCCGGCTCGAAGGGACTATCCTGCTGGTAGACGACGAGGAGGAACTTCGTGCCGTCGGCTGTGAACTCCTCACCAGCATGGGGTTCAAGGTGATTGCCGTCAATAACGGCAGCGAGGCGCTCGCGATCTGGCAGGAGCGGAAAAGCGAGATAGACCTCGTGCTGATGGACCTGACCATGCCGGAACTGGACGGCGTCGAGACCTACCGCGCCCTGCGCGAAGATACCCCCACGCTCCCGGTTCTTTTTTGCAGCGGATACGGGGACCAGGACATCCGGCCCTGCATAGGCGAAGACGCCCGCGCCGGCTTCATCGCCAAGCCTTACCAACTTGCCCAACTACAAGCGGCATTGGCTGCCCTCTGGAAAACCGCATAGTGTTTCCCTCACCCTGTCCCTCAAGAGCCCCACGGCCCTGCTCTTCCCCGTGATGCAGCAGAGGGTCCCTCCGTCTGACGCACCCTTTTACACCGGCCAAGGCATGCCCCTTTTCCGCCTTGGCCGGAAGCTACCTTCCTTGCGGCAATAAACTCCCCCACACTGGCCCCTACCGCGCCATCTGCTAGAATAGGCCGGTGCAATTAACAAATCCCAATGATAATGCCCCTTCACGCCGGCGTTTCGACCGGCGCACTACAGCGGCAGCAACAAAGGAGCCCGGCCACAACCCGCGCAGGAGGCTGCGGATGTGGGTTTTGGCCTCGTTCTTCCCCCTGGCGGCGTTGGCGCTGCAGTGGCTTTTGTGGGAAAGACTGCGCCCCTATGTCTGGCTCTTCTTCTACCCCGCAGTATTCCTAAGCTCCTGGGCCGGGGGAAGGGTAGCGGGGCTCCTGGCTACAGCTTTCTCCGCGACGGTCGTCTGGTATTTCTTCATCCCCCCCGAACAAAGTTTCTCGCTGGAGCACCCCTCGACAGCAATCGCGCTGCTCATCTTCGCCGGCATGGGCATTCTTTTCTCGCTGTTCCACGAACGACTCAGAAGAGCGGACCGACAGATCCGGCTGACGCTGGCGGAGGCGACCTCGGGGCGCGAGCAACTTGAACGGCGGATGGAGGAGCGCACCAAAGAACTGGTCGATCTGGTCGACGAGCTGCGACGCAAGGAGACGGACCTGCGGAGATCCCAAGAGCTGCTGAAACTTTTCATCGAGTACGCGCCGGTGCCGCTTGCCATGTTCGACAGCGAGATGCGTTACCTCTACGCGAGCCGGCGCTGGCGCAGCGACTACGGCCTGGGAAACCGCCCCCTCGTCAAGGTCAGCCACTACGAAATATTCCCGGAGATCCCCCAGCACTGGAAGGAGCTGCACCAGCGCGGGCTCGCCGGAGAGATCCTGCGCGAGGAGGCCGAAGAATTCCGGCGCGCCGACGGCACGGTCCAGTGGCTGCGCTGGGAACTCCGTCCCTGGTACGACGCTGGGGGAATGGTGGGGGGAATCGTCATCTTCAGCGAGGACATCACCAACAGAAAGTGCGCCGAGGACGCGCTGCAAAAACTCAACGAGGAGCTAGAACTGCGCGTGGTCCAGCGTACCGAGACACTAGACCAGATCCTGGGCGAGCGGGAGGCGCAGAATGCGGAGCTGCAGCGTGCCTACCACGAGCTCGAGGCGGAAACGGCGCAGCGTATCCGCATGGTAGAGGAACTGCGGCAAAAGGAACAGTTGCTGATCCATCAAAGCCGTCTCGCGGCGATGGGGGAGATGCTCGGCTACATCGCGCACCAGTGGCGCCAGCCGCTTAACGTCCTCGGGCTGCACCTGCAGGTGCTGGGGCTTTCCTACCAGCACGGGACCTTCACCCGGGAACTCCTGGAGCAGAGCGTGGAAAAAGCGATGGGCATCATCAGGCACCTCTCCAGGACCATCGACGATTTCCGCGACTTTCTGGTCCTCAACAAGGAGAAGACCCTGTTCCAGGTCGACGAGGTGGTGGTAAAGACGGTCGGGCTCATCGAGGAGAATCTCAAAAAGGCCGGGATCAACATCGAGGTCGCCTGCACCAACCCCCCGGAGGTAAACGGCTTTCCCAACGAGTACAGCCACGTGATCCTGAACCTTTTGACCAATGCGAAGGACGCCTTCTCGGAGCGCCAGACTGAGCATCCGGTGATCAGGGTGCATTCGGGATTCGAGCAGGGGAAGACGGTGGTGACCATCGGCGACAATGCCGGGGGAATCCCCGAAGAGATAATCGGCAAGATCTTCGACGCCTACTTCACCACCAAGGGGTTGGGAAAAGGAAGCGGGGTTGGCCTTTTTATGTCCAAGATGATCATCGAGAAAAACATGGGAGGCAGCCTCACCGTTCGCAACGTCAACGGCGGCGCCGAGTTCAAGATCGAGGTCTGAACTCGCCGCAAGCAAGGGAGGTCGACCATGACCCGCGCACCCTCATCTTGGCTCCTGCTGGCGCTGATCTCACTGTTTTGCTTCAGCGCCGAGGCCGGCGCCCACACCATAATAACCCGGACCAGCGACGGCAAGACCGTCACCCTACCCCAGCTTGCCGCAGCCGCCAAGGATTCCCAGGTGATCGTCGTCGGGGAGTCGCACGACGACGAATACCACCACGAATTGCAACTTGACCTGATCCGCTCCCTGAACGAGAGCAAGCTGCCGCTGGCAATCGGGATGGAGATGATCCAGTCGGACTTCCAAGTGCAACTGGACGCCTGGAGCGCCGGCAAACTGAGCGAAGAGGTAATGCAGGCGGTATTCGAGCTGAACTGGTCCGACTGGCCGCTGTACCGTGAGATATTCCTCTACGCCCGGGACAACCGCATCCCGATGATCGCGCTGAACGTCCCGCTTCACATCGTCAGGAAGGTCTCGCAGCAAGGCTTCAGCTCCCTCACCCCCGAAGAGAAAGGGGACCTGCCGGCCGGAACCAGTTGCGACCTGAGAAACCCGCAGATCGCCTTCCTGAGAAAATCGTTCCAGGGGGTCCGCCATCATGGCGAGAACGGGAAGATGTTCAGCAACTTCTGCGAGGCGCAGACGGTCCGCAACAGCGGCATGGCGCTCAAAATGGCGCGCTACCTGGAAAAGCAACCGGATCGCAGGATGGTCGTTATGACCGGCATCTGGCATGCGGTGAAATACGGCATACCCGACCAGCTCCAGCGCCTGGGGAAGCTTAGCTACACGGTGATCCTCCCCGAGACCCCCTTCGTCAACAAGGAAAACGCCGGCAGCGCCGAGGCCGACTATCTGGTGGAGCAATAACCGGCGAAACGAAACGGGGGACAGGCGCTTTCGCCGGGCGGTAAGGACCTGTCCCCCTTTATCTATGCAGCCGGGCGCTCTAGCGTGCAGTCTCGAAGGGATCCTTTCTAACCCGCTCCTTCTCCTCGTCGTGCACCTTCTGCACTTCGTGCCGGTGCAGTCGAACAGCCTCTCCAGCGTCAGCTCGTGCTTCTCCCGAAGATGCTCCAGCGAGTGCGCCCCCAGCTTGCGGTAGCTTTCGAACTGCGCCTCGTCGAACCACTGGTCTGAGGTCGGCTCGTGGGGAAACTCGGCGTGTTTCTTCTCACAGTTGAAGACGTCCACCACGCGTCCCTCGGCCAGCACGGGCTTATAGACGCTGCAATTGGTCGTAGCTCCCCGTCGTCGTCCTCATTTCCGCTCCTCCTTTGGTGCCTCCCAATCCTCTCCACTCTCGCCTGCCGTAACTGTATGTAGTACTCAACATTTAGGGTGCAGCCAGAGGGGGTCATGTCAAGCAATGAGGCGGGGCACTATCCCGCCGAGGAGGATATCTTTGAAGAGTCCCTTCAGTTTTATCCGGTTTTGACGAGTAGTACCTGAATGCGACAAAATGGGGCGGCTCAGAGTATGGCAGCGAGATCTTCCAAGCCAATTGAGAGTCAGCTAAAAATACTGAGAGATGAAGAGAGGACGTTATGAAAGACCTTTACTGGCGGGCCATCAGTATTGACAGCATCGACCCTGATTACTTCCCATCCGTACCGCTGTTCATGAAAACCGCCGGGAACTATGTCCTGTACAAGGACGCAGAGAGGAAGTTTTCCTCGGCCGATCGCAGCCGGATGGACCGGACCGGCACCGAGTTCATGTACGTCAGATCGGGGGATATGTCGGAGATCTCCACCTATCTGGAGAACAGCCTGAAGGACATGCTGACCAGGGACGACCTCGACAGCGAAAGAAAGGGGAGGATCCTCTACCAGACCTCCATCAACTACCTGGTGGATGCCTTCGAGGCGCCGGAGGAGGCGTCTAATCTGGAGCGCTGCCGGCAACTGGTCCAGCACATGATGTCTTATCTGAGCAACGAGCCCCACGCACTCAAATCGGTAGGGTCGGTCGTGGAGCACAACCTCTACATCTTCTCCCACAGCGTACAGGTGGCCGCGCTGAACCTGCTCGCCCACGAGAAGCTGTTCCAGGTCCATCCCGACGAGTTGATAGACGTCGGCATCGGCTCCATGCTCCACGACTACGGGATGATCTTCGTCACCAACGACATCCTGAACAAGCCGGACGCCCTCTCCGACGTCGAGTACTACAAGATCAAGCAGCACACCCAGAAGGGGTACGAATACCTGAAGGACAGCGGGAGATTCGGCGACATGTCGCTCACCATCGTGCGCCACCATCATGAAAGGTACGACGGCAACGGCTACCCCACCGGGATGAAGGGGGACCAGATCCCCCGTAGCGCCCAGCTCTCCGCCATGTGCGACATGTACAGCGCCCTAACCCTCGACCGGGCCTACCGCAAGGCGGTTTCGCACCAGGAGGCGATCAAGGCGATGCGGACGGAAGCGGGAGCTTTCAACGCCTCGCTGCTCGGAAACTTCGTCGAGCTGGTGACCGCCCAGAAGGAGTAGCGGAGTTCGGTGCTCATGGGACGGGAGGGAGGTGGGCCTATCATGAGGAGGTTGACAAACCGGTTCAAAGGCGTATCATCGCCCGGAATTTAGCAGCCGAGATCCGTCACCGACGGATGCGGGGGACCCACTTAAGGGGCGTATTCCAGACAATGGATAGGGCACTTCCAAGCCCGAGCCCGTCAGCTAACCTCGTAGGCATTTGGGAGAGCATGGAATACGGCCATAAAGCCGCCTGTTCGTGCAGGCGGCTTTTTGCGTCCTGACGGGCTGTTTCCGCTCTTCGCAGTCCACTGCTCGGAGGAGCCCATGAAACAAACTGCAGCAGCACCGCTTTGGAAAGACGTGGTGAAATCGTTCGGCCTGGTGTTCGGCGACATCGGCACCAGCCCCATCTACACCCTCACCGTCATCTTCGCCCTCACCAAGCCCACCTACGACAACGTAATGGGGATCCTCTCCCTGGTATTCTGGACCATGACCATCCTGGTCAGCGCCGAGTACTCCTGGCTCGCCATGAAGCTCAGCCGCAAAGGAGAGGGGGGGACCATCGTGCTCAAGGAGATCCTGGTGCGGCTCCTGAAGCCGGGGAGAACGGTCGCTTTCGTGGCCTTTCTCTCCTACCTCGGGGTCTCGCTCCTTTTGGGCGACGGCGTCATCACCCCCGCCATCAGTATCCTGTCGGCGGTCGAGGGGCTGGAACTGATACCGGGACTGGAGCAGATGCCCCAAGCGGTGCTGATCTCGATAGCCGCGGCGATCGCGGTACTTTTGTTCGTGTTCCAATACAAAGGCACCGACCGGGTGGCAAGCCTCTTCGGCCCTGTGATGGTGCTCTGGTTCGCCGCGCTCACCCTCTCCGGCCTCGCTTCGCTGCTGCAGCGCCCGGAACTGATTCAAGCCATGAACCCCGCTTACGCCCTCAAGTTCTTCCAGGACAACGGGTTCTCCTCCTTTTTCGTCCTCTCCGAGGTCATCCTGTGCGCCACCGGCGGGGAGGCGCTCTACGCCGACATGGGGCACCTAGGTCGCAAGCCGATCGTCATCGCCTGGTATTTCGCTTTTTGCGCGCTGGCAATCAATTACCTCGGCCAGGGCGCCTTCGTCCTCTCCCACGGCGGCGGGAAAAACATCCTTTTCTCCATGATTCAGCACCAGGCCCCCGTGCTCTACGTCCCCTTCCTGCTTCTCGCGGTCATGGCCACCATCATCGCCTCCCAGGCCATGATCAGCGGGGTGTTTTCCGTCATCTACCAAGGGATCAACACCCGCATCATGCCGCTTTTGAAGGTGGACTACACCTCAAGCCATCTGAAGTCCCAGATCTACATCAGCTCCGTCAACTGGTGCCTTTTGGCCGCCGTCATCTTCATCATGCTGGTTTTCCGCCGCTCGGAGAACCTCGCCGCCGCCTACGGGCTGGCGGTAACCGGGACCATGACCATCACCGGGATCATGATGGTCATGATCTACCGCCGCACCTCCATGAAGTGGAAGGTCCCCTTCGCCGTCATCGTCACCGCTGTCGACCTGGTGTTTTTCACAGCCTGCCTCAACAAGATCCCCCATGGCGGCTACTGGTCCATCGTCCTCGCATCGATCCCCTTTGCCACCATAGTGGTCTGGACCATGGGGCAGCGGGCGCTCTACCGTGCCCTCAAGCCGCTCGATCTCGACACCTTCCTCGTCTCCTATAATCAGATCTACGCCAAGGGAAAGAACATCCCCGGGACCGGGCTTTTTTTCACCAGGGAGACGCCGGTGGTACCACCCTATGTGGTGCATAGCATCATCAGAAGCAACATTATCTACGAGCGCAATATCTTCATCTCCATGATCAGGACAGATGTCCCCTTCGGGCTCAAGAGCGCGCTTACCTCTGCGCTCGGCCCCGGGCTGGACGCCTTTGTCATCAAAGCTGGCTACATGGAGGTGGTAGAGATCGAGAAACTCTTGAAGGCGAACGGGATCGATGAAAAGGTCATCTTCTACGGTGTGGAGGACATCAAGACGGCCAATCCGTTCTGGAAATTTTTCGCCACTATGAAGAAACAGACCCCCAACTTCGTCCAGTTCCACAACCTCCCAGCAGGAAAACTACAGGGAGTGGTTACCAGGGTCGAAATGTAAATAGCACAAAATCAGCCACTTACGCAGCATGACACTCGTTGCCTTTTTATATTTCGTGTGCTACCGTTAAGAAAAGGCGAAAGGGAAGATGTATGCAATATCCATTGGCAGCACCCCACAGAGGCAGGAAAGATGAGGTGTGAGGCGGGTTGATCCCCCCACAAGCAGAGGCGAAGCGGACGGGAGTTGGCGGTAGAACCAACCCCGAAGATGGCATCGCCGGTACAACGAAAGGAAGGAAACGGCGATGTCCCCCTCATGCTGTTAGATCAGCAGAGGAACGGAGGTCCCAAAAATGAGAAGCGTGAGAAGGGCGTTGTTTACAGTGATAGCCATGGCAGGCCTGATGGGATTGGTGACAGGTACAGGCTACGCCGCCGGAACCAAACATTCCGGTACGCACCACAAAGCCGGGACCATGAGCAAAACTTCCAAGACGCACCACAAAACAATGACTCACAAAACAGGCAGCGCCAGAGGGACTGCTGGTGGTGGCCTGACAGAATCCAGCATGCCAAGCGGTGTGGGAGCACATTCCACCACCAGGCAGGATTTCAGCGTGGAAAAAGTGGGGCCGGAAACGGGTAGCGGCGGCGCAATGGGTACCGGTGCCGGCGGAAACGTCGGTACTAGCGGAACTATGCAAAGAGGCACCGGCGGCACCTACGACCAGGGTACTGGCGGCACCATGCAAAGAGGCACCGGCGGCACCTATGACCAGGGTACCGGCGACACTATGCAAAGAGGCACCGGCGGCACTTATGACCAGGGTACCGGCGGCACCATGCAAAGAGGCACCGGCGGGACCTATGACCAGGGCACCGGCGGCACCATGCAAAGAGGCACCGGCGGAACCTATGACCAGGGTACTGGCGGCACCATGCAAAGAGGAACCGGTGGAACTTATGACCAGGGTACCGGTAGTATGGGGACCGGTGGAACCACAGGAACTGGCAGCATGGGCACTGGCGGAACAACCGGCACCGGCAGCGGCGGCAGCATGGGTACTGGCGGAACAACCGGCACTGGCAGCGGCGGCAGCATGGGTACCGGCGGAACCACTGGCACTGGCAGCGGCGGCAGCATGGGTACCGGCGGGAAGTAAAAGCCTTCAACCTGCCCAATAAAGCACTGAAGTTGAAAAGGGTTACAGATTTCTCTGTAACCCTTTTTTTATCTTATGCACCGGCGAAGCGAGTGCCACGGCTGGGGAGGATGGCCCCTTGCGTCTCGCCATGCCGTGTTTCGTCGTCGTATCCCACCTGCTTCTCTTTCAGCACCCGGAATTTCTCGTCCGTGACCCGTGTGATCTCGGCAGCCAGTGCATCTGCAGTAGGGAACGCAGGCAACGACGCCAGCAGTTCGTTTATCTCCGAAGCAGCCTGGATGGCCAGATTCTTGTGGCCGAACTCATGCTGTTGCAGGCGCTCCGAGTAGCGCGCCCACACCAGGTTCAGCTCCGGGTCGGTGCAACTGGCGCCGACACGCGGAAGGCGATACTCGATATCGACGTTGGTAGTCGCCGACTTGACCCGGTAGCCGCTCGCGTCCTGCGCTATGTCATAAGAGAAGTTGATGTCCCAGCTGGTAAGGGCGGAATAGACCCGGCCGTCCTCGCCAACGGTACCTCTCTGGTTCATCTCCCTGCGCAGGTCATCGACATCTTTGCCGCTTATCTCGTAGTAGGTGTAACGTTCCTTGGCGGTCAGCTCGCAGGAAGGAGCGCTCCTGGTCCCGGCAAAGAGAGGGGAGGCGCAAAGGATAAGGATAGCCATAAGGCCCGCAAGGGTGGTAACGCGCCGGAACATGAAGAGGTCCCTCCTAGTCTAATTAAAGTGCGAGGTAAACATAACTCATACGGAACAACCCAGGCGTGACCCAGGTCACAAAGTTACGCAGATTCAGCGATTTGCCGCGAAAAAGAAAGGCTCCATACGCTATGAATAGGGCCGTTTCCGCTTTTGTCCCTGCCGCTGGGCCGGGAGGGACAGGTAAATCTATGTTGTCGAAACCGGAGATAATGGGACGGGACGTCGGGAGCTTTTATGGCTTGAACAAACGGGGGAAAGCTTCATCACTGCTGAGGCACCAATGCGTCGCGTGCTGAAGCCCGAGGGGCGCCTGCTCCTTTGCAAGCACGGAGCGGCGCCCGATGAGCCGGTCTACAAATTGTTCTTGGCGTAGTCAGCCATTCCCTGGAAGTCCACCACCACTGCCGGTTCGTCTCCTATGACCCAGGCGTCGTGTCCTTCGGGCAGCAGGGAAACATCGCCTGGGCCGCAATCGAACTCCTTGCCGTCGTCCATCACCACGTGTATCCTTCCCGCGACGTGGTACTGGAAATGCGGCGCCTCGCAGCTTTTGGTCCCCACCAGGGGTTGGATGGACGTGGACCAGCGCCACCCGGGCTTGAAGGTGGCCCTTCCGATTACTGTCCCTCCGACTTGCAGCAGTTCCAGCTTCCCGTTGGGGAATTCCCTCACCTCATCAGGTTTGCCGAAGCTCCGTACTTCCGCCTGCCCAGTTCCTGCTTTCATGGTTGACCTCCTTTCCCTAAAATTCTCGTCCCCGGCTTACGCCTTCTGCTTTGCGCTCGTCCGGAGGCGCCGGCACAGCGGCTATACTGCCACAATAATCGTCCCCTGCAACCGCCAATGCAGTACCGCCCGCCGGTTGCCTGATCGATGCACATGGGTTTGTCGCGACGCCAACACCACGCGTCCCCGGCACGACTAAATTGACATATTTTAATCCAATAGCTATCATCGGCTAGGTGTCAAAAATAACTTCGGAAAGGAGTGGAAACTATGGAAAAAACATACGTTATAGGTGCTCTGCTCTTGGTTGCCGTGACATGTGGCTGCAGCAGCCGCGGCGGCAGCGCTGCAGGCGGGGCGTTGGGTGGAGCGGCGATCGGCGCCGGAGCATATGAGTACAACGCGTACCGTCAGATGCAGCAACTCGATCAGGATTACAAGACAGGAAAGATGAACAAGCAGGAGTATGAGATCCGCAAAAATCAGATTGAGAAAGGCTCCCTTTTTCAGAAGTAATTGACAGGCAGAGGTACGGAAGACAGCAAACGGAGATCGCCATGTTCAATAAGATCCTCGCCACACGCGACGACATCAACCTGACCATCGTCAGAGTATTCCTGGGCTTAGTGTTCTTCCCCCACGGTGCGCAGAAAATGCTGGGCTGGTTTGGCGGTCCAGGCTTCTCCGGCACCATGCAGATGTTTACCCAGAACATGAAGGTCCCGATGGTCTTCGCCTTCCTGGCCATCTGCGCCGAATTCCTAGGCTCTTTGGGACTGCTCGTTGGCCTTTGCACCAGGATCGCCGCCTTCGGCATCCTGAGCAACATGGCCGTAGCCATCTTCATGGTTCACCTCCCCAACGGCTTTTTCATGAACTGGACCGGCAAGCAGTCTGGAGAAGGGTTCGAGTACCACCTGCTGGTCCTGGGCATGGCATTGGCTCTCATCGTCGGCGGCGGAGGGAAGGCATCGCTCGACCGGAAGATAGCCGTTGACCCGACATGGAGGACGCCGCATTGATCCTTCAAGTGCCGACTGGCAGGAGAAATTTTCTGAAACTCAATGAGGCCCGTTCCGATCAACCGGAGCGGGCTTTATTTTTGACACAGCGCCAGCCCCAACTCTTTTAGCCACTGAGAAGATGCGTTTATTGGCAATCCATGCTAGCTTATATAGTATCGTTACTGTACGACTCTTTCCGTGTGAGGTCTGTGTGTCTAAGCCTACAAAGTACATACTTATATCCGCAGCAATAGTCACCTCGATTATCGTCTTTGTGACCGCGCTTCTCCCGATCATTGTCAGGAACAAGACGGTCAGCACCCTGAAGGAAGCAACGGGACGAGAGGTGCATCTCTCCTCCGTCAGTATCAACCCCTTCACCCTGACCGTCACCGTCAATGATTTTGCCATTGCCGAAAAAACAGGTCCTCCGCTGGTTGCCTTCCGTAAGGCTAAAGCGTCCCTCGCCCTGGCATCGGTTTACAAGCGGGCATTGATCCTTTCCGAAATCGTGCTCGATACGCCCAGCGTCAGCCTGGTCCGCACTGCACCCAACCGGTTCAACTTCAGCGACATCATCGACCGGCAACCCAAGGGCAAAGCACCGGAGCAAGGGAAACCGTTCCTTTTCTCCTTGAACAACATCAGCGTGAAGAACGGTTCCATAGAGTTCGACGACCGGATGACGGCTGGAGGACGGAAGCACACGGTCCGCGATCTGCAGATCACCATCCCCTTTATCAGCAACATCCCCTACCTCGCGGACAGGTACGTGGATCCGCGCCTGGCCGCGGTAGTGAACGGCGCCCCCTTCAACTTCACCGGAAAGCTGAAACCGCTCAGCAAGTCGCTGGAAACATCGGTGCATATTGGACTCAAGGGGCTTAACCTCCCCCAATACCTTGCCTATGCCCCGGTCCCCCCCCCGGTAGACCTGACCTCCGGGCGGCTCACCCTAGACATGGATCTCGCCTACAGGGTATCCGCCGATAAGAAACCGGAACTGATACTGAAAGGCGGGGCGGGACTGGCGGAGGTCCGGGTGAACCTGCTGGATGGGAAACCGCTGCTGCGGCTCCCCTCGCTGGAGCTAAAGGCCGACAGGCTGGAGGTACTGGCAAAATCTTTCGAATTCAACTCCATCGCGCTGAACGGGCTGGAGCTCTTCATCGACCGCGACAGCAATGGCCGCTGGATGTACGACCGCATACTGGGTGCCACGGAAAAACCGAAGGAACCGAAAGAACCGAAGGCGGCTAAGGACGGCGAGAAGGAGGGGAAAACGACCTTCGCGGCGCGATCCTTTGTCAGCAGCAATGGAACCGTCCACTTTCACGACGCCATCCCCAAAGGCGGCTTCACCAGCACCGTTTCCGACCTCAACCTGGCACTGAAGGAGTTCAGCACCAAACCGGGCGGCTCCGCCAGCTACGACCTTTCGCTTCTAGCCGACGACGCGACGATCAAGAGCCGAGGGCAATTTGCGCTTACCCCGTTGTCGCTGACCGCCTCGATCCAGCTTGCCGAGGCAAAGGTCGGGCGCGCCTGGCCCTATCTGCGGCAGTATCTTACCGCGCCGGTGCAGGGGACGGTGGGGCTCTCTGCGGAAATCCTCTACAGCGAGCTTGAGGGGCTCAGGGTGCAAAAGGGGGATCTCGCCATTGCCGGGCTCTCCACCCGCTACGGCAGTAAGGAAGGGTTCGACCTGGCGACGCTCCAGGTGAAGGACGCCAGCTTCCGCCAGAGCGCTAACAGGCTGGAGGTTGGCGAGGTCAGGCTTTCAGGGGGGAACCTTTCCCTATCAAGGGAAGCCGACGGGACGCTGTCGCCCCTCTCCCTTCTCGCCGAGCAGCCAAAGTCAAAGCCGGTGCCACCCCGGAAACCCCGCAGGGAGGCCAGTGACAAATCCAAAGAATTCGCCTATCGCGTGCAACGTCTCCAACTCGACGGCTTCAAGCTCGCCTTCACGGACAAGACCTACGAGGAGCCCCCCCGCTTCACGCTTAAGAACACGAGCCTCACCCTCTCCAACCTGCAGGGGCCGAAATTCGCGCCGATGCCGATGACCTTCGCATCCACCTACGGCAAAGGCGCCGGACTCAAGGCCCGGGGAACGCTGACGCCCGCCCCGTTTCGCTACCAGGGGATGATGAGCGTCGCGCGGCTCCCCATCCGGGATTTCGAGCCGTACTTCCCCGACTCCTTCAACTTCTCCGTCATCGGCGGCACCGCCGACCTTTCCCTCAATCTGGACGTCGCCGCCAGAGACGGCAAAACCAAGGGGCACTTCAGGGGGAGCGCGGGGGTGCGCGACTTCCAGAGCATCGACGCCGTCGGGGACCAGGACCTCCTCAAGTGGGAGAGCCTGCAGTTCGACGAATTCCAGGGTGAGTTGGAGCCGTTCTCCTTGAACATCCGACAGGTCGCCTTGAACGACGTCTACTCCCGCGTCATCGTCAGAAAAGACGGCAGCCTCAACCTTCAGGACCTAGTAAAAAGCGAGGCGCCACAGCCTGCGGCAGCCGCGCCCGTCAGCGCCATGCAACCGCCGCGCGTCGCCACGGCCACGGCACCGGCTGTTCCCGCGCCAACCGGCGCCACGTCGCCCCCCAAAGCCGCACCGCCAGCGCGTCAGGTCTCCGTCGGCAGCGTCACCATCCAAAACGGCACCCTCTCCTTCACGGACAACCACCTGCCGCAGACCTTCAACAGCACCTTCTACAACCTCGGTGGGCGCGTGAGCGGGCTTTCCTCTGAGGAGTCCAAGTTTGCCGACGTCGACCTGCGGGGCAACCTGGAAAACCACTCCCCGATGCAGATTACAGGGCGGCTCAACCCGCTGCGGGACGACCTGTTCGTCGACCTCAAGATTTCCTTCCGGGACATAGAACTCTCCCCGGTGACCCCGTACTCGGGGACCTACCTCGGCTACGAAATAGACAAAGGGAAGCTTTTCCTCGACCTCAAGTACCTCATCGAGAAAAAGCAGCTCTCCTCCGAAAACAGGGTGTTCATCGACCAGTTCACCTTTGGCAAAAAGGTGGATAGCAACCAGGCAACCAATCTGCCGGTACGCCTTGCCATCGCCCTACTGAAGGACCGCAAGGGGGAGATCCACCTGGACCTCCCGGTCACCGGCCGCACCGACGATCCTCAATTCAGCATCTGGGGACTGGTCGGACAGGTGCTGAAGAACCTGCTAGTGAAGGCGGCGACCTCGCCGTTCGCGCTTTTGTCCTCACTGACCGGAGGCGGGCAAGACTTCAGCACCGTCCAGTTCGAGCCGGGCTCAAGCATCCTGTCTCAGGGGGAGGGCCAGAAACTTGAAAAGCTGGCCAAGGTGCTAGTGGACCGCCCCGGCGTGAAGATGGAGCTCAAGGGTTTCGTCGACAAGGCAAAGGACCCGGAGGGGTACCGGCAGGAACTCCTGGAGCGGAAACTGCGCCACGAGAAATACCTGTACCAGGCAAAGGAACAAAAGGCGAAAGAGTTGAAAGAAGGGGAGAGCGGCGAGACGGTCAAACTGTCCGATGAGGAGTACAAAACTTTCCTGAAGGCGGTCTACAAGAAGGAGAAGTTCCCCAAACCGCGCAACGCGCTGGGGCTGGTGAAGGACTTGCCGGCAAACGAGATGAGGAAGCTGATCATCGCCAATACGGTCGTAGCAGAAGCCGACCTGCAGTCACTTGCGCGGGAGCGGGCGGCAACCGTGTTCAACTACCTGGTGGCCAAAGGAGGGCTCCCGCCCGAGCGGCTTTTCCAGGGGACCGAGGACATCTACCACCCGCCGGCCCAGGAGAGTGCGGTCCGCAGCAGGGTCGAGTTCAACGCCATCGCCCGCTGACGGCACCATTTTCCGAGCCTCGCTAAAGATCGCCTTCCACAGGAGGGTCCGAAACTCGCTCAGGTCCGGCTGCCGCGCTCGGCACCATGGGGACGGTGAAATGGAATGTGCTTCCTGAGCCGATAACGCTCTCCGCCCAGATGCTCCCACCCATCTTCTCGACGATCTGGCGCGTGAGGGCGAGGCCCAGACCGGTGCCGCCATGCCGCCTGGTAAGCGATGAATCCACCTGGGTGAAGCGGTCGAATATCCTCTGCAACTGATCGGCGGGAATACCGACTCCCGTGTCCCTCACGTAAAACTCGACGTATCGCTCCCCCTGGGCCTCAAGGGGCTCCAAGGTTTTGATGCTCACCTCTATCCCGCCTCGCTCGGTGAACTTCACCGCGTTCCCCAAGAGATTCACCAGCACCTGCCTGAGCCTTCCCTCGTCGCCACTCAATTGGTCAGGAACAGCGCCGTCGACGGACCAGGAAAGGTGGAGCTCTTTTTCTTCCGCGACCAGGGAAACCACCTCCACCGCCGACCTGACCACCTCCTTCAACGAGAACGGCTTATCCTCGAAGGTCATCACCCCGGCCTCCAGCCGGGAGAAGTCGAGCAGATCCGCGATGATCCTCAACAGGGAGTCCGCCGACCGTTTTGCCATCTCAAGGAGTTGCCGCTCCTCCGCACCGATGTTCATGTCGAGGACCAGCCTGATCATCCCGAGCGCCCCCGCCAGAGGCGTCCTCATCTCGTGGCTCATGTTGGCGAGGAACTCGGTTTTCGCCCTGTTCGCGGCCTCCGACTGCCTCTGGGCGACGGCGAGCCGTTCCCCGGTCTGCAGCAGCGCCTTTTCGTATTGCTTTCTCTCCTCGATCTCCTTTTTCAGCTGTTCGTTGCTGCTGACAAGATCCGCGGTCCGGACCTCCACCAGTTTTTCGAGCTGCTCCTGATTGGCCCTTAAGGCCGCTTCAGCTTCGAGCCTGGCAGCATTTTCCTCCATCAACTGTGAGTTCAGACCTTCGGCCCGCTCCTTCGCCTGCTTCATGGTCTCGACCATCTCCCTGTTCTCGTAGCTGAGCAGCAACGAGTCGCGGTTTATCGTGTAATTGTGCAGCGAGATACGCCAAAGCAGAAAGCCAAAGAGAGTGGTCATCGCAGCCATGAAGGAATGGAAGGTGTCCTGGATCAGAAGGAAGTGCACGATAAGCGGCATGAGGACCGGGATGCTGAATGCCAGGTAGGCATGACGCACCGTCGCGAAGGTCGTTGACGCTCCGGCCGCCATCCCGCCCAAGACGAAGGAGATAAAGACCAGGTGTGCCATGGATGCTTCGGCAAAGGAGAAGACTCCGATGCTCCCCCACGCAGCGCCGATCACCGCGAGGCCGATCAGGAACCGGTTTGCCCAGAGCCGCGCCTGAGCCGGTTCAGGAGGGTGCTTCGCATATTGGAACCCGAGCAAGCCTCTGAGGAGGGTGACTAAGACGATTCCGAACAGCCAGAAGATGAGAAACCGCCGAGCATGACGTCCTTCATGACGAAGAACACAAGCAGCGCGTTCACTAACGTCGCCACCATCCCCAGCGGAGCCAGACGATAAAGCTGCTTGACCTGTTCCGCGAAGATGAGCTCCTTGTAGAGCGCGTAATACTGCTTGTGCTTCTGATCGCCCATGTCCTTTCGGCTTTCCGGCATCATGGAGTCCCTTGTAAGGGGGGGGGAGGTAAGGTTTAGCTGACGCCTTTTGAGTAGTCGTTTTTTAAAAGAGAGAACAGTTCGTCGAGGTCGATTGGCTTAGAGAGGTAATCGTCCATGCCGGAGTCGAGGCATTGTTGCCTGTCCTGCTCCATTGCGTGAGCGGTCAGGGCGATTATCGGAGTGTGACCTCCTTTGAGGGCTTCCTTTTCGCGGATCATCCTGGTAGCGGCGAAACCGTCCATGACCGGCATTTGTACGTCCATGAAGATGAAATCAAAGGTTTCATCTTCCCACGCCTCCACGGCTTTGCGGCCATTATCGACGCTGCGGCAGTCAAAACCGCACCGTGACAGCAGCGTCGCCATCATCTGCCTGATGGTTGGGTCGTCTTCTGCTACTAAAATCCGCATTGGCTTACTCCTGTGCTCACAGGTGCAACGACTGCAATAACAAGCCGGTATCAAGATAGCATCCGGTTATCCAAAGTAAAGACTGGTGAGCAAGATATGACAGACACGCCCCTTAACGGCCAAGGCGAGACGGATCGAATCGAATTAAAATTGACTCACACTTAAAATACTATACGCTCTTTGAGTTTCAAACCCTACCGACAGGAAATCAAAGGAGGCTAACCATGGCAAATTCAGCAGGAAATGGCGGAGCAAGCCCCCGCTTGTTGACACCCGGCAACTCGATGCTGCTCCTTATCGACCACCAGCCTCAGATGGCATTTGCATCTCACTCCATCGACATCCAGCTCCTCATCAACAACGTAACCGGCCTGGCTAAATCCGCCAGGATCTTCAACGTCCCGGTTGTTCTCACCACCGTCGCCGCCAAGAGTTTCAGCGGCCCCATATTCGCCAACCTGCAGGAGGTGTATCCGGAAACCGACCCCATCGACCGCACCACCATGAACTCCTGGGAGGACCCCAAGGTGGTGGAAGCGGTCCGGCGGACCGATCGTAAAAAGCTGGTGATGGCGGCGCTTTGGACCGAGGTATGCCTTGCCACCGCCACCTTGTCCGCCTTGGATGACGGCTACGAGGTGTACATCGTCACCGACGCGTCGGCCGGGGTAACCAGCGAGGCGCACGAAATGGCCATCCGGAGGATGATCCAGGCAGGCGCGGTGCCGACGACATGGTTGCAGGTGCTCTTGGAATGGCAGAGGGACTGGGCGCGCCAAGAGACCTACAACGCGGTCATGGCCGTGGCCAAAGAACATGCGGGAGGGTACGGCCTGGGCATCAACTACGCCAAAAGCATGCTGGGAGAACATGCCAGCGAAGGCTAGAAGGGAAAGGCCGGAGGAGAAAAGGTATGAAGGGACCAGAACTCGTTCTTTACAACGGCACCATAACCACACTCGACGAAAATAACCCCGAGGTGACGGCTTTAGCCGTCTCCGGAGGCCGCGTCATCGCTATAGGCGGAGCGGAGCTGCTGCAAGAAGCCGACGAGGGCACCAAGAGGATAGACCTCAAAAAGCACCGGGCGATTCCGGGGCTGAACGACTCCCACATCCACGTGATCCGTGGCGGGCTCAATTACAACATGGAGCTGCGCTGGGATGGCGTTCCCTCGCTGCACGACGCGCTGGGGATGCTGCGCGAGCAGGCGCGGCGCACCCCGCCTCCGCAGTGGGTGCGCGTGATCGGGGGGTGGACGGAGTTCCAATTCGCCGAGCGGCGCATGCCGACCCTGGAGGAAGTCAACCAGGCGGCGCCGGACACCCCCGTGTTCATCCTCCACCTTTACGACCGGGCCCTGGTCAACAAAGCTGCGCTGCGTGCTCTTGGGTACAACCGCGACACGCCGGACCCGCCGGGGTCCGAGATCCAGCGCGACAAGGCGGGGAATCCGACCGGGCTCCTGATAGCGCGGCCGAACGCGATGTTGCTGTACGCAAGCCTCGCCAAGGGGCCGAAGCTTCCCTACCAGGACCAGCTCAACTCGACCCGGCACTTCATGCGCGAATTGAACCGGCTGGGACTTACCAGCGCCATCGACGCGGGAGGCGGCTTCCAGAACTACCCTGACGACTACCGGGTCATCGAGGAGCTTTCCGCAAGCGGCCGGCTTACCCTGCGCATCGCCTACAACCTCTTCACGCAACACCCCAAAAGCGAGTTGGAGGATTTCACCGAGTGGGTGCGGAGCTCGTCGCCCGGATCCGGGGACGATTTCTACCGCCACAACGGGGCAGGAGAGATGCTGGTGTTCTCCGCCGCGGATTTCGAGGATTTTCTGGAACCGCGCCCCGATCTCCCGCCGATGATGGAGCAGGAGTTGTCACAAGTCGTTCGCCTGCTGGCGGAGAACCGTTGGCCCTTCCGCCTCCATGCCACCTACAACGAGTCGATCACCCGCTTCCTCGACGTCTTCGAGGCGGTGAACCGGGACGTCCCCTTCGACGGCCTGCGCTGGTTCTTCGACCATGCAGAGACCATCACGCCGGAAAACCTGGAACGGGTGCGGAATCTGGGCGGGGGCATCGCCATTCAGGACCGGATGGCGTTCCAGGGGGAGTATTTCAGGGAACGCTACGGCAGGGACGCCGCCGCGAATTCTCCCCCCTTCGCCAGGATGCTCGACATGGGCATACCGGTTGGCGCCGGCACCGATGCCACCCGGGTCGCCAGCTATAACCCTTGGGTTGCCCTGTACTGGCTTGTCAGCGGTCGCACGGTGGGAAAGATGCAGCTCTACCCCGAGCAAAACCGCATCGACAGGCTGGGCGCGCTGCGGTTGTACACGGTCGGGAGCAGTTGGTTTTCGGGGGAGGAGGAAAAGAAGGGAAGGCTCGTGCCTGGACAGCTGGCAGACCTGGCGGTTCTTTCAGCGGATTACTTCAAAGTCGCCGAGGAGGAAATTCCAGGCATCGAATCGGTGCTGACTATCGTGGGAGGAAAGGTGGTTCATGGCGCGGGAGATTTCGGCAGCCTGGCGCCGCCGCCTCTCCCGGTTAGCCCCGACTGGTCCCCGGTCGGCAGCTATGGCGGATACCACAGCCGCGTTCACGAAGCGAACGCCTTCAGGTCATGCTGCCGCCACGCCATCGAAAAACCGTTGCGCACCGCGCCAGGCTCGTTCCCCTGGGGGGGAGGTTGCGACTGCTTCGCCTTCTGAGGCGATATGCAGCAGACGACACTGTGAGAAAGGGGCGCCCGCGAACGGACGCTCCTTTTTTTCTGGCTCGCAAGCTCCAGCTTGAAAACGAGAAAACGAGAATACGGGAAAAATGAGGGAGAGAAGCAGCGTTGTCCCCCCCTCTCGTCTAGGGAGGGGGAAAGTTGGAAACTGCTTGATTCATGTGGTGCAAAGACCTAACCGGACACTGCTGGGAGAGAAGGTTTCCGGCTAGGTGAGAGTCAGCAGCAGCGGATGGTCGAACCCCGCCCCGGCGATGCAGCCGGCAGCAGAACTTTTCCCCTCCAGGCAGGCCTCTGCAAAGCCGTGGCTGCGGCAGAGATGGACCAGGACGCCGAGGTTGCCATAGAGGGAGAATCCGAGAAGCTCACGCATGTTTTTGGCGCCAGCTTCCTCCAGTTCTTTCCCGCTCTCCTGGAGCACTGCGACGTAGTGGCTCGGGAAGGCAACCACCTTCCGGTCCAGCGCGGCCACGAACGCTTCCCGTTCCGCCTGAGAAAGCTGTGAGAAATCGGCGCCGCACCAAACGCTCTCCCGGGTGGAGATGAGCGAGCGGCAGGACAGAGGGCGCACCGGATAGACGCCGCATGCGCCGGCATCGGTCAAAAGCGGGCAAAATCCCATGGTCTGCCGGTGCAGGCGCAGGTATTCAGGAAGCTCGGTCACTCCCTTAAGCAGCTCCCTGAGTTTCATTGCGTAACTCTCGACCGCCCTCCCCTGCGTCTCGTCCAGCTGCCGGGCGACGGCAAGTGCCTCGGCAAAGCCGGTATGGACGGCAAGACTGCAGCAGTTGCGACACCCCTTGCCGCAGAAGATTGCGCCGCCGCTGGAGCGATAGTCGTCGACCCAGGACCGCACGAACATCTCGAGAAAAACCTGCTGCTGTTTAACCATATCCAGAAGGTCGCCCATCGCCTTTTCTGCCGTCATCTCTTTCCTTTCTTCCGGGGTATCTCCCGTGACAGGACCCCGGTCAGCGCTTCTTTTTCTTCCTGTGGCTCTTTTTCGCCTGGCCGCCATGATCGTGCCGCGGCTCGTCTACCGGTGCCTGGCCCGACTTCACCATCATCAAAGGTATTAACACCACGGCGAATACCGCGAGAATCACTGCCAGAGCAATCAGTGGTGTGGACATAATCCCTCCTAACGGTTCTTGAGATCCTGGTGATGGGCGCGCACCAACACGCCGGAAAAACGGCACTTAAAATAAGCTAATTGCGACAGGATGGCAAGAAAAAGAGGGGCAGTTGCGGCTTGTGCCGGGGGGCGAAGCGAATCTGGTGCAGGCTGAACAGCGTATGAGAAGTGGCAGGTTTACCCCAGTTCCTGAAGCTTCCTGCTTAAGCTGGCAAGCTTGTACGGTTTCTGTATGAACCCCGCCAAGCCTCGTCCGATGAACCTCTCGGCGATGTCCTGTTCAGTGAAACCACTGGACATTATCACCTTGATGGACGGATCCATGCTGCGCAGGATGCGGAAGGTCTGTTCCCCGTCCAGGTTCGGCATGGTCTGGTCCAGAATGACGCAGGTGATGTCGCCGTGGTGCTCCTTGAAAAGCTCCACAGCGACCAACCCGTCTTCCGCAGTAAGCACGCGGTATCCCAAAATTTGGAGCATCTCGTTGCCGAGGTTGCGGATGGTCTCCTCGTCGTCGACCAACAGTATGGTGCCGTACCCCGGCGACAGCGGACCCGCTTCCGCCTCCTGCACCGGACGTGCAGAGCCTGGAGGAAGAGCCGGCAAAAATACGGTGAACCTGGAGCCTTTGCCTGGTTCGCTGTGAACCTCGATAGTCCCTTTGTGCCCCCGTATGATGCCGAGGACTGCAGCCATGCCGAGGCCCCGCCCCGTGAACTTGGTGGTAAAGAAAGGGTCGAAGATCTTGGCCAAGGTAGCCTGATCCATGCCGCACCCATCGTCGGCAACCTCAAAGTAGAGGTAGGTTCCCTCCTTAAGTGTGTCGTTCAGCCACAACTTGGAAAGAAACGCGGCATCGCACTCCATGGCGCCGGTGGAGATCGATATCACTCCGCAGCGATCGCCTATCGCTTCGGAAGCGTTGATGACGAGGTTCATGATGACCTGCCGGATCTGGGTCGCATCGACCGACACCAGCGGCAGACCACTGTCGAGATTGAAGCGGACATCCACTTTTTTAGAGATGGAGACCTCCAGCATGTGGTTCATCTCGTTTATCAGCCTGTTGACGTCGATCTTCTCGATGATGAAATTCCCTTTGCCGGAATAAGCCAGCATCTGCCTGGCCAAATCAGCCGCACGCTGTGAAGAGATCTCGATGTTCTGCAGGTTGGTTCGGGCAGGAGATTCAGGGGGAAGAGTCAAAAGCGCCAACTCCGCGTTCCCCATGACCGACATCAGAATGTTGTTGAAGTCGTGGGCGATGCCGCCGGCAAGTACCCCCAGGCTCTCCAGCTTCTGGACGTGCAGCATCTGGGCTTCCATTTTCTTCTTTTCTTCAGTCAGCCGTTTTTCGTCAGTCACGTCCCGGCCGACGACGAGGAGATGCTGCTTTTCCTTGATGAGGAGCCTGGACAGGATGTAGGACATCACCACGGATTTTCCGAAGCTCGTGCAGATATCCGCCTCAACTAACCGAACCACGCCGTCCGCGAGCACCTTTTCCGCAGCGGCGAGTAGGCCGCTTTCCCGCCATGACTTTAATTCCCGGAAGTTCTGCTCCTGCATCGTTTTCATGTCGCCGCCCGAAATATCGGCGGTGGCCTGGTTAAGCAGGATGCATTTGCCCGAGCCCCCTTCAAAGATGCGGATTCCCATCGGCGAGTGCCGCATAAGAGACTCGAACAGCAGCAGATTCTTCCGACGCTCCTCCTCCGATTTCCTAAGCTCAGTGACATCCCGGGTGATGGCCAGAAGAGATACGATCTCCCCCTTGTCATTGCGAAAAGGGACAGCATGGCTATCGACCCAGAGATGCCCCCCCTTGAGGCCGTGCACCTCGAAGACCAGGTTGCCGGCAACGCCATCAAAGACGCGCTGGGTCAATTGAATGAACGCGTCCCGATGTTCGGGAGCTATCAGCGGGTAAACACACTGCCCCTGGATCTGTGCCAGCGAGTCTGCCTCAATCATCTTCAGGCCGGTCCTGTTCATCATCTGCACCCTCCCCTCCGCGTCGAGGAGTTTGACGCATTCCGGCTCGGTCTCGATGATGGTGTTCATAAAGATCTTGCTCTGAGCCAGGGCTTCCGTTCTGGTACGAAGCTGGTCCGCCATGTCGTCCAGGGTCTGGGCGAGGCTGCCGAGTTCGCCTCCTGTCACCGCCTCGGAGACGCGGATGTGCAGGTCCCCCGAGGCGACCCGCCTGGAAGCGTCTTCCAGAAGCTGCAAACGGTCGGCGATGCAGCGCTTGCCGATGAGCACCGCACAAAAGCAGGCAATGGCCAGAAATGACGATAAAAGCACCGCGCTCAGGATAAGCGCCCGGTTGGCCTTCTGGGTTGCCGCGTCCACGGGGATGCCTGCGGTAACGTACAGGTACGGGGTCTTTTCCCCGGGGAGGTACAGCTTGCGGTAGGCGATGATCCTCGTGTCGCCTGCCAGCCCCTTCCTGGTGCTCACCCCTTCGTCCGGCCCCTCCACCATTTTGCGGAAGGAATCTGCTATGTAAGCCTTCCCGGTAAAATTCCCCTCGGTAAGTCCCCTGGCAAGGATGGTGCCGCGATGATCTATGATGGTGAAGCTGGAACCGGCCGGCAACCGCATCTGCTGCAACAAATGCCGGTAGTTCTCGAGATTGAAGGCGACGCCGATGACCCCGGCGATTGCGCCGCTGTCGTCTCTTACCGGGTAGCCCAAGTTGAAGACGGGTTTGGTGGTGATGCGGCTGACGACGTACTCGCCGGAGGAGAGTTTTCCGGTTTCCAGGGTGCTCTTGAAAAAATAGCGGTCGGAGAGGTTGTACGGCACGGCTGTCGGGACTGCGGTGGCCCAAACTTTGCCTTCGCAGTCGGCGATGGTGATATTTGCGTACATCGGGTTCAACTTGAGCAGCTCTTTCAGGACCGACTCGACCTTCGCCGTGTCGCCCGCCTTCACCTCTGGAAGTTGCGCCAATGCCGTCATCAACTGTTCGGCGGCCACAACGAGGTTCCGCTGTTCGTTTACTATCATCTCTGCAAATTTGACTGTCTCTTTTCGTGCTTCTCCAAGCATGGCGTTACGAAACTCGATCCCTGAGTACAGGATTATCACCGCCGCAGGCAATGCCACAATGCATGTTATCAGCAGCAAAAGTGACCGGATTGAGAGAGACGAAAGACGTAACATTCACATGCCTCGGATGGGACGCTGGATATTATAAAAACAGCAGACCAAAGCTCTACTTACCTTCATTGCAATATCGGCAAATCTTATCAGAGATAAATCCCGAAAGGATAAGACATTACGCAATACTGACTGCTAAATCACTTAATGCATAATGAGGCAACCACTCAAGCTCAGGTCTGTTCGCTGCACCTGTCCGTACCTACCGTTATAACCACAAATGCTGTGTCATCTTTGCCGCATGCACGGGCTCAAACGACTGTAACTGTATTTCGCGCACATGTCTCATGTTTTTCCAAAGGAGATCATGCCCCTTGAGCTTCCGGAATGGCCGCACCCGATTTTGGAAATACTCTATCTCATCTTTAGTACCCAATCTGAGTTCGCTGACGGTCCCATAAAGCCTCACTCCAGGAGGAGAAGGAAAACGTCCGGAAAAAAGCGACTTCAACCAGTATCCAATCCCACTGTTGATGCCCATGATGCAGACACGATTATTGCGTTTGAGATTGTCCGCCATCTTTTGACAATAACTCTCGATATAAAAACCTGTGCAATCATCCCTGAGAAAGAGCGAGCCTATCGGGGTGACATGGGGAGTACCGTCCTCACTAACTGTTGCAATGGCACAGTGACGATTAGTCGAGTGCGCTTTATCCAATACCGCTTTTATCATAGGCCAGTGCTTTCCTATTTCCATGATCGTATTCCTCCTTGGTGCAACTTTTAATGGTCGCACTCGCCTGGCTTGTTGCCGGAGAAACTGCCTTTGTGCCGTCAACTCACTGGAGGTTCTTCTGAGAAGGTGAACTCCAACTCCTTCGGCATTGCCTCATACTGGGATCCTCCAAAGGCAAGCATAGGGAAGAAGAACACCGGGAGAAAAATCATTCCCACGGCAAAAGCTGCGCTTCTTCCAAATTTCTCCGCCAGCGACAGCATTGTGAGCAGATGTATTGCCAATCCCACGATAGGGACGAACAGCAGGATGAACCACCAACCCGGCTTTCCCGAGATTACCATCAGGACATAGAGGTTATAAAACGGGATGATGCTCTTGATCCCCGACTCGCCGGCCTTGCGGAAAATGACCCACATGGCGACGATGATCAAGACTCCGCTGAAAGCCATCATGAGCAGATATTTGAACCAGGCCGGTTCCTTGAGGGGCTGCCCGTTTTTCCGGACAATGGTTTGCGCACTTTTTTGCTGTTGGACCAGGCTCTTCTGCGCCTCGACCGCCTTCTTCATCAGTTCGGGGTCTTGCTTCTTTATCGCCTGCGCCATCAGTTCGGCATTCTCGCGGGTGCGTTGCTCCAGTTCCGTTTGCGAAATGGGGCCGCTTTCGGCGGAAGCACCCTGGGCCGGTTCGGGCAGGACCGCCTCGGTTGCCACCGGTGCCGAAGCGGCAACCGGAGCGGCTTTCGGCGCCGCAGGAACCTGCTCTGCCGGCAGCACCGCCGCCTGCGCCTCGCCTGCCCTTGCAGCTGACTGCACGCCCTGGTGGCCAGGCGTTCCGGCAACGGATGTCGTCTCAGACCGCTTTCTATGGCCCTGGCTCCGCTTTACCGCGGCCGCACGGCGTTTTGCCTCCTTGAACGTTTTACCGATATTTACTTCGCTGCGCGTGAAGTTGAGGACCACGTCCCGGTTCACCTTAACCACGACCTCGCCATTGCGCCTCCAAAAGGCTTCACACTCAAGGACGCTGCCGTCCTGCAGGAAAACCTGCTTGGCAAAACACATTCCTGACAGCTCCAGCCAGATAGCCAGAACAAGCACCCAAGTTCGAAATAAAGTTTTCACGCTCCCTCCATCGTACAGAGCTTGTAGTTGATTGGTTAGTTTTCGCGGAACGACAAGCAACTCCGCTGGCGCAGCCGCACCTACTCGGCGGCCAACACGTTTTGCACCCTTTCCAGCATCAAAGGATGACTGCCAAGCATCTCCCCGAGGCGGGGAACTGCGTCCCGCTCTTTGTAATGATCCGCATCGAGCCGCGCCAAGATCTCGGCGTAGCGGCGCACCGGGATACCCCTTCCCTTCAGGTACTCAACTGCAGCGGCATCCGCTTCCCGCTCGAAATCGCGCGAGTATTTTGCATTGATGATGACTGCAGGCATGGTTGCAGCAAAAGAGCTGACCGAGACGATGTCTCCGGTCAAGCCGGCGACCACGAGAGCTGTGGCCGAATTCTGCAGCAGATGGCGCAGGGCGTGCCTGTGGGTTACATGCCCCGTCTCATGGGCCAGCACCCCGGCCAGTTGGTGATCGTTTTCGGCAATTTCCACCATGCGATCGGTCAGGATGACGATGCCGGAGGGGAGTGCGAAGGCATTGGCGCCTATCTCCCTGGAAGCCCTAAACTCCAGGCGCCACCCGCGGCGTTCGGGATGCTGCGAGACCATGGCGCGGAAAAGGCGCTCCAACTCCAGCCGGCGTTCTTTGGGGAGCGCGCTCGGCTGCAAGGCCACCTTGTCGAGGATCTGCAGGGTTTCCCGGCCGATAGCCTCCTCGGTCGCAGCAGGTAGGGCGAAGGCTACCCTCTGCGCTAACAAGGGAACGCCGTATCGAACCAGGCAAAAGACGACAGCCAGCGTGAGGAGCAAAGCAGCGCCTGCCTTGCCAAGACTCATTTCCCAGCGGTGCAAACGCCCGACGAAACCGCCCCTCCCCTGTGTTTTCAGCAGCTCGTCCAGAAAGTCATCTGCACCGGTCTCCGCGGACGCGCCGTCGGGGAATCGCAGCGTGCGCCGCACCCTCCCCAGGCGCTGGTCGATCCGGACCTCCGCCAGAGGATACGCGCGTTCCAGATCCGGCCCGGACACTATCAAAGAACACTCGACGAGACTCACCGTCACCTCCCGCCTTTGCGAGGTACGGCCGTCGTACCAGAATGCAGCGCAGGAATCGATCATAGTCCCAGGTCGAACCCCACCATGTCCACCAGTTCCTCAGGCCCGGCGCCTACCTGCTGGTCCTCTGAAGCCCGGATGGCATCGAAACCGCCCACACCCGATACGGTGGTCCGCTCCAAGCGATACCTGACCATGCGCACAACAGCCCAAGGCGCAAGCAACCCCAGCGTGCAGATGACGGCAACGGCGCTGGAGAGATAGATCCAAAGCAGATCGCGTACCCGGAGCGCAGAGGCGAACCGGTGCTGGCCCAGAGAGGTTGAATTCCAGGCAAGGTTGGTGAGAGCGGTTCTGACATAAATGCCGGCTATCAGATATACCAGGGCGAAAAGCAGGAAGACGATACCCACTGCGGCGCCTTTCTCGTTGTGGAATCCCACCCCCGCTCCGACTCCGATCCCTACGGCGGCACCGAACCCCACAGGTATCAGGACGAGCAGGGGGAGGAAGATCTTGAAGTAATCCGTGGCGGTGGCGTGGAAGCTGAATGGAGTGGTGCCGTAGCGGCTGTTTTCCACCAGGAAACGGGACTGGCGGTAAAAAACGTAGGGACCCAGGATGCCTATGGTCAACGGGAGCAGCAACTGCCAGCCGAGGAAAACCCGATACGCCTCGCGGTACTCCGGGTTGAAGCCGAAATGGATATTGCGGTGGGTGGAGTTCCTGAGGTTGAAGATACGCGACCGCACCACAACCCAGGGGAAGATCCCCAGAAAAAGAAGTGAGATAGCCGCGAATATGAGCGGGCTGATCCTCGAGGTAAGGGAATAGAGGCCGAAAAACAGGCCAGCGACCAGCCACCCCTTGAGGATGGCCCAAGGGTCCGCAAGGTAATCGAAGGGCGCTCCGTCGAGCAGCGTGTTGCCGCAAAAGTAGCGCCGCTTCCGGACCTTGGCCCACGGAGAATAAAAGCCCAAGGTGACGATGCGCAGCAGCGTGTTCACGATCCAGATGCCGAAGTATTCCCTGGCATCACCGGTGAATGCGAAAGTGAGGGTGCGCGGCCTTTGCCGGACGGGTTTCGAGGATGGCGGGGTCTGGTTCTCTTCAGGAAGTGCAGGCGTATTCCCTGCTTCCGAGGCAACTCCCTGCGCATCGGTTTGCAGCGGGAAAAGGGACTTGCATACGGGACAGGTGACCGTTGTCCCCGGCCGCGGGATGGCGCTGACGTCCATCTGCTTTGTGAAGTTGCAAACGGGGCAGGTCAAAGTTATTGAAGGCATCCTTTTTCCTTTAATGCACGGGACTCACAGGATCTGAAGTGCCCGTTCTTGCATTCACGCAAGTATCCGGTCAGTTGGCAGAGGGTAGCAGAGCTACTTCTGCTGAGTTCAAAGTCACAGTCACTTTATCTAATCGGCTAGGTTGCAATGAACATTAAGCAAACTGATAAAATATTTTCAATAAGCCGGCACTATATTACCTATAGACATCCAAGTCAAATCCCCAGATCCTGGATTAAGGAAGCACCGCCCCGGCAAGAACAAAAGAGGCAGCTACCTGTGACAGATAACTGCCTTTTTTGCACGCCTCGCACCAGCGACGGAGCCTGATGTTTAGGCGGATACGCCTTTATTGTGGAAGCGGGCCGGCGAGGAATCGAATCATTAAAGGATCCCTCGGAGGGCCTATGATGGGCCCAAACAACTGGCAAGGTTGCGGGTTCCCTTCACTGTCGCTGCAGCCGCCGCTACAGGATGGGTGGTCCGGGTTGTCCGAAGTCGTCACGCAGGAACTCGTTGTCGCGCCGATGCATCCGCAGGCCATGTATCCGCCGGTAGCCCCGTTTGGCCTCATCAGGATTATGCCGTTGTTCTTCCCTCCGGGCCCTGGTACTTCCTTGAAGCCGACACCCGGAGCCAGTCTCAGGGCATTGGGCGCCACCACTTCATAAAGCGACGTCTTCTCCCCCACTGTAACCGGGTACATAGGGACTTCATTGGTTGTGGGTGAAACACACGGTGTGCAGCACGCGCCAAGGACGCCGGCGCTCACTGCTAGCGCTATGACCATAACTTTTTTCATCGGTACCCTCCTCAACCTTCATTGGTGTTGTGCTGGCGCTAGATCGACTTCAGGTATTCAACGAGGTCGCCCTTTTCTTGAGCGGTTACGGCTTCTCCTAGCAAATCATGCTTCGTCCCACATGGCACGAAGCCTCTTGGCGCTGTACTTCAGGTAGCTCGTATCCGGCGTGAATACTTCGAGGGTGATGGTGCCGTCGTAGCCTGACTTCTTCAAAACAGCGAGATGCCTGGGAATATCGATGACCCCGGCACCGAGCGGGAGGTGGAGATCGGCATCGCCCCCCTTGTTGTCGTGGAGATGGGCATGCATGAGGCGCGAGCCGAAACGCTCCAAGATCTCGTCGGCGGTGCTCGTCTTCACCATCAACTCAGTGTGGCCGATGTCGAGGTGCAGCCCCAGTTGCGGAAGGGGATCGAGCAGCTCCGCCAGTTGCGCGGCCGAGTTGAAGTTGCGGGGAAGGTTTTCAACCATGACACTCACGCCTGTCCCCTCCGCCGCCTTCATGATTTCGGTCAGGCTCTTCAGGTTCTGGCTGATTACGAAGGACCGGTCATGCATCGGCGCGTGGGCGTCGGGATGTATGTTCATCGCCTTCGCCCCTAGCTCGGCAAAAATCTCAATACAGTGGCGAAATCCGTCGATCGCCCCACGCCGCACCTCCTCGAAGGGATGGGCGATGGGGAGATAGTAGGCGGTGTGGCCTACCACCCCCATCCCGGTCTCGGCCAGCGCCGCCTTTATCTGCTGCAAGTTGCATTGCCACCATCCGGCTTGCGGCGGCTCCAACGTCAAGTCGATGAAGTCGAGCCCCATGTCGGCGAAGCGGCGTATCTCGTCGGCGGGATTGCGGCAGGGATGGTTCATGGCTCCTATTTTCATGACAAGCCTCCACCAAAAAGATGCTCGCAGTTGAAAAGCGCCACCCTATCGTGGTCGGTCTCCGCAGTAGAGCACGACGGAGGAAGAAGCCCCATCGGTGCCCAGATGGACTCAGGGAGCCGGCAGGCAAGGCCAGGGCAGAACCAGCGCAGCAGATTCACCACGCTCCCCAATACCATCCGGTCCGCCCCCAGATTTGTAAGCAAGCGGTCCCAGTCGAGTTCCACTCCGCGTGCATAGAGCAGACTGAGGATGTCGGGCCAGTCGGCACGATCGTGCCTGAGAATATAGAGCTTCGACCAAATCAGCTCTTCCACAGGGAGGAGTTTGACCGGCACCTCGCGAACCAGAAGCTCCCACCCCAAGGTGAGCCAAGTCTCGTCTATGGAACTCCTTCCATTCAGCATGTACCAGAGCAGGTCTATGATGTAGCCCCCGCGAGTGCAGCGGTAACTCCAGGTCCGATCGTACGGCACCTCGGTGTACTCCTCGAATCCAAGTTGCCTGCTCATCTCGATGACCTGCCGGCTGTCTTTCTCCAGGAGGTAAATGTCCATGTCCTTGGTATTGCGGACGCAGGCGGAGTAGGCCGAGACCGCCAACCCGCCGCCGACCGCGAACGGGATGCCGCTGGTTGCCATTTCGTTGATGAAAAGGGCGTAGACCATCCATTGCTCCGGGGGGATGAGCCCTGCCATTATTTCAGAAGCGTTTTCCGGGCCGTGTGATGCTTTCAAAGCTTCGCCCTCCCGTTTTTAGGATGAACAAGTCATAATGCCTGCGGTGCGCCTCACGACATTGTGGCGCATGAACAGTCAGCCCCCTTTAGTCCAACAAACTACAGGTGCCATGTGCCACGGTTTTACTAACTGAGAGAAGCTTTGGGGGAATATGAGTAGCCTTAGCGGGGGTACAGAAAGAAAAAAAATTAACAAGATCCAATAGTACTGGAAAAGGGAACTTGGGCAAGCAGCCTAATTGGGGAAGGAAGAGATGCGGAGGGTCGTTGAAAAGGGCACGAGAGTATGCCCCTGAAGTGTTTGCACTCTTTTAAAAGCGGATGCCGGAGCAGAAGTGGGCGGTGGGCGAGCAGGCTGCTAGCTTAAATCGCCTGAGAGTAATTCTTCCACGGCAGATTCACCTTCAGAGCAATCGCCGCAGGTCCACTGCCATTTCTCGTTCAGTTTGATGCGTCCATCCTTCAACAATTCCGGCGTCGAGCGGCACTCCCCTGTCATCATCTCGCCGTTGAGGTTCACATGGCTGTATCTCATTTCCAGAGACGCATCTGGAAGAACCTTGGCGACGAGCGTACCGAACCGGACTTGTCCTCCTTGGTAGGTGCCCCACACGAGGTCATCCGTCTGCCGGTAATGGAAGATGGTGCTCTCATCCACCTCGCCATTTTCAGAATTGCTTACCGCCTTAAAGAATCGGTCATTGTAGGTTATGGCTATCATTTCGCCTCTTTAATAGTGCAACCAGGGAATAACACCGCTCGGGCTGGACGTCGGATTAAATCTCGGAGCCCGTCTTAACTTGAGCTCCGGCTTGACGCCAACTCTTGGCCAACTCCTCTATGTTTTTGCTGCTTTCGGTCGCTACGCCGTCCTGAAACAGCGTCACTTTGTAGCCGCGATTGAGAGCGCCACGAGCAGTGGCGCTCACACAGTAGGCGCCGTCCAGGCCGGTGATAAATATTTGGTCTACCTGCTTTTCTCTAAGATAGGCATCAAGCTCTGGAGTGGAAAACGCATCCGGCCGGCTCTTCTGGAAAGTAACCGCCGCGGGAATTTCGATGAGGCGGCGGTCCATTTCCGCACCGGGTGAATCTGGGGCGTTGATTCCGCCCATGAGAGCAGACATGATCGGGTTATCGATCACGTTCTTTACAAACACGACAACGGCTCCGTTTGCTTGGGCCTGTGCCAGTAATGCATTAGAGACAGTGACGATGCGATCACCGTCCCTGTAGCGTTTCTTTGCTTGCGGGCCAGTGTAGTCTTCTTGGATGTCAACGATAAGAAGCGCAGCGCGTGGAGTGGCATATTTGTTGATTGGAGTTCCCGTTGTGGGGCGCATACTCCAGTAGATCGCAGCGAATAGCACAAGCACCAGAAGAAGAACAGAACCAGCAGAGCAGAACATTATTTTTTTAGATCGCTTCACAACACCTCCCCACCCCTATTCAGTCGCAGTTGAGGCGGAATGAGCTTGAGGCGCGCTTGCATTCCTTCAGAACCTCCTGGAATATTGCCTCTTACCTAACCCAGGTAACGAAATCTTCCAGCTGACGTTCCTCGCGGGGTTCGGCAGGCGCCTTCTGCACCCCGATGACACATCCGTCCAACTCATAATCGCCCGCCTTCAACCCCAGCAACTGCATGAACTCCTTGTTCTTCGACATGATGCTGGTCTGAGAAATGGGCTGCAATCCGAGGCCTTGCGCAGTAGCCGACAGCCACATGTTTTGCATCGCATGTGCTATGGTTTGCTTTTCCATGGCTGGAAACCCCTTTCGGGTCGCAATGACGACATAGTACGGGGCTTCCAAAAGACCGGGTATCCCCTTTCGTTCAAGCACTGAAATGCGTTCTGCAAATAGCCCCATTGTCTTTTTGAGAAAGGGGAAGAGAGTGATTGCGATCTTCACCTTGCGAGCAACACGACTTATCTCCATGAGCAGCAGTTCTCTTGCCTGTTCCATAGGTTCCGTACCCTGCGAAAAGACGAAAATCTTGCGGATCTCCTTTGGAGGAAGCCCTGTGGCACGACCAAATGGAGCGAATATCGCTGATCGAAGAATCTCTTCCATTTCCTCCACAGGCGGAACGTTATTAGAAAAGCTGCGTATCGTTCTCCTCGCGCGGACGATCTCACTCAAGGTTCCTATTGTTTGATCATTTTTCTCCATCGGATCTCTCTTATTACCTCTTCGGGCTACAGGTGCTTTATTCACTTTCGCCCGTCCTGACAACAATCTTTCCCTTAGCCTTTCCCGATTCACTATAGATGAAGGCTTCCTTTATCTGCTCCAGAGAAAAAACCTTATCAACGACAACCCTGAGTTTGCCTGCTTCGATATATTTCTTCATCCATTCCATATCCGCGGCATTGGGCTTAACCATCACGGCCTTTGCAGTTTTCCGGGTGAAAAATCGGGTGAGGTACTGGTTCAGCAGCACGGAAGGTGACGGAAGCGTGCTTACGTAGACTCCCTTTGCCGTCATCGCCCTTTTGCACTCGGCAAACGAGCGCTTGGCAATGGCGTCGAAGACGACGTCGAACCTCTCGCCACCTTTGGTGAAGTCCTCGTGCGCATAATCCAACACCCGGTCGGCACCGAGATCTTGCACCAGGGCTGCATTGCTGGCGCTGCATACGGCGGTGACACGCGCGCCAAGGATCTTTGCAATCTGTACGGCAAATGTCCCTACACCTCCCGACGCGCCATTGATCAAGACGTGCCCACCCTCGGCAACTTTGCCCAAGTCCCGCAGCGCCCGCAATGCGGTCAGCCCGGCAATGGGGAGCGTGGATGCTTCCTCGGAGCTGACATTGCCGGGCTTTACAAAGGTGCTTCCCTTGTCAGCGCAAACATACTCAGCAAAGGCAGCCAACCTTTTTATTCCCGGGTAGCCAATGACAAAATCCCCTTTTTTGAACTGCCGCACGTTGGCTCCGGTTTCAACGACCTCACCAGCGCATTCACTGCCGAGAATCTTAGGAAAAGAGCGTCCGGTAAAGAGCTTCAGCATGCCGTTGCGAATCTTCCAGTCCACAGGATTCACTGAAGCAGCATGGACCTTGATGAGTACGTCATCTTCCCCTGGAGTAGGCACCGGCACATCCGCAACTTCGACAACTTCGTTGCCACCATACCTGCTTATTGTCACAGCTTTCATCGTTGTCTCCCAAACCATCCTCTCTGTCATGGTCATTGCGACTCATGTCATTGCGGCTTGTGCCCTCGGATGCTGGAACCGCAATTGGTGCAGACAATTCCATATCGTTTCCTTTGGGCTATTATTCCACCTCTCACTTGAGCACAGTGCACAAAGCCCAAAAGATTAGACGGCACTATAGAGACATCATTTATGTTTGTCAAAGTGAACTACGCATCAATGCGACTTTGCAGTCATCTTCTTGAAATGGCAAGACTTTTACTGGCGAAGATTAATGTTGGATTACCGGCGCGTTGACCTTGCGCAGTTGCAAGATGACTTCGAGGATTTGCGGGGATAGGAAGTTAGGGGCTGGGGCCATTGTGACATTATTTTTGTAAAGGTGATATCTCGCCGGGCAAGATCAATCACCCTCATATCCGGTGCTTCTTTTTCAGCCTAGCAACGTCTCCAAGGAAATTTCACGTTGCCCGATTCCCGTTCGCAACCTTTTGCAGCACTTAAGCATCCCCCCTTTTTGGGGGATAAGTCACGCAAACAAAAAAACACGTCTGTTTTTTTGTTTGTAGATCTATTTTTTCATGCTTCCAAAGGGGCAATATCATTACAGTTTTCTCAAGCTCCAAAAAACATGGCCTTACAAAACAAAAATATGGTCTTACAAAAGGAAAAATAGGTCTTACAAAACGAAAAACAGGTTCAACAAATTCGATGCGCAGGTGTCTCGCGCATCCGACTTCCCTGCGATTCCCGAAAACCACTTCGCCGCGTCGGTCTTCCAGTCGCTCAAGCCTCCTGCATATTCACCCGTCCATCCCACCACGACCACGGAACAATGAAACAAGGGGACGCCCATTATATTTACGGGCATCCCCTTGTTCTTCGAGGTAAAGAATTTACAACGTCATGTCACTTTAAGCCCGGTCATTGAGCCACCGAGCAATTCGTCTCTGACTCGGTCTCGTTCTCGGCTTATCTGTTCATCAGTGGCTCCGAGTTTACGCAACATGTGTTCAGTCATGTTGAGCGCAATCTCACCCTCACCTGAAAAAACCGCTTCAGCTCCTGCCTCGCGAAGCGTTTGTATATTCCGCAAATAGGTGGTGCGGGCGATGATCCGCAGTCTCGGGTTTATCTCCCGGGCCAACTGGATAGTCTCCTCACTCCCTTGCATTCCGGAAGAGGTGAGGATGAGGGCAACGGCATCCTGTATCCCGGCAGCGCAGAGCGTATCGCGGTTGGTTGCGTCACCATAAATTACTCCAATCCCATCGGCCTGTAATTGCCGAACCATATGTATGTTCATCTCCACCACAAACGGATCAACTCCGTTGTCGACTAGCAGGCGCACCAGAGTTTTTCCTGTCGGGCCGTACCCCACCACGATTGCACGGTCGCGGGATACCGAATGCAGGCCTGGGACCGCTTCGCCGCCTAGTGCATGTGGTTTTGACCTTGCTTCAAGTATTTGCCACAGACGGGTGTGCCTTGCCCGCCGCTCCAGGGGACCAATAAGCCGGTACAAAAGCGGGTTGAGGCTGATCGAGATAATCGCAGCGGCAACTATAGTATTTGCTCCACTCTCTCCCAACACCCCCATGTCCTTACCTGCCGTGGCCAGGATGAACGAAAACTCGCCGATCTGAGCCAGGGCGACGGCAACTGAGAGTGCCACACGAGGGGCATACCTCAGGACAAGCACAATCGTCAGCGCGGCCAACGGCTTCCCCAGCAGGATTATCACCAAGGTAATGAGCACGAGACCCGGTTCCTGCATCAGATGCCCGGGGTTAAAAAGCATTCCCACCGAGACGAAGAAGAGCACCGCGAAGGCGTCCCTCATGGGAAGCGCCTCCGAGGCTGCGCGGAAGCTGAAGTCGGACTGCTTCACCACCATCCCCGCCAGGAATGCGCCTAGCGCCATGGAGACGCCGAAGACCTTTGTCGATGCAACGGCAATCCCAAGGGCAAGAACCAGGACGGTGAGGGTGAAGAGTTCGCGCGAATGGGTAGCGGCCACACGCTCCAGGAGCCATGGGATGGTGCGCCCGCCTACCCAGAAGGTCAGCCCAACGAGAAGTGCTATCTTAGCCAAAGAGATGCCGATGGCCGCGGGGAGACTCGCCGAGTCCGCCGTACCAGCGCCGAACAGTATCGGCAGAATTACCAGCAGAAACACGGTCAGTATATCCTCGACGACCAGCCACCCCACTGCGATGTGGCCGGTCGGAGTGTGCATCTCGTTGTTGTCAACCAGGACGCGAAGTAGAACCACCGTGCTGGCCACCGAAACTGCAAAGCCAAACACTATCCCTGCCGACCACCCCCACCCCAGCCACCTCGCCACAAGGCAACTAAGGAGGGTTGCTACGGCGCTCTGACAAAGGGCTCCGGGTATGGCTACGCGCCGCACCTCAAGTAACTCCTTCAGGTGAAACTGAAGGCCTACGCCGAACATGAGCAGGATGACACCGATTTCGGCAAACTGTTCAGCCATGGCTCGGTCCGCGACAAAACCAGGGGTATGCGATCCGACGGCAATGCCGGCCAAAAGGTAGCCGACAATCGTCGACATGCCCAGGCGATGGGTAAGATACCCAAATAGCAGTGCTGCCGTAAAGCCGCCGGTTATTGTCATGATGAGATCGAGGTTGTGCATTTTTTACAGTTCCTCCTCACTGGTTCCACTTAAGCCGTCCCCGTCCGCCAACTCCCATCCGCCCCGCCTTGCCTCAAGCACCGCAACGATTGGGCTTGCTATGAATATGGATGAATATGTGGCAATGACGATGCCGGCTACCAGTGCCAGGGCAAAATCGTGAATCACCTCGCCGCCGAACAGGAATAAGGAGATGGCTGCAAGGAATGTGGTCAGTGAGGTGATCACGGTTCTAGGGAGAACTTCGTTGATGCTCCTGTTGAACAGACCCTCTTTGGTGTCATCCACATACTTATGCAGGTTTTCCCTGATCCTGTCGAAAACCACCACGGTGTCTGTAAGGGAGTAGCCGGCAATGGTCAGGACTGCGGTTATGAAAAGAAGGTTGATCTCCTTGTTCATCAGGTAAAACAGAGCGACCATTGCGAGCACGTCGTGCAGTGTGGCGGCTATGGCACCTACTCCGAATTTAAAATCGAACCGCCAAGCGATATAGAGGATGATGCCGATCATGGAAAGGCCCACAGCTTTCAGAGTATCCGTTTTGAGTTTGTTACCGATCGAGGGACCGACATCAGTTGAGCTTTCGACGACAAAGGCGTTGCCAGGAAACTCCTTTTTAAATACTGCCGTGATCGTTTCGGAAACGTCTGCCCCGGATTTCCCGACCTTTACCAGGATCCTGTTTCCTCCCTTTATCTCCTGCAAGTTGACCTCTCTGAAAAGGTGGTCGGAAAGCAGTTCGCGTGCTTTTTCCTGAGGGATAGGATGTGTGAAGCTTAGCTGGACCGAGGTACCTCCAGAAAAATCAATGCCCATGTTGGCTGAGTTCCTGGCGATTTGAAGGATACCAATCAAGCCGATGATCGCAATGATAGTCGATATGACAAAGCTGACTTTCCTTTTGCCGATAAAGTCAATGTTGGTATTGCTGATAAGTTGCATAGTTTTTTCCTCTCTATATGCTGAGCCGTCTGATCTGAAAGCGGCTGAAGGCGCTGTCAAAGACCACCTTGGTTGTGACAAGCGTGGTAAAAAGGTTGATGATAACGCCAAGGCTCAGTGAGACCGCGAATCCCTTGACCGGTCCTGTCCCAAACTGGAATAGGACAGCCGCTGTGATCAGGGTGGTAACATGAGAGTCCATGACGGTCAGGAAGGCCTTGTCATATCCAGCATCGATACTCATCTTTGGGGTACAGCCAAGCCTGATTTCCTCTTTGACCCGCTCAAAGATAAGCACGTTCGAGTCAACCGACATGCCGACCAAAAGAACGATGGCCGCGATACCGGGCAAGGTCAGCGTGGCACCGAGAGCCGCCAGCGCTCCCAGGAGAAACAACACGTTGAGCACCATGCCGAAATTTGCCACCAGTCCTGCCATCCGGTAGTAAAACACCATGAAAAGCACAACCAGAAGGATGCCTATTCCACCAGCCATCAACCCTTTGGAGATGGAATCCTCGCCTATCGACGGACCGACCGTGACGTTCTGCACAATCTTCACCGGGGCGGGAAGCGATCCCGCGCGTAGGACAATAGCCAGATCAGCAGCCTCCTTTTCGTTGAAGTTGCCGGAGATCTGCGCTGAGCCGCCGGAGATCCGTTCCCGAATAACCGGTGCCGAGTACACATTGCCATCAAGGACAATAGCAAAGCGTTTCCCTACATTAGCAGCAGTCACCTGGTCGAAGAGCCTGGCACCGGTGGAATTGAAATCAATTGCCACATATGGTTCGTTATTTTGTGAATCAATCTTCACTTGAGCGTCGGTGAGGAGATCGCCGGTGATGATGGCCTTTTTCTTCACTACAATAGGCACTCCCTGAACAGCTCCGGTGGCTGAATTCGATTGCTGCTCCATCAGAATCTCTGCATCGTCCGGCATAGCATAGGGAGAGGAGGACGATGCGCTGAGATTTTCGTCCACGAGCTTGAATTCAAGGCGCGCAGTTTTTCCGATCAACTCAATAGCTCGTTTGGGATCAGTGATGCCTGGAAGTTGGATCACTATATGATCTATTCCTTCTCTCTGTATTACCGGCTCCAATACCCCGAACTGATCGATTCGGTTGCGGATAGTTTCAAGAGCCTGGGCAACAGCCTTGTCCTTCCTATCCTGCACGGCCTTCTTTTCCATTCGGAATTCGAGGTGTACCATCCCACCCTCAGAATCACGTATTTGTATCTGCTCTAGTTCTGGATATTTTTTCTTTATAAGTTGTGCCTCGTTTTCCGCACTATTCACGTCGTAGAATGCCAGTCGTATGGCATCTTCACCAACCCGGTTAATCTGATGAATGCGGATGCGACGGACATTGAGTGAATCTTCGAGATCCGAGGCAATCAAATCGATATAACCCTCAACTGCTTTTTGCGTATCCACTTTCATTACAAGGTGGGTGCCGCCCTGAAGGTCAAGCCCCAGATGGATTTTGTCTTTGGGGAAATACCCTGTCCACCAGTTAGGCAAGTTGGAAACCAGAGTAGGCGTGAGGTATAGAAACGATAAGAGTACAAAAAATACAATCATGGTTATGCGCCATGAAATGCTCTTTGGCATAGCGTGTGTCCTTTCCAGTTGTTGTGATTATCTTGGCTGCGAGCGCAGAAATACATCGGGCGCGCCTGGACCTTTGCACCTCGCACTGAAGACGGCGAAGGCGCCAAGCCATAGTTTTTGGCCCAGATATCACTAAGCTGCTGTTATTTGGTTTTTAGCTTGCATGCACGCAGATATGCCGCGTCATTTGCTCGCAGCACGTGCATTAAAAAATGAATACGCTGCGAACGCATTTTTTCCTGCGCAAAAAAACGCGCGGAAAGTGCAAACTATGGCTGCTACTGAGGAATGATGTGTGCTACGCGGGTGGTGCTCTGGCAGGAAGAATTGAGACTACAGACGAGATAAAGGATTGGGATTGATGCTGAAAAACCGTAACGGGAACGACTGGACTATTTATCTGGAATGCATTGCTGACGAGAGCTGAAAAATTGACGTTTTTTATGGATTTTATATGCGAGCATTTTGTCAGAGTTTTAACAACAGCGGTATCGGAGCCGTTGGATTTCTGTGACAAGGAAAGCTGAGGTTCCAGCAAATCACTGAAATTAGGTACTTCTATCCCTTGCGTAACAAAAAAGACTGCTACAGCCAGGATTAAAGGCAGCATAAATTTTTTCGTTGTGGAATTAGCAGTAAATAACTTCATGATACAAACTCTATATGAAGTCATAGTTAGTTGCAAGAATAGATTGCTAGCCATGACTTTATTGCACACATGCATTGCAGGCTGACGTGCCAGCAGCTCAAGGTCAGTTGCATTCACTTGTACATAGCACACCCACTTCCACCACCTGCTGCCAACACCACGATCATCATCCTCCACCATTTCACCACCACCTCCTCCACCATTTCACCACCACCTCCTCCACCATTTCACCACCACCTCCTCCTCTCTCTCCTCCTCCTCTCTCCTTCTTCCTCACCCTTTCTCCCTCTCTTGACTTACGACAAACTTGCGAGTATTCTCGCAACCCTGATTCGGGGAGAGGGGGACAGATGACGCCTAAACAGAAGAGGGTGCTTGATTTCATTTTGTCATTCGCGGAGCGGCACGGGTTCCAGCCCTCGCAACAGGAGATCGCCTCTGGATGCGGCTTCGGCTCGCTGGGGACGGTGCAGCATTACTTGCGCGCTCTGGAGAAAGACGGACACCTGACTCGCCAGTGGAACGCGAAACGAGGTCTGCAACTGGCAAATCCCCCCTGTCCCCCCTTCGCAAAGGGGGGGACGCAAGTTCTCGCGCAACGCTTCGTGGGCAAATACTCTCCAGGTTCTCCGGAATCCCAGGAACTGCACTTTGCTGAGGGGGGAAATCCACAAACGCCTGCTGTCGCACCGATCATAGGAATGGAGCTGCCGCTGGTGGGGATCGTGGCGGCGGGACGGCCGGTGCAGGCTTTCCAACTGGCGGACGCCATCGAGGTCCCTTCTGCGATGGCGGGACCGGGCAACGTGGTGTACGAGGTGCGCGGCGATTCGATGGTGGAGATGGGGATCATGGACGGCGATTACGTGGCTGTGCACCCGCAGGCTGTGGCGGAGACGGGCCAGACGGTGATCGCGGAGGTGAACGGTTCGATCACGATCAAGAAGTACGTCCGGAAGGGAAATTCGATTCAGTTGCAGCCGGCGAACTCGGCGATGAGCCCCATCATGGTGACGGAAGACGACGAGTTTCATATCAGGGGCGTGCTGGTGGGCTCTATGAGGTTTTATAAGAAGTGGACCGGGAAATCCTCCACATAACTGTTCCCGCTTTTCCCATCGCGCTGGCCCGGGTCGTCGACTCGAACCTGCGCGGACGGCCGGTGGCGGTGGCTCCGCTCAACTCGGAACGGGCGCTGCTGCAGTGCATCTCTGCGGAGGCTGCGGCGGAGGGGGTGCACGCGGGGACTCCCATCTACCACGCTCGCAAGTCCTGCCCCGCGCTCATCGTGATCGCTCCGGACCCTCACCTGATGGCGAAGGGAAGCCAAGCGCTACAGGATCTCTCGGCCGAATTCACCCCTATCGTGGAACCGGGGGCCGGGCGGGCGTTCCTGGATCTCACCGCTTCGCGCAGGCTCTTCGGGCCGGCGCGGGATGTCGCGGCCAGGCTGGAGAAGGCGATAGCGAACAGGATGGGGCTGGAGGCGATGGCCGGGGCGGGGGTGAACAAGCTGGTCTCGCGGGTGGCTGCGGATGTGATGCAGGAGGCGGGGGTCTACGACGTGTTCCATGGGGCGGAGCGGAGCTTTCTGGCGCCCTTTCCTGTTTCGGTGCTGCCCGGGGTGGGGGAATCGCGGCAGGCTCTGCTCTTTCGGGATCTGAACCTGCAGCGGGTGGAGCAGGTGGCGTCGCTGTCGATGCCGCAACTCCGCCTTGCTGTCGGCCCTTTTGCGCCTCTTTTGCATGACCGCTCCTGCGGCATCGACAGGTCTCCGGTTCAACCTCCCAGGCTCTCCACGGAGATCGTGGAGGAGGGGCTGCTGGACCAGGAGGAGAACGACGACGCGATCCTGCTGTCGGAGCTGCTGCGGTTGGTGGAGGCATGCGGGCTTCGGTTGCGGCGGCTTAGGAAGGGAGCACGCAAGCTGACGCTTTCGGTGATGTACGCGGACGGGGTGAGCCAGCAGGGAAAGAAGGTGCTGCCGGTGCCGACTTCGCTGGACCTGCAGTTGCTGGCGGCGGTGGAGGATCTCTTCTTCACTACCTGCAAACGGCGGCAGAGGGTGAAGGGTTTGCGGCTTAGTTGCGACCAGGTGGCGGAGGACGCGGGACAGATGGACCTGTTCGCGCCGGCGACGGCCCAGGTGTCGCAGAAGCAGGCCGATTTGCAGGAGACGCTGGACCTCTTGCGGGAAAAGCATGGGCGCGACGCGGTGCGCTGGGGCAAGGGGCTGGCGGCACGCCGTGAGGCGACTATGGCCAGCGAGCCGCCGCCGGAGTGGGATCCGGAGCAGAATAAATATATGACTTTGACCAGTAGAAGCTAAAAGCACTCACCACAGAGGAAACTTTGAAAGGCGGAACACAGAGGTCGCTGAGGATCACGGAGGTCACAGAGGAAACCGAAAGACTTTGGGTTAACCCCAAAAGATCTTTTTTGCTTTTGCCTTCCTCAGATTTTCCTCTGTGTACCTCTGTGTCCTCTGTGGTTAAAGCCTATAAGGTTTTAGTGACATATGTTCATCCATCTTCACGCACATTCTTCGCTCTCGCCCAACTGGGGGGTGCACTCGCCTGAGACGCTCTGCTCTCACGCGGCTTCCCTAGGCTTCAAGACGCTCGCCATCACGGACCGCAACGGCCTCTACGGTGTGCCGCGCTTCCTCGATGCGGCGCGGGAGGCGGGCATCTCGCCTATCATCGGCACGGAGGCTGTTACACCAGACAACCGGGCAGTCCTCCTTGCCTGCAACGAGGAGGGGTACGCCAACATCTCCCGCCTCATCTCGGACTTGCACTGCCAAAAGAATTTCGACCTCATCCCGGCACTTTCGGAGTACCGGCGCGGCATCATCGTGTTGAGCGACGACCGGAAGCTCCTGGCCGCTCTCAAACGGAAGTCGGACGAGGGGCTGTTCGTGGAACTCTCGCCGGGACACTCCATGCACAACGCTCTGACGCTGGCAAGGGATCTCAGGCTGCCGCCGGTGGCGACGTCGAGGGCCGTGCTGCGCGCTCCGCGCTACGGCGGACAGGCTCCTCCTTCGGACGCCCTCACCCCGACCTTCTCCCAGAGGGAGAGGGGGAATGGACCAAACGCTCTAGCGGAGTGCAGGCTCGACGATTTCCACCTGCATCGGGTGCTGCGGGCGATTCATTTGAACACTAAGCTCTCGCGACTTACGCCGGAGATGACGGCGGCGGAGTCGGACGCGCTCTACCCGCCAGATAAGATGGCTGAGTTCTTCCCGCATTGCCCTGAGGCGCTGCAAAATACCATACGCATCGCCTCGCTTTGCAAAACGGATTGGAATTTCTCCAGCACCATCTTTCCCGCTTTCCGGGAGCTGGGGACGGAGGCGGCATTCGAAACGCTCCTGGAACGCGCTCGCCAAGGGGCAATCTGGCGCTACGGCAGTATCTCCGACCGGGTGCAGGCCCGCCTCGACAAGGAACTCTCGATCATCCGCGACAAGGGGTTCTCTCATTACTTCCTGGTGGTGGAGGAACTGACCAAACAGTCGGAAAGAACCTGCGGCAGGGGGAGCGCGGCGGCGTCTCTGGTCGCCTATTGCCTCGGGATCACACATGTCGACCCCATCCGGCACAACCTCTTCTTCGAACGCTTCCTGAACGAGGGGAGAAGCGATCCCCCCGACATCGACGTAGATTTTCCCTGGGATGAGCGTGACGCCATCCTCGACTTCGCCTTCGCGCGTTACGGAGCCAGGCGGGCGGCCATGGTGGCGAACCAGGTGGGCTTCAAGGGGAGGTCGGCGCTGCGCGAGGTGGCCAAGGTCTACGGCCTGCCGGACTACGAGATCAAGGAGATGACGGAGCGCATCTCTGGCTTTTGGCGCGCGGAGCAAAGCGCCGCTGCGATGAGCGGGCACCCGCTCTTCAAGGGGGAGTCGCTTTCCTCGGACTGGCAGGAGATCATGTCGACGGCCCGGCGCCTGAACGGGCAGTTGCGCCACCTGTCGCTGCATTGCGGAGGGCTAGTTATCGTGCCCGACGAGATCCGCAAGTACGTCCCGGTGGAAATCTCGCACAAGGGGCTGCCGCTGATCCAGTGGGAAAAGGACCAGACCGAGGACGCGGGGCTGGTGAAGATCGACATCCTGGGGAACCGCTCGCTCGCCGTCATCCGCGACGCAATGGCGGCGGTGAAGGAGCAGAAGGGTGTGGAGATCGATTACGCGACCTGGCGCCCGCTGGAGGATGAGAGGACGCAGAGCCTGCTGCGCCGCGGCCTCACCATCGGCTGTTTCTACCTGGAATCCCCTTCGGTGCGCCTGCTGCTGCGCAAGATCTGGAGCAGCACCGCCCCGCCGGAGACCTTCCGGTACGACCTCTTCGAGGTGCTGGTGCAGGCGTCGTCGATCATCAGGCCCGCGGCGAACAGCTTCATTCAGGAGTACGTGGCGAGGCTCCAGGGAAAGCCCTGGTCGCACCTGCATCCGCTTTTGGAGAGCGTACTGGGGGAGACGCTGGGGATAGCGATATACCAGGAGCAGATCACCCAGATCGCCATGGAGCTCGCGGGTTTCTCCGCCAGCGAAGGGGACCAGCTCAGGAAGGTGATCACCAAGAAGCACCGCGAGAAGCGGCTGGCGGATTTCCGCAACAAGTTCATGGCAGGGGGCGCGGAGCGCGGGGTCCCGGAAAAGGTGCTGCTGGGAATCTGGGACCAGATCCTCTCCTTCGCCGGCTATTCCTTCTGCAAACCTCACTCGGCGAGCTACGCGCTCTTGAGCGGGAAGGCAGCCTACATGAAGGCTCACCACCCCGCGCAGTTCATCGCGGCGGTGATTTCCAACCAGGGGGGGTACTACTCGCCGTTCGCCTACATCTCGGAGGGGCGCAGGCTGGGGCTTGCCATCCTCCCCCCGGACATCAACGAGAGTGAGTACCACTACACCGGCAAAGAGAAGACCCTTAGGGTCGGCCTGATGCAGATCGACGGCCTGACCCGTGACGGCGCGGACCGGCTCTTAAAGGAGCGCCGGGAACGCGGGGCGTTCGCCTCTTTCAAGGAGTTCCTGCGCCGGGCGCGGCTGCAGCGCGCCGATGCCGAGCGCCTGATAAAAGCCGGCTGCTTCGACGCGCTGGAGGGGGAGGAGAAGCGCCCGACGCTGCTTTGGGAGTTGCTCCACTTCCAGCAGCAGGCGACGGCCCTTTTGTTCGAACAAAAGACCGAGCTGCCGCACCCTCCTCCTTATGACGCGCAACTGGTGCTCAGGCAGGAGGTGGAAGCGCTCGGCTTCCTGGTGTCGCGGCACCCGCTGGCGCTGTACAAGGAGCAGTGGCAACGGCACCGGCCGATCAAGGCTTCGGAATTGATCAAGCACACGGGAAAATGGGTGACCATGGTGGGATGGTGGATCACCACGAAGACGGTGGAGGACAAGCACGGCAGGCCGATGGAATTTATCTCGTTCGAGGATGTGACGGCGATCTTCGACGCCACCTTCTTTCCGGACGTCTACGCCAGGTTCTGCCGGAAGCTCTCGCAGCGGCGCCCCTACCTGCTCAAAGGGATAGTGGAAGAGGAGTTCGGAGTGGCGACGCTCAGGGTGAAGTGGGTCGGTTTTCTGGACGGGTGAGGGAAGCTAGGGCGCAGGTGCAATGAGCGGGAGATAGACGTTCAAGGTGGTCCCTGCGCCAGGCTTGCTGTAGATCTCCAGGTGCCCTTCGTGCTGCTTCACGATCCCGTACACGATGGCCAGACCTAACCCGCTCCCCTTCCCCACTTCCTTCGTGGTAAAAAACGGCTCGAGAACGTGGGCCCTGGTCGCCTCGTCCATGCCGGTCCCCGTGTCGGTGACGGATAAAACGGCGTAAGAGCCGATACTGCCGTATCCGTGCGACTCCACCCACTCCTCGGTCAGCTCCATCGCTTCGGTGGTTATGGTCAGCGTCCCCCCGGTGGGCATGGCGTCCCGCGCGTTGGTGACCAGGTTCATCACCATCTGGTCGATCTGGCTCGAATCCGCGACCACCGGCAACATCCCCTCGCTCGGTTCGACCTTCAGCTCGATTTTCGCCGTAACCAGTCTGCTCAGGAGCTTTCTCACGTTGTTCACGATCTGGTTCAGGTCCACCGGTTCCGGGTGGTTGATCTGCTTTCTGCTGAAGGCGAGGAGCCTCTGGGTGAGGTCGGCGGCCCGGTCGGCGGCGGAGACGACCTGGTCCAGGTACTTCGTGGCGGGGTCCTCCTCCTTAATGGTCATCAGCGCCAGGCTGACGTACCCGATCATACCGGTCAGCAGGTTGTTGAAATCGTGCGCGATTCCTCCTGCCAGCACCCCGACGGCTTCCATCTTCTGCGACTGCCTGATCTGCTCCGCCATCCTCCTTTCGCGCTCCAGGTGCATGGCGTTGCGAAGGCTCATGCCGATGACCGGCGCGAGACCGGTCAAAAGGCTCATGTCGCTTTGGGTCAGCGGCCGCTGGGTCTTCATGTTGTCCACCGCCAGGATACCCAGCGACTCTCCCTCGAAGACAATGGCGCAACAGATGAAGGATTGCGCCTCCAGCACCTCGGAGAGGTTGATGCTCTGCTCGGAGTGAATGTGCGTCACCTCGGAAAAGTCGACGAACATCGTCCTTTGTTCCCGGAAGCAGGTTACGAAGGCCCCTTTGGCGCCAGGGTTGGTGAGATCGAAGGAGGCCTTTTTCAGCGCTTTCAGTTGCTTGTCGTTGATGCCGACCCCGGTGCGGAACTTAAGGCACGATTTGTTCTTGTCCGCCAGCATGATAAGGCACCGGTCATACCCCAGCCGCTTCTCGAGGGCGCCGATCACATTCTGCAGCACCTCGTCTATGCCGCTTTGCGTGCTCAGGGCCTGCCCCACCTCGTTTACCATCCGGGCGTTGTTGTAGTTGACGCCGATCTGGTCGACCATCTGCTCCGTCGACTCCTGCACGCCGGCCAGGGTGGCGAGTATCTCTTTCTTCTCCAGCCGCTCGGCGAGGTAGGACGCGCCCAGTTGCATGAAGGCGAGCGCTACCAGCATCTCGCCCAGGTGCCCGATTCGGTAGAAGTGGTGGAGCACCCCGTAGAGTACGAGCACGACCGGCACCTGGAGGTTTCTGACCAACCGGATCTTGCCGGCCCAGGTCTTCTTCCAGGAGACGATGTACCTGCAGCAGGAGCCCCCCTTGAAGATGCACTCGGGGTGTTCGACGGAGGGGATGTCGTGGTCGAACATCTGGACGATCGCCTCGAAAAAGCCGATGCGGTTTTCGCACTGGAAAGGCTTTTCCTCCACGTCGGAATGGGGGGTTACCGTGATCTCCACCTTGTTGTCGGCGAGCTTGCGGGATTGATAGACGGCGGAACGGGTGAAGTTGGAGGCGCATTTGCCTATGGCGACCAGGGTGTTGGCCGGCCCGATGAAGCCGAAGGTGTACTTGGCCATCACGCCCAATGCCTCTTCGGAGGCGGCGTAACGCCCTCCTTCCCGGGCTAGTTCTTTGCCCCCCAGGAGATAGGACATCTTGTCGTGGAAACGGTCGACCTGCCGCTGGGTGAGCCAGTGCCCTTCGTCGCTCAGCTCGTACGGGCTTATCTCCGCATAGTTCAAAAGCTCGCGCACGTCCACGTCCGCATGCTTTTTCTTCAGCAGCGCGACGAAGTTGTTGATTATCTTGCTGTTGTAAAGTGGTCGATCGGACATCGGGCAAGGTTCCTGGCCGTAAGCTTCCGGCGGTGGTCCTTTTGGTTTAATGAGGACCACTGTCCCGTATCGGTAAACTACGCGTTTTCTTTAGGGGCGAAATTGCAACGAAGAGCAAAGGGGGGAACGAAATAGCATCGCCTGGTCCTTGGTCCTCGTAAAATCTCGTTCCCAAGGTCCACCTTGGGAACCAGAAGAATTCCGGGCATACAGCCCCCCCTCCCTTGACGGGAGGGGGGACCAAGAGCGGCTTCCCCCGGAATCATCCCCAAAACACAAAAAGGCCCGGCTCCCCTTGCGGAGACCGGGCCTTTTTCTTCTTTTTCGGAGGGGGGGGCCTTAGTCTACGGACTTCCTCAGGAAGGTCGGGATGTCGTACTGATCCTCATCGTCGGAGAGGAAGCTGCGCTGGCGCACCTGGGTCTCGCGCTGCTGCTTTTCGCGGATGAAGGTCGGGATCTCCAGCCTGCTTTCGACCGGCTTCACCATGGTGGCCATGGTGGCCACGCTCTTCATCTCGTGACGCCCTTTCTCCAGGTCGAAACGGTCGCCGAAGCCGGTGGCGATGGCGGTGACCTTGATGGTCTCGCCCAGAGTCTCGTCGATGACCAGACCCACGATGATGTTCGCGTCTTCGTGCACCTTCTCGTGGATCACCTTGCTGGCCGCGTCGAACTCATCCATGGTCATGGAGGCGGAGCCGGAGATGTTGACCAGAACGCCCTTGGCGCCGGAGATGTCGATGTCTTCGAGCAGCGGGCTGGAGATGGCCTTGACGGCGGCATCGATGGCGCGGTTCTCGCCGGAGCCGATGCCGATGCCCATCATCGCCATGCCGCGCTCGCTCATGATCGACTTCACGTCGGCGAAGTCGACGTTGATCAGGCCGGACTGGGTGATCAGGTCGGAGATGCCCTGCACCGCCTGGCGCAGCACGTCGTCGGAGGGTTTGAAGGCGTCGAGGATGGACATGGACTTCCCGGCCAGGCCGAGCAGACGGTCGTTGGGGATGACGATCAGGGAGTCGACATGTTTCTTCAGCTCCTTGATGCCGTCCTCGCCCTTGGCCAAACGCTGGCGCCCCTCGCGGGAAAACGGCTTGGTGACCACGCCCACGGTGAGAGCCCCGTGCTCGCGAGCAACCTCGGCGATGACAGGCGCCGCACCGGTGCCGGTGCCGCCGCCCATGCCGGCCGCTATGAAGATCATGTCCGCGCCCTTCAGCGCCTCGTGGACCTTGTCCCTGTCCTCAAGGGCAGCGTCGCGCCCGACGTTCGGGTTGGCGCCCGCCCCGAGTCCCTTGGTAAGCTCCGTGCCGATCTGGATCTTAACCTGGGCCTTGGACATCCTGA